>JABGQT010000105.1 GCA_018648685.1 Anaerolineae bacterium
GAGTTAGCGAAACAATTTCTAGAGAATTTGAATTCTGGTTCTTTCTCTAGCTCCTTCTTACGAAAATATGGCTACACCACTCATTGTACGAACTTTATTTGATTTATCCATAAGATTAGTCTTCTCTATTGTGGTGGACACCTGCATGAGAAGAGCAGGTATCCACCATATGGATTTTATTTGAACAGGAAATCTGTATTCAATATCGCTGGCATTGAAATGGCCTGCGAATAAAGATACGCTCCTGAGGGATACATCAAATCACCCAGCATCTCTTCACGATAAGCCATTAACTGCGCCTGCTGTTCATCGGTCAGGCTTTGGTTTACCTGAGAAAAATTGGTGGCGTAATTATAGATGATCGCACCATCAAGAGTGCCATATTCTTCCATCAGGCTTATAATCAGAGCTTTATCAGCAGCCTCACCGTCCAAGAATTTGCGTAATTCAATGGATATCTGCTCACGGACATCGACAATTCCCTGTAGTGAGGGTTTTTGAACATCGACAAGATCTGTAATTAATTGAGACTGGTCATGTGCCAATGTTTCAAACATGGCTTCACCCATATTGCCAGTTAGGTCGGTGGGGATAGCATAACTGGAATCGCTCATTGCATGGATGTCTTTGAGGTAAAAGGAACCAAAGTAAGTCCCGTGACGCTCGGGGCAAAAATATACATCTGCTTCCACTGAACCTGCATACCAACTGAACATATCAGCAGCGTAGGTCATCACTGCTACTTTTACATCTCGATCGAGGCTTCGCATATCAGCGGGTTCTTCCACATCAGCCCATTCGAGCATCCCTTTACCAACCATGGCATCGAAATAGGCTTTTTGCTCGGCACTCAGATTGTTCAGAATGTTGCCCATCAGTTCTGCTCGATCGAAGCTGATTTCTCCATCCAATCGGTAGAGTTCTGCAGAATAAGCTTTTACAGCTTCTTCATTCAGTTCTGTTGCTCCTGTGGGCAGATCTCCTTCCAGCAAACGATTGAAAGCATCTATCAAAGTGAAGCGCATATAACCATATTCATTGATCGAGTCTACCTGGCTTTCAGCTAACGCAACCAGTTCAGCACGCTGATCAGGCGTCAGGTTATAGAATGTATTCATAGCAGCGCTGGTCAAAAAATCACCGGCGTGCCCCATCTCACTGGGATCATTATCGCGCAGGTATTGAAGACCCCAAAAATCAGCCACTTTTCCTGGCGGGAAAAACGAATCTGAACCAAGGTCACCGGTCAAAAAGGCTAGAGCATCGTAAGCAATCGTCATCCCCTGCGCTCGGTCGGAGATAGCTTGTTCAATGTTGTAGGCAGGGGCGCCATTAGTGGGCTGTTGCCCTCCCTGCTGACTTTGCTGCCCATTCTGACCATTAGGGCCATGTGGAGCAACGCAAGTAATCTGATCTTGAACAGATTCACAGGTTCCGGACTCTGGACCTTTTGCGGCGGTGAAATTACAGGAATCTCCCAGAGCCTTGTCTGTGCAGGCAGCGTAGGCTTCAGGGGGTGGAAGTTTAGCCTCAACAGCTTGTTGAGTTTGCTGACTATCGTCGGTCATCCCAGAGCGGGCATAGACCACATGCAATTCTGAGCTGGTAAGGGTAATATCTTGGATGGCAGCCAGCAGAGCATCACGATCAATTTGTGCCGTAGGGACAGTCAAATGGGGTTCTGCGGAAAGAGCATAGACTGTGTAGATGTACTCCTTGTCTCCAGGGCCTTTGGAGCAGGGCGGGGAGTATTCCGCGAGACCGTTGTTAATATTGTTCCCAAGCGTTCCTACGCCAGTCACATTTTTGGGCAGGCTTAGCACATTTGTCGGGATGTTATATAGTACCCAATACCAGTGCGCACTTTCTTCAGCATTGGGAATATGGTGCATGATAACCGCATAGCCAACTGTCCCAAAAGGTGCCCCACTCCATGAGAGGGCAAGAGTGGATCCATCACCATCACAGGTATATTCGACGGGGAGGTATCCACCAAGAGGCAGATCGGGACTAGTGAGGGTGAAGGTAGATGTCGTTTCGGTATCCGGTGTAGTTTCCTGTGCCAAAACAGGCGTCGGTTCTGCCTCTGTTTCTACGCTTTTCTCAGCATTAGTGGGTGAGACTTCTGTTGTAGATTGTGCTCCACAAGCAGAAAGACCAATAACCAGGATAAGAAAGATCAAGATCGTTTTTTTGCTCTTCAACATTTTATTCTCCTTGTATTGAACGTAGAGTTCAATATTTGAAGTATAGAAAAAAGATATTCAGAAATTGTTTAGATTCGTTTAAGCTTTGGTTTAGTCATCAAAACTTGTGTAGAAATAAATAGATGATTGTCTTCTTGAAGAAGACAATCATCTACAGTAATTTTCTGGTGGTTTAGTTCAGCAGTTATTCACCACCATTTAGAAATTCACCTGCTGGAATCCCCAGCGCTGCAATCAATTCCTGCTCGGTGATGCCCAATTGAGCAGCGGCAGCAGCAAAGTCTGGAGGTGGCGCGCCCAAAGCAGTCTTCAATGCTTCTTCAGTGATGTCAAGTTTGGCGGAAGCGGATGCAAAATCAAGGCGCGGGCGTTGCCCCTGTTGGCCATTGCTTTGCCCTCCAGCAGGCTTACCAGCATCAGATGCTGTCGGAATTGGCCTAATAGATTCTGACTTTAGGTTGGGCAAACCTGGATAATCTGCTTCGTAGCGGATAACGCGGAAAACTTCTTCGTTGTAGCCATAGCGCCAGACAATCTCTCCAGCCGGTGTGACTACAAAGAAAATCCCCTCTGTACCGCTGCAAATTAATGTGTTTCCATTTAAAAGACGTTGTGCGCCTGAAATATGATCGGCAAAGAAGTCAGATGGATTTTCAGCTACATAAGTCCAAACGGGAGCTTCGGGACCATAGGGCATCCCTGTATATGTATAGCTTCCATCAGGATTGAGTGGAAGCACAATTTCATCCACAGATGAATAAGGTCTGTTACGCTGATCGCCATTGTTGAAAACCAAAACATTGCCCGCACCAGGGTATCCATCAGGGATCCATTGCGCATCATGTTGAACATAAAATTGCTGATCGCTGGAACTCCCAGAATCATAGGCTTGAGGGTTTCCCCAGCGATATAGCAGATCACCTGCTGTACCTACAGCTTCTTCCGTGCTTGTGTTGTGGTCAATGATCCAAACTTCGCTGAAACTGTGTACGCTGAGCAAAATTTGGTCGAGTTCAGCGTTATAGTCGATGGAATTGATATGATTCCAATCTGCGGCAGCCTTGCGATTTGTAAGGTTAGTATCGATCAGTTCAGGATGTTCACCGACAACACCGTAATTCTCTTTGCTGGGGTCAAAATCCTGTACCAAATGATCCCAGACATGCCATTCCCAGACAACGTTCTTCGTATTTGGGTCAACTTCAACAATATGGTCAGGCCATAGCTCACCTTCGCTCAATAAGTTTGGGTTACGCCCTGCAGCGATCGCTTCGGCCTTTGTTTTCATTTCCCAGGCAATGATCAAAATATTGCCATTCGGCATTTGCTCTATATCATGATGTTGTTGTACCTGATCATCAGCATATTGATAGTTCCAAAGAACCGTACTATCCGGAGCAATTTCTTCAATGATCCCGCCTGAGCCGCCGGCATCAAATTTGCTTGGCTTTACCGAACCCGTGTGCAGTAAATTGCCATTCTCCAATAAATAGACGGCATTACCTGGCGTATAAACACTCTCCCAGGTGTAAAGCGCATTTCCAGCGGCATCCATCAAATAAGTGCTTGTAGAACGGATCGGGGAAAAGAGATAGGAAACGCTCCCTTGGCTCTGTTGTTCTTCACTAAATTTTGCATTTGCAGATGGACTTACTACCTCAACTGTTTCAGAATTTTGTGATGGGTTTACTTCTGTGGATGTGTCCACTTCTATGATGGAAGATATCTCTCCTGAATTTGAACAGGCTCCCGTTAAAATAGCAACAAGTATTAGAAAACTTAGTAAAAATCGATTTCTTTTCTTCATTGTATACCTCTCTAAAAAAACATTTGCCGTTAAAAACAGGCTGCGTATATATTCTTACGCAGCCCGTGATAAATCTAGCCTTGTGTTGATGGACCTTGACCTTCAAAATTACCATCAGGGCCACCAGCGGGGACACCCATTGCTGTAATCAATGCTTCTTCTGTCACGCCCAGTTCAACTGCTGCTGCAGCAAAATCAGGAGGTCCTTGCCCCGGTTCACCTAAAGCAGTCTTTAAGGCTTCTTCGGTCACACCTAATTCAGATGCGGCGGCGGCCAAATCGATCTGTGGACGTTGGCCGCCATCTTGACCTTGTGGTCCTTGTCCTTGCTGACCATTCTCAGGCCCACTAGCAGGAATACCCATTGCGTCGATCAGCGCTTCTTCTGCAACGCCTAGCTCAGTTGCGACTGTTGTGAAATCGGGTTTTCCTTGCCCAGGTTCACCCAAAGCTGTTTGCAGTGCTTCTTCAGTCACACCTAATGTTGCTGAAACGGTAGCAAGATCAATTTGAGGGCGTTGACGCTGTTCTCCATCGCCTTGACCCTGTGGCCCTTGTCCTTGGGGAGATTGCCCATCAGGAGCCTGTCCTTGCGGGGACTGTCCACCAGACGCTTGCCCTTGCACAAGTTGCTCAGAGGGTGTTGCTTGTTCCTGAGCAACTTCACTGTTGCCTAAATCCAGATTTTGCATTGCATCTGGTAAAGTCCCACAAGCGGACAATCCTATGGCCAGGATGAGAATAACTAGATAAAGATTTTTCTTGAACATTGTATTTCTCCTTTGAGTAGAACGGGAGATCTCTCCTTCCCGTTTATTGACTACAGTATAGAAAAAAGATGTTCAGGAATTGTTTAGAAGCTGTTTGAAATTTGTGTAATTTTGAAGAAACTGAGATTATTGTTTTCGAAATTAAAGAAGGAGCTTCGTACGAAGCTCCTTTGCCCTAATGTGAATATTTATAAATATCTTATGGTTGATTTGTCGGTGGTTGCCCCCCACCATTCGGCGGTCCACCAGCCGGGATGCCTAAAGCATCGATCAATGCCTCTTCGGCTACATCCAATTGGGCGGCGGCTGCGGCGAAATCAGGCGGTGGAGCACCAAGCGCAGCTCTCAGAGCTTCTTCCGTAACACCTAATTGAGCAGCGGCAGATACAAAATCGATCTGGGGGCGTCCTTGTCCCTCGGCTTGGTTCTGTCCCGGAGCAGATTGCCCACTTGGAGACTGGGTCGTCGCCCCGGAGGGTGCCGCCGAGGGATTTCCGGCGATATTTGTCGTGGTGCTGCTATCTGTCACGCAACGGACATAATTATCCACGCGAATGGCATCACCTTGGGGGCCATGGCCGGTAGGCCAATCGGCGGCGCTGCCTGTTTTTGGATCACTGCGCTGTGCGCCCGCACCGTGAACATCCATCCAGTGTCCGTTCATATTGCCCATCGAGCGACCAAAGTTGACGTAAGATGCATTCCCGCCAGAGACTTGGTTCGCGTGCGTGGTGCTGCTCCAAAAAGCGGGGAAATCAAGCTGCCCGGCTTCGTTGGTGATCGTGGATGTGTTGAAGATCGGGTCAATTGCAGCAGAGTTACTTGTGTCGGGTGAACGAGAATAATCAACGATGCTCTGTAATTCTTTCACATTCGGTAAACGCCAATCGCCTTCATTTGCAAGGGTAAGACTTTCGCAATAATTAAGCGCATCTCCCCAATTCATGCCAGAGCCGCTGTCATTTTGCGTCCATGTCAAAGCTGTGGCACTATCGGTGACTGTGCCATCAAAATTGTCTGTGAAGATATTTTCGCCATAAGCTGTGTTTCCGCGCACGTAGACGGTGAAAAAACCTTTTTCGCCTCCACGTAGTGCGCCAGTTCCATAGCCTTTGATGCGCCCATCGGCAAAGTTGACCCCAAACATCGTTTCATTCCCGTTCATGGTCGTGCTGACATATTTCGTACTGGTTGCCCACTGCGAGTCGATCACGCGCTCGCCTGCACTTTCATCGCCGTATTCAAAGTTGAAAGTTTCGGTATCAATAAAAGGGGTAAGGCTGCCTGCATTCGGTCCGCTGGGGTCCAGCCCGTCGAATTGGATTAGCGAGTAAAGCTCTTTTATAGAGGGAAGTCTCCAGTCCGCGTACCCAGCCAGGGTCAAGTCTGATGCGCCAGCGACGGCTTCGTCGTAGGTCATCTTTTCGCCAGGATCCTGCTGCCACATGAGACCTGTCACGTTATCGGTAATCGTGCCGTCGCCATTATCCGTGTAATTGGGCTGGTTTCCGTTATATTGGGCATCCTGCCCGAAGAAAGCAGATCCCATTTGTGGGCAATCCACTTGACGCTGAGCATCGTAACAATTGCCTTGGTCGGTATCTATGATGGGATAACTCAGCGAAATAGCTGCCTGTGTATTTTGCGAAACAGCCGCAGTTTGTGGCGCTGGCGCACTTTGCTCTGTATTCTGAGCAGGGGGCGGCGCATCCGATTGCACCTCTTTAGGCTGCGATGAAAGATCTTCTATCACCGGGCTTGCACCACAAGCGGCTAATCCTATTGTGAATATAGTAAACAGTAAAAATAGTTTTTTATGCTTTAACATTTTTTGCTCCTTTGTAAAGCGAATCGTTTTTTCATTGTGGGTAGTATACAGGGGAGATGTTCAGAAGTTATTTAGATAATGTTAAATTTCGATGCGTTTTTCTGCCGTATAATCATCTAGTTTAGGTGAATATGATGAATGAAAACGATATATACAAAGAATCTCTTTCTTCAAAAAGGACAAGCGCTCTATTTCTGGGGCTGATGCTTGTCTTTTTCCTACTTTTTCTCTGGCAGGTAAAGCTCTCTGGTTTTCAGCCTTTAGCCATTCTTTTCCTTTCTTTATCTGTGGCCTTCCTTTTTTACGTATTAAATTTCAGAAGACTGCATACTCAAATCTCATCAGATGCGCTCACCCTTCGATTTGGCATCTTCACCTGGACAGTCCTCTTCGATAATATCGCAGGCTGCGCACTGGATGATAACCTCCCTAAGATAACGAAATATGGTGGCGCAGGCATACATTTTTTCGTCTTTGAGAAAAGATACCGTGCTTCTTTCAATTTTCTTGAATATCGCAGAGTGGTTGTAAGATTCAAGAAAGCAAGGGGATTCGTCAAAGAACTATCTTTTTCAACGCGCCAACCTGATGAAATTATTCAGTTGATAGGGCAAGAAAAAATATAAGCGTTCAAACACTAAAAAAGGATTTATATTGGTATGAATGGACTAATCGCTTTAGTTGGAGCTGGAGAATATTTACCCATAATGAACGATGTTGATCGCCACCTTCTAGATTCGGTCAATACAAATGGACGCGCCCCTCGCGTGGTCTGTATGCCCACAGCTGCCGGACAGGAAGGTGAGAAAAGTGTAGATCGCTGGCTAAAAATGGGCGTTGAACATTTTGAAGCATTAGGTGCAGATGTTACCCCAGCCCGCATCATCGACCGAGAATCAGCGAACGACCCACAATGGAAATCTGCGCTGGAGAACGCTGATCTGGTCTATTTCTCTGGGGGCAAACCGGCCTATCTTTACGAAACGATGCAAGGCAGTCGTGCCTGGCAAGCTGCCCAAAAAGCATGGGCGCGTGGTGCTATTTACGCGGGCTGCTCAGCAGGGGCGATGATCTTAGCCGACAGAATTCCCAACCTGCGCACAGCAGGACTAAAATCATTAGAGGCTTTTCAAGTTTTGCCAGCCAAATTTATCATCCCCCACTTTGATCGCATGCGTAGACTTATATCGACTTTTCTTTTTGCTATCCGCCCTCAACTAAAAGATGGTCAATTCATCTTGGGCGTAGATGAAAACACGGCTCTGATTGGAAAGCTTGATGAAGATTGGCAGGTGATGGGAGAAGGCAAAGTTCATTTGATCACGCGCGATGAAGAGAAGGTTTTTGATGCAGGGGAAAAGCTATACATACCCTGATAAGGGAGGATATGCAAAGAACCCACTTCCTTATTCCTTGAAAACCACCAACTTATTCAACACAAAATTCCAAATAAAGGATGCGGCTGTCGCTGCGCCGAGGGCGATAATCTCTGGCAATTGCATCATATCAAGAACAAGAGCCATCGTACCTGCATTGATCGCGAGCGCAAAGATGTGGGTGAGGGTGAACAATCCCGCCGCGCGCCAGATATTGCCATTGTCGCCGAAAGTCCATCTCCGGTTCCAGAAAAAGCTATTTAGCATCCCGATCACGTAAGCGATCCCTTTTGCCAGCACCAGCGCAGAGCCTAATCCCAGCCAGCGGGTCAGCGCGAAATATGCACCTGCGTCTATGGCTGTGTTCAGCACGCCGACGGTCATAAATTTGGCTATTTGGGTGAGGGTTTCAAAAATTTTCTTGCCACTGATTTCACTAATTAGCACGGATTTCAAAATCCTTTTCTGTGAAAATCCGTGTAATCCGTGGCTGAGGGTTTTTGTGTTTCTAGCTTCCGCAGTCATATAACACCTCGTTTTCGGATGGTGGACCCATACGCACATTTTGCGTATTCTGGGCCTGAGCAGGATTCTGCTGCCGAACTTCTACCCCCGGCACGCTCGTGGGGAGACAGGATTCCGTTACCCAGGCAGCGATGTCACGATGCGAGTTATTGATCTTATCGCTGTACAAGATATATCGTAACTCACCATTTTCAACCATTTCAGCAACACCCGCTGCGTCGATAACCTGATCTCCGCCACTAAAGCCGCCGAAGGTCAAGACAGGGCGTCCTGTTTCGAGAATATAAGGCGCTGCACTACGCGCATTGACCGTTGCCAGTAAATAGGTCTCAGGGTCGGTGTTTTCGAGCAGATAGTTCATGATCGCTTCTTCATTATCTGACATCACGGTGTTATCTGGGGTCATAAAAGTCGTTGGCTGAGCATCGTTAATCGTTGCGGTTGGCAAGGCAACATTAGCATTTTCATTCGCTGTGACCATCACAGACCAAGTGAAGGGAGCTGCCAACATCGCTAATAAAATAATTGTTAGGGCAATGGTTCTCATTTGATGGGATTTGTTGACAAGCAAGATACCCAATCCCACCAAAGCGATGACGATAGCGAAAGGCAGCAACCAATTTGCAGTCGTATATTCACTCAACATCACGCCTTGAAAACCTAAAGTCATAGTGATCAAGAAGATAAGTGTTCCTAACCCCAACCAATGATTTCGCTTGAAGAGTTCTGAGGCTGACCAAAAAGCCATTCCGGTCAGAGCAGCGAGGGCTGGCCCAAGCATGATGAGATAGTAGCGATGAAAAAGCCCGGTGGTGAAGGAGAAGTAGGCCAACGCCGGCAATAACCAGAGTGTCCATAAAATCAGCGCGAGGTGTTTCTTGCTCCATGAGAAACCTAATGTAATAGCTGTCAACAAAATACTTACCAACGCAAGAGGTAAAACCCAGGAGGCTTCGGTAACCAATGGCTCTGAGAAAAGACGGAAAAGGCCTGCCTGCCCTGTTTCGCTGGTATTGAAAGCACCGCCGCCATTAGGACGTCCACCATCAGGTTGACCGCCATTGTTTGGAGCGCCAGCAGGCGTACTCCTTGCTATTTGACCATTTGGCGCGGCTGCGCGTTCATTAGGGGCGCAAACCAAAGTATCCAACTGCTGAGGGGAGATGCAGATTCCCTCCACATCTCTGTTGGGGAGATTTACAGTGCAGGCATCGCCCACATCAAGATTTGTGCAGGCATCTAGTGCTTCTTGGGGAGGCTGTTGGTTTGACGGTTGCCCGTTGACAGGCGTTTGATTCGGGGACTGATTGGGCGTATTCGATGCTTGGGCGCGTTGTCCATCATCTACAGGAGGCTGCGGCCGGGTTCCCCCATCATTCTTTTTATTATCATTGAGACCCAAACGGGAGAGACCATTATGCCCGATGATTAACTCCATAACGGTATTATCCTCGCTGCTACCGATGAAGGGGCGATTTTCTTCGGGGACGAGATCGACGGCGACAGCCCACGAAAGCGAAACAACGACGAGGAGCAGCGTTGACACGCCGAGATGCCATATTTTCGTCCACCAGCCTTCTTTTGCGCCGAAAAAATAGAGCGCATAAACGGCGGGGATAATCATGTAGGCTTGCAACATTTTGATATTGAATCCCAACCCAACGATAAACGCGCCGAGGAGCAGATAGCGAAATTTGCCACGCTGCACCGCTTTCCAGACTGCCCAAACTGCAAGGAGCAAAACAAAGACGAGCAGCCCATCTATGGTATTGTTGCGCTCCGTAGAAATGGTAACGGGGACAACGGCCAATGTGAGCGCGGCAACGAGACCCGCCCCCCTATTGAACTGCTCTTTGACAAGATAATAGGTGAGGCCAATTGAGCCGATACCGGCTAGAGCGTTAGGAAGAGCGAGGGAGAAACCGTTCACACCGAGCAATGCAGCAGAGAGAGACTGTACCCAAAATCCCAGCGGGGGTTTGTCTACCGTAACCGATCCGCCCGGCTCAAATGCACCGAAGAAGAAATTCGACCATGAGGAAAGCATCGATTTGACCGTCGCGGCATAATAGGTGTTGCCAATGCTATAAGCGCCGAGTTCGTATAAACGCAAAAATGCGCCTAAGCCGATGATAAGGGTTAGAGCAATGGCTGTTAGCAGTTTTGTGCGGGTCTTTTCTTGTGCGGGAAGGGTTTCTGTGGACATATAAGCCTCCAAAATCAGGAATTTTCTTTTATACTGCCCACAGTATAGAAGAAAGATGTTCAGAAGTTGTTTAGATTTTGTTCGGAGTTTGTAAACCTGTCAGACCTATCTTGCTCCAAGACCCAGCCTGTGCTAAACTCATTTCATGGCTGAAGACACCATGCTCACCGAAGCAATTGAAGCAATTCGTCAGGGGAAGAAAGCAAAGGCGAAAGATATTCTCACGCGCCTGATTAAAGCAGACCAGCACAATGCCACTTATTGGGCTTGGATGAGTGCTGTTGTAGAAACAAAGAAAGAGCGTCTATATGCACTTCAAACCGCTTTGCGTGCTGACCCTGACAATGCCGCAGCCAAACGTGGACTCGTTTTGCTCGGCGCAATGCCACCAGATGAGAGCATTGAACCTTTCCCGCTTCACCATCCCCGCCTTTGGGAAGATGAATTAATCCAAGAGGAAGAAGAGAAAGAGACAGGCATTAAGGGGTTAATTGCGAATCCTGTCGTACGTTTAGCTGGGATTGGCGTCGGCGTGCTCGGAATTATCGCTCTCGCCATCTTTGGTCTCTCTCAGCGTGGAAGAGTAGCTCGTCCCGCAACAATCACACCAGGCCCATCCCCAACTTTTACCTTAACTCCCACTGCTCTGAATGCCCAGCCTGTAAGCACAGCTCCTTTTATTGGGCCTACGCCTTTGTGGGCATTGCTGGATGCAACTTATACCCCAACGCCGCTCTATGTAAATACACCCCGTTCTGTTCAGGCAAGTGATTATGGACACGCGGTTGATGCAGCTTACAGAGATGGAGATTGGGAAGCATTAATCAGCGCAATGGAACAGATCGTAATCCTCGAACCAGAAAGCGCCGACCCTCATTACTATATCGGCGAAGCCTATCGTTTTTTGGAAGAAAACTCAAAAGCGATCGCTGCTTATGACAGGGCACTTAATATAGACGAAGATTTTGGCCCTGCTTATTTGGGGAAAGCACGTGTGCTCCCCTATGTTGGCGGTGCAAGCGGTGTCCGCTCTGCCCTAGATAAAGCCATAGAAAGAGACCCTTTCTTTGCCGAGGCTTATCTTGAACGCGCGATCTATTTCACAGATAAGAAAAAGTATGAAGCAGCCCTTGAAGACCTCGAGACAGCCATTCAACTTTCACCGAATTCGGCACCCGCATATTATCAACTTTCTAGAGTTTATTGGCTAGAAGAAGAACTTGAAGATGCCCTCCTCGCAGCAGAAAAATCTCTCGAACTGGATCGCACAAACCTGGCAACTTTTCTTCTTCTAGGTCAACTATACGAAGCGAATGACCAGATAGAGAAAGCCGTTGAAATCTTGGAGCTTTATGTGCTATACGATGAAGAGAACGCAGATGCCTTCGGAGTCATCGGCGGTGCATATTATGCTGATGGAGATTATGAAAAAGCCATCGAAACCCTCGACCTTGCTATAGAGTTAGATCGGCGTTCTGGCCTGGCACATTATTATCGCGGTCTTTCCTATTTCGAGTTGGAAGATGGTGAAAATGCCATCAGCGATCTTGATAAAGCAAATCGCTTTCTCTCCGATTCTTTTGATGCCAGCCTTTCTTTAGCCAAAGCTCATATTCTTGTTGAACACTATGGCGACTGTTATTTACAAGTAGAACGCACACGTTCACTTGCTGAAACAGAACTTGAAGAAGCGCTTATCTACTATTGGCGTGCTACCTGCCATGAAGGGCGTGAAGATATATCTTCTGCACTCAAAGACTGGGAAGCCCTACTCGATATGACTCCAAGCGCAGAAATAAGCGATCTCCGTGCAGAAGCTCAGGAGCGTCTTGGAGAACTATATACTCCAACGCCAACGAGCACAAAAGCTCCTACGGCAACCAAAACACCTAGACCCTCTCAAACACCAACACCTGAAGACTAAGGTCAATTTTTCTTTCATTGATGCACAAATAAGGGGAAGTATTCACTTTTAAGAAAAGGAAAAAAAGTTTATGTGTGACACCATGATCGCCACCAGCACCGCAACCATGCAAGGCAAAGCCATTTTTGCAAAAAACTCAGACCGTCACCCAAACGAATCTCAATGCCTTGTACATATCCCTGCACAAAAACATAGCGCAGGAAGCACCTTGCAATGCACTTATATCAGCATTCCACAAGTAGAAGAAAGTTACGCCACACTGCTTTCTCAACCTTTTTGGATGTGGGGCGCAGAAATGGGCATCAATGAGCATGGGTTGGTCATTGGAAATGAAGCGATCTTCTCAAAAACACCTGCCAATAAGACTCCGGCCTTATTGGGCATGGATCTACTCCGCCTTGGGCTTGAACGTGCAGCCACTCCTCGAAAAGCCATCGAAGTCATCACCCAACTACTAGAGGAATTCGGACAAGGCGGAAATAACAAATATAAAACGCAAGGCAAAATCCACTATCACAATAGCTTCATCATCGCCAACTATGAGGAAGCTTGGGTACTCGAAACAATAGACAAGGAATGGGTAGCGCGTCAGATACAAGACACTCACAATATCTCAAATTGCCTCACCATCCAAAATAAATGGAACTTATCTTCAAAAAAACTAAGCCAAACGAACTTCAAAAAAAATGCTGATCTCATATACACAAATTTAGGCAAAGGCTTGGTTAGACAAGCAACGATCAGCAATATCCTACAAGAAAATGCGGGCAAAATCACCCTAAAAAGCACAATGGAAACGCTACGCCACCATATAAATGGGAATACCCCTGGTAGCTCTTTTACGGACGTAGAGGTCTGTATGCACGCGGGTTTTGGCTTCATCCGAAACGACCAAAGCACAGCATCCATGATCGCATATCTGGATGAAAATATCCCCATCATTTTCGCAACAGGAACATCTTCCCCCTGTACAAGCATTTTTAAGCCCCTCTGGGTGGATACGCCCCTCCCCGCACCTAAACTTGCTCCCGGGCCAACCTACACGTCTGAATCCCTATATTGGTCACATGAACTGCTTCACCGAGCAGTGTTACAAAACTATCCGGAACGTCTCGCCACTTACAGCGCAGACAGAGATGCCCTCGAAGAAAAATTCATCAAAGAAGCACTAGCTCTGGCAGATGCCCCAAGAAAAGATCGCGGCGAATTCTCAGCAGAATGTTTTCGTCAAGCCGCTCTCGCCGAAGCAGATTGGCTCAAACGCGTCAAAAAAGTTCCCGCAAGCAAACCCTCAAGCCGGTTTTTCGACCAAATCACATGGAAAAATCTCAGCAAAGACGCAAAAATGCCCAACAACTCAACAGAATAACCGGGTAACCGAACAACAAAATTGCTTTATAATCCCTCTATGCGTACAGCCCAAATTATCTACAACCCCGCAGCGGGACGTTTCCCCGTTGCTCTCGCAATCCCTTCCGCCGAGCATGCCCTCCGTGATGCCGGCTGGGAGGTAAGTTCCACATCTACGCGTTCGGGCGAAGATGGAACCTATCTGGCGAAAAAAGCTGTAGAAAAAGGGGTCAACGCCGTTTTCGCTGTTGGCGGAGATGGCACCATTGGGCAAATTGCCAGTGGTTTGGTTGACACAGAAACCGCACTTGGCATTCTTCCCGCTGGCACAGCAAACGTATGGGGAAAAGAACTCGGCATGCAACCCTATTCTTTCCTTGCGAATAACGCCCTCGAAGAAAACGCAAAAAAGCTGGCAAATGCCTCCATTTATGCGGTAGATGTTGGGGTCTGCAACCAACAGCCCTTCTTAATGTGGGCAGGCTTAGGGCTAGATGCGCTCTCCGTCCAAAAAGCGGAACCACGTTTCAGGCTGGAAAAATTTTTCACCATGCCCGAGTACGCTACATCCATCCTATTAACAGCCGCTCGTTGGCGCGGCATCTCACTCAAAATTTGGGCAGATGGTGAAGAGATCGAAGGGCACTACATCCTTGCAGTGATTAACAACATCCGGCATTATATGGGTGGCATGACCAATCTTTCCCCCGATGCCATGCTTGATGATGGTATCTTCGACCTGTGGCTCTTCTCGGGCAATAATATGGCCGACGCGTTGCGCCCTGTCGTAGAAATGTGGGGTGGGCGCCATATAGATTCTGCTCATACCCACCGTGTCCCTTTTAAAGAATTACGCCTCGAAGCCGATACAGATTTTGCCATCCAAACCGATGGTGAGCCACGTTTCGATACCAAAAGTGCAACAATTAGCGTTAAAAAACGTGCCTTACGCGTTCTTATGCCCCCAAACGGGCTTAGCGCACTTTCACAGGAGCCGCTCTCGTGAAAAAAACATTCATCAATCGTTGGGTAATCTTGGGCGCATTATCCACTGCCGGTTTTTTGCTTCTCATTTCTTTTATACTGGGATTGGGCTTCACAGCCCCCAAAGAAGATAGCGCAAATTGGCAGCTCGCCGCCCTAACCGTAATTCCCGGTCCCACATCAACGCCCCGTATCGCCCCTGACCCTACACATGATCCCGCTATGGGGACAGCCACCCCGCTCCCCGGAGAGCTCGCGTTAAACGGATTCGCCCAGATTAAAGGCACCGATGGCGAAGGCCTGCGCCTGCGACAAGCCCCCAGCCTGGAAGGAGAACCCCTCTTCCTCGGCTACGATACCGAGATATTTGGCATCCTCGATGGCCCAGTTGAAAAAGATGGCTACACTTGGTGGTATCTCTCTGCCCCCTACGACGATACTCGCGCAGGCTGGGCTGTCGCTGATTTTCTCGAAGCAATTCCCGCGCCATAATTTATTTTAGGATAACACTCTTGTTTAGAAGGAAACACAATGAATTTAAAACCAACCGCACTCGATGCAAATAAAAGTAAAAAAGAACTCACCCTAACCTGGAACGACGACCATATCAGCACCTATTCATTCTCCCTTTTGCGCGCTGCCTGCCCCTGCGCAGAATGTCGTGGCGGACACGATAATATGGGCTCAGAACCTGACCCTGACGTTTTCAATACGCCCATTACGGACACAAAAGAAACGCAACTCAAAGATGTGGTTGCGACAGGTTCATATGCTATTTCTATTCTCTGGGAAGACGGTCACGATTACGGGATATTCAAATGGAGTTTCTTGCGGGCATTGTGTCCTTGCGATGAATGTCGAGGCTAAGAAAAAGATATTTTAAAGCCGTATTTTACGCATTTATACTTTTTACCCCCCTGCCTCTTGCTCCGCTTGGGGCATTCCCCCAAATGCTTCGCATTTAGGGGAATAGAGAAAAAGAAGGTCTTTTTTCAGAGGAAGTCAAAAACAAAACCATTGTCTCACTCTCCCCTAAATTCCGTACTTAGAATTTGGGGGAGATGTCCGTAGGACAGAGGGGGTGGATAAAAAAGATACTTCTTGAGCAACTGTGTAAGATCAGTTAGAAAAAGAAAAACTCTGAGTATCAGTTCTCGGAGTTTTTCGATTTTAACGGAAGCACCTTTACGCAAAAGAGATGCTCTTTGAAGGCAGGCAAGCCCAAATCAAGTACGAGACGGGCTTTATATCCTGACTTTACGAGAATATCCCCGATAATGTTTCGTAGTGATGCCCTTTGCGCTGGTCATCCTTGTAAAAAGCAAGATAGCTGATGGCCTGATATGGCACAAATTTTTGCTCATGCGGCTTATGAATGGCAAGGTCAAAATAAGTGTGCCAAGTGCCCGAGTTGAAATAGAGCTGGTCATCGAGATGGGTGCGGCTTTCGGTGGTATTAAGGGGAACAACTTCGTGGTGATGGGTATGACCATAGACAATATAAAGCGCTTCTTTATTAAGAAAAGCAGGTTCTTCGAGTGCCTTTTTAGCATAAGAGATCTCCCCACCCCAAATCTCTTCCTGGATCCACAAGACCAGGTCGTTGATCGTCTTGAAGGAAGCCCGTTTTGAAATATGCAGAGCTATTTCAAGCTTATCTACATTATCAAACTTGAATTTTTTATCGGCTTCGCGAACCACTTTCAATTTAAGAAAATCATCACCGAGGGACTCCCAAAGTTTTTTAATTTTAATTTGTAGACTGGTTGGGAGATTATTATGCTTAATTTGACTACTTACCCAGAGCCAAGTTGCCAGTGCCGGACGAACATGGCTGATTTCGTGCAGATTTTCAACAACTGCAAGCGGGAGTTCGGGAATACGCCGCTCTACTTCGAGAGGAAAACGATTGAGCATTTCGACGGTAAAAACATCGCCTAAAGCTGAATCAATACGTCCTTTTTCCGCATTGTAATTGAATTGGTCGTGAATATCGCCATGGTGGGCATACACTTTATATTGGGCTAATTTTTCTGCCAAGAGAGAATTGTCTTCCTGGAAATAAGGAAAAGGCTCATTGCTCTGAGATAAACCTAATGCTTCTACAACCTCCGCGCGTATCTCGTCGAAGGCTTCTCCGGGAATGCCATAATACCAATCATGGTTCCCGATCATATAATGGATATGGGTTTCTACTTCTATAAGATTTTTATCTTCTTCCCAATTTATCTGCGAAGTTAATCTTTTAGGTATCTCTACTTTAAGCTCTTGTAAAACACGCAAAGATTCTGCATTTTGTTTGAAGATCGCTCGCGTAATTTGCTTTAATTTCTCTGCGTATGCGGGCTTTTTCTGATCCGTCCATGGGCGGGCATAGTCAGGGGAGTTTTCTTCTGTGTCCAGCCAAAGGGTGGAGTGTAAAGGATCAAGAATATCACCCAAAAGCAAAATATTGATCTCTTTGATAGGTCTGTAACTACCATCTGAACGCCACGAGGCACGCATTGCCATCTCGTCGAGACGTTCAGCAAAAACATAGAAAGCATCGGAGGATATTGACTTTCCGCATGTGCTGTCACCGAGATGAAGGTCACTAATGATGATGAGCATTTCTTGTTCCTGCTTGCACTCGAAGTGGATTCTTCGGGCGTTTGTATTTAGTGTCTATCCCAAAAATAATTTTCCGAAGGCTGTCAGATATGCATTGCACTTCCATAGTGCATTGCATATCGGGTTTTCAAGGTCAACACGGTCTCTTCAAAACCATGTGCAACGCATCAAAGGCAGATGCAGTGCACATCTCGCTGATTTTTAGGATAGGGACTTATTGTTGATTTTGGGGTTGAATATCCCCGTTAGGTTTTGGCTCAAAAATTCGGTCAATTGTATTCCGGATTCCAGAAAGCACACCTGTGTGAAGTAACATCAAAACGCTGGTTAATGTCATCCCTAAAAAGAAGAGAACATCTCCAAAAAGGTAATCGTAGTTCACATCAGCAGCAAAAACATAGTGATAGACGATCAGATAAAGATGAATAAGGGCAATAATGATCAAAGGGATAGAAAAAGGTCTTAGATCATGATTTTCGATCAACAAATGCAAGCCAACAAATCCCACCACGGCAGCAAACATGAGCACTGTATATTTGGCAAAACTGGTCATATAGTAGGCCTGTTCGTAGAGCCTGTATAAAATGGCGATATACAAAACACTTATGCCTGCCAATGTTGCCCAGGCATAAAGATTAATAGCCATCGGCAAAACCAGATTATGAAAATACCTAATGCCTATCAATGCAACGAGCCAGCCAATTAAGTAAGCTAAAGCAATGGTAATGATGATAGACCAGATATTTTCACGCATCCGTTGGTTATGAAAAACCAGAAATTGAACAGCTACATAGGCAACGCTAAGCATCGCAATGCCCAAGCTAACCAGGCTGACCAGCAACATGACAACACGCAAAGCTGGGTCAGCGACTTTATTGTCTCCGTTTTCAGGAGGGGTTGGTATTGGTTCCGGTTGATGGAAAGGAGATTCGCCATTCATAATCATTCACCCAAATAGAATATAGGATTTGTATTCTATCACTATTTGATGAATTTCCATCTATTCTATTGCTTCTTTTAGTATCGTTGCCATTTCTCCAAAATCGGATGTATAACGCATCTCTTCTGCACGAGGACGAGGGAGATCAACGTTTAAATCCAGTTTGATGCTGCCTGGACGTTGCGTTAACACAAGTACCCGATCCGCAAGAAAAAGTGCCTCGCTGATGGAATGCGTGACCATAATGACCGTTTTTTGGCGTGCTTGCCATATACGGAGCAGTTCTGTCCCCATCCGCTCACGGGTTAAGGCGTCTAGCGAAGCGAAGGGTTCATCCAGCAGGAGGATGTCTGGGTCGTGTACCAAGCTGCGGGCAAGAGCGACGCGGTGCGCCATCCCACCAGAAAGGTCACGAGGGAGATTATCTTCAAATCCATTTAATCCGACCAGATCAATCAAATCCTGTGCTTTACTATGAGCCTCTTTTTCGCTAACACCTTCCAACTCCAGGGGCAAAATTATATTTTCCAGCACACTACGCCAAGGCATCAGATTTGAATCCTGAAAAACCATCCCAATGCGTGGCGTGCCTCCAGTGAAGGCGACATTACCACGCGTAGGTGTGAGAAGCCCGCTTAAAACACGTAATAAGGTACTTTTTCCACAGCCGGATGGCCCCACGACACAGAGAAATTCTTGGGCGCAAAGGGTGAAAGAGATATTTTCAACCGCGTGAAGGCCGCCGTTGTCATCGGGGAAGATCATGTCCATTTGCTGGACGGTGAGGATAGGGGAGGGTTTCATGGTCATAGCTCTTTTCCTTACCACAAAGGCACAATACACTAACGAGTACAGGCGAGCACGAAGAAATTCTTTATGCTCATTAAGAAAAACTTTGTGTGCTTTGTGTCTCTATGGTGCAAAAACTAGGGCAAAAATTCGTTTGTATAGGCTTTTTCTATCTCAATCTTCTCAGGAATCAAACCCATCTCGAAGAGAATTTCGTTCATATTCTCCCATGCCTGAGGGTCGGCATAACCAGGATTATCAACTTCCCAGAACTCAATGGAAGTTGCCAAAACTTGTTTTTGGGCGACTTCATCAGCTTCTGCTAAATTCTCGACATATTTCTTGCTGATCTCATAAGCTTCGTCGGGATTTTCAGCGGCGTACTCTAAACCACGCAAGAAGGCAGAGACCATTTTTCGCACCAGTTCAGGGTTTTCGGCAATCATTTTTTCGCTGGTCAACAAACCATTGGATGCCAGACTGACATAATCGGCTACGCGAATTTCGTTAACTTTGTATCCTTGTGCTACTAACTGATTCGGTTCATTTGCTGCATAACCAACGATCGCTTCTTCCTGATCAGCTACTAATGCCTCAACTTGATTAAAACCAATTGCATCTAACGTTAGGTCACTTTCATCCATACCATTGGCATGTAGGAGCGCAACAAAACCGATGTAATTCGCGCCGAAGAGACCGGGTAATCCGATTTTTTTGCCAACCAGATCGCTCGGCATAACGATGCCCTGTTCTGCTTTGGAGATAACTGAAACTGGGTAATCTTTATACCAAGCTGCAACGTAGATCACAGGTAAGCCCTGCGCGCGCGCCAGCGGAACCTGCTCTCCAGAAACGACAGAGAAAGGTAGCGTTCCCGCGCCAACGAGTGCAACTCCGTCTGTTTCGAAACTGTAATCGAACTCAAGCTCTATCCCAACTTCGGCAAAATAACCCTTTTCTACAGCTACATAATAAGGCGCATATTGGATATTGGGGATATAGCCCATCGGTAAGCGGATATGTTCTAGATCTGTGAGCGCAGCAGGTGCAGACCCTCCGCCACAAGCAGAGAGGAGCAAGCTAAAAAGGATGGAGGCTAAAAATAGATGTGCTGGTTTGAACATGGGTTCTCCTGAATTTTATAAAACTATCCCTGCTTCGCAGAAGAAAAAACGCTCCGCAGGTATTCCTAACGGGGCGTAAAAATAGGCAGCAATGCATAAATCTTATGGTTGAGTGGCGTTAATAAAAACCCTGAAAACAATCCGTTTTCAGGGCAAATACACAGCCAGCACCAACGCGTGTCAGCACTGCTCGAAGACCTTCTACTATCCGGACTCTAACCGTCGGCTTCGGAATTTCACCGAATCCTGCGCTAAATGAAGCACTCGTGGGCTATACCACCGATCGGGAATTTCACCCTGCCCCGAAGGTTAATTTGAATATAGTCTGATTATAATCGTCTCTAAGCGGGGGTCAAGATAAATTTACCCCAAAACGCAATTGTCGATCAGCCGCGTCCTGCCAATATATACTGCCATTGAGAGCAAGGCTTTATTGCTGATAATCTCTAATTCTTCAAGAGTCTCAAAGTCAGCGCAGGAGACATATTCCAAGCGTGCTAAAGGCTCGGCGTTGATGATGTCTTCCATTATTTTTCGGATGGATTGAGCATCGCGCTCGCCAGCTTCATAAGCGGATTCGGCTGCCGCTAGAGATTTCGAAAGCACCAGCGCAGCCTGACGCTCCGCGGGATTAAGATAAGTATTCCGGCTCGACATCGCCAGCCCGTCTCGCTCGCGGACAATAGGCTGGGTCACGATTTCAACAGACATATTCAAGTCCCGAACCATCTGCCGGATAACCGCCGCCTGTTGGGCATCTTTCTGCCCGAAGAAGGCTTTCTGTGGTTGAACAGCGTTAAAGAGTTTCGTAACGACTGTCGTCACACCGCGAAAATGCCCCGGGCGTTTCTCCCCTTCGAGGGGTTGGCTGATTTTTTCAACATCTACCCATGTCTGAAAATCGGGCGGATACATCACTTCGGGCGTGGGGACCCAGAGCAACTTTGCGCCCGCTTCTTGCAGGAGGGCGGCATCCCGCTCGAGGTCACGGGGATATGCATCGAGGTCGTCGGTGGGGGCAAATTGTGTGGGGTTCACAAAGATGCTTACCACAACGGAAGCAGATTGCTCACAAGCGCGTTTTACGAGGGAAAGATGCCCCTCGTGCAGAAATCCCATTGTGGGAACGAGTCCCACTGGTTCCGGGAGCTCATTCCGTGCCTTTCTTAATTCGTTTAAAGTAACAACTTTTTCTAGCACATTCATTCTAAGTTCCTATTGACAGTTTTTTCCCCTATGTTACACTATAAATATCAAATTCATGAGAAAAGGAGATTAAATCAAATGGCTTTTTCAAAAACAAATTCCAAAGGTACGACTTATTATTTGCACGCCAACGAGCGAGTAACCAAAGCAGGCAAGAAATATAACTTGTATTTCTTTTCGAAAGATGTTCGCGCTGACAAAGCAGTCGACGCAATGCCCGAAGGCTACGAGTTGATCGAAATGAAAACGGGTTTGCCCGCATTGAAGAAGATTAAATAATTTGATAAAAATGCTTATGCCGAAAAGGCATGAGCATTTTTTCTTTAAGGAGGAAAATTATGCCCGCATTAAATCGTATTCAGATCATAGGAAGATTAGGTCAAGACCCAGATGCCCGCTATACCCCAACCGGAAAGCAAGTGGTGAAGTTTAGCGTGGCGATCTCGAACCGCTGGAAAAAAGACGGAGATGTTAAAGAATATACCGAATGGGTCAATATTGAAGCGTGGGGAAGGCTTGCAGAAATTTGCAATGAGTATTTGCGCAAGGGGAGCTTGGTCTTTATTGAGGGACGTTTGAAAACTGATAAATATGTGGATGATCATGGCGAGAATCGTTATTTCACAAAAGTGGTTATCCAGCAAATGCAAATGCTGGATAAAAAGGAAGACAAAGCTGCTGTCGAGGAAATGCCCGCAGAGTATGATGTAGAGTAGAACTAGCCCGCATGTCAAAATCCTGCATTCATTTTCTTTTTGCCATCCTCAGCACAGTCCTTTTGACTGGGTGTGCTTCGGCAAGCATGGGCAACGTGCCCTCAGATTTTCAATTCCTTTTAAATGCGCAGAGCAAGAAAGAAGGGACAGAGCATTTTTATATTGAGATCAACGCAAGAGGAAAAGGCTATTTCGAGCGTTATGATACCAATGGCTCAATTAGCTATGATGAAAATGATATAATCATCGTTGAAAAATCCCAGGTTATCGAGAAGGGGAGTTTTCAGTTAGCCGATGAAGAAATGGAAGAATTATGGAAAATAATAGAGGAGAATAACTTCTTTCAGCTTAAAGAAGACTACCAAATGGCTATCGGGTTTTCCTATGCCTTCATCATCGTTGAAGCAAATGGGAAAAAACATCAAGTTGATAATATCGGTATGGAGGTCTCTGAAATTAGAACTATTGTAGAAAAAGCTGACGATCTATTGCCTACAAAAGTGGGCATAGAGTACGGAGATGGATACTAATAAAAAACGGGCGGCTTTTCAGCCGCCCGTTTTTATCACATGACACTTTTCCCAAAAGTATCATGTGATTAGAAATAAATCAAGGTTTTATAGGTGACAGAAAAATGTTAGGTGAATTTATAGAAAAAATTATTAGCTATTTTAAAATTGATTTCTGGGTGATATGGGGACTTGCCGCTCAGGGTTTTTTCTTCTTCAGAATGATCATTCAATGGCTTCAATCGGAAAAAGAAAGAAAAACTGTTGTTCCACTAAGCTTCTGGTGGTTGGGCATTATGGGTGCGATTATGTTATTTGTTTATGCAATGATCAGAAGAGATATTGTCTTTATACTGACATCTATTTTACAATTGGTTATATACTCTCGCAATCTCGCTATAGCAATAAAAGAAAAAGAAATCAATACTCCCTAAATAGCGGTACTTTTTATGCCTATAGTAAAAAAACAATAAAAAAACGGGCAAACTTTTATGAAAGTGATTATTCAAATACCATGTTATAACGAAGAAGATGCTTTACCTATCTCTCTCAAGGAGCTTCCACGCCAATTGGATGGGGTAGATGAAGTCGAGTGGCTTATTATCAATGATGGTAGTGAAGATAAAACTGTGGAAAAAGCTATTAAAGGTGGCGCAGATTATGTAATATCCCATACTAACAATCTTGGTTTAGCACAAGCTTTTCTCTCTGGCATGACAGCTGCTATCCATTTTGGAGCGGACATCATTGTGAATACCGATGCTGATAATCAGTATTGCGCGAAAGATATACAAAAACTTATAGCTCCTATTTTAAACAATAGAGCAGAGTATGTGATTGGTACGCGCCCAGTAAAAGACATTCGTCACTGGTCACCTCTCAAGAAGAATTTGCAATTTTTTGGCAGTTGGGTTGTTCGAAAAGCTGCACAAACTAATGTTGTGGATGCGCCTAGCGGGTTTCGAGCTATTAAGCGTGCGGCAGCAATGCGTCTTCATGTTTTCAATCGCTATACCTACACCATAGAAACCATTATTCAAGCAGGACATCTTAAGATACCGATGCTTTGCATACCTGTTCGTACTAATAAAGAAATTCGCCCGTCTCGGCTTATGTCTGGTATTCCTAATTACCTTAAACGATCTTTTTCAACTATCATTCGCAGTTTTATGGCATATGATCCTCTTCGTTTCTTTCTTATCCCCGCAACTACTTTTTTGGCTGTCACTGTTATTCTTGGAATGCGATATTTATATTTTTTTTCCATTGGAGAGGGTAAAGGACATGTCCAATCTCTAATATTGGCTTTGGCTCTATTTGTTCTTAGTACAGCTTTTTTTATCGTTGGTCTTCTCTCAGACCTAATTGCGGTGAATCGACAAATACTAGAAGGTGTGGACTACCGGTTGCGGAGACTAGAAGCCCAGAAAATTGAAAATACATCTGTTGAATCGGAACATGAAATCATTTTCAATCGAGCTTATCTTGTTTTTCATCGCAAACAGATAAATAGCTAAAATCTCACTATCAGCTGAATTATCGAAAGGCAATAACCCAGATCAGATGTTTTCTTCAGAAAACATCTCTCCATTTTTAGATGGGCGGATAAAATAATATAAACTCAACAATAGAATCGGCAGGGGGTAAAAATCAAGGAAATAGATTAAATTATCCCCCACAATCCAAGTCCTTCCTGCATAAAAGAAAATCCAACTAAAGCCAATCCAAATGACTAATAAAATTCCCAACCAAAAACTTTTTGACTTGAGTTTCTCTGTTCCATATTGTAAAAGCAGAATAACACCGGGTAACATAGCAATATAGTTACTCTTTGCCGAGGTGATCCCAATCAAATGCATAGTTGCAAAGGTGATGCTTGCCGCCCACAGGAAGACAGGAAAATCTCTTCCGTAAGATTTTGTCCAAGCATAAGCCAAAATAAATAGGCTAAGAATGGTTAGACCCCAAGCTATCGTATCCGCAAGATGAACAGACATCCAATAGGATAAGATCGCACGCGGCGTACTCGGGCTGGCCGTTCCTGTATAAGTTGTTATGTCTTTGATGAATTCAGAAAGCCAATTAGGTTGCAAGAAAAATGATGCCCCAAGAAGAAAGAGCATCGTTACAAGAGAAAAGTAAATGACCATCAACCGCTTTTTCGAAAAAGCCCAAACCCAGACCAAAACAAAAAAGAGAATCACCATTTGAGGCTTTATCGTAGATAAAGCAAGAAATACCCCTGCCCAAGCATCAGATTTACGCGATAAAAAGAAAAGTGAAAGGATTGCAAATAATGCTGCCAAACTCGAAGGATTGCCATCAATTAATGCCTGAAAAAAATCAGCTGTGAAGATTGCAAAGAGAATTAATCCCAATAAAATCGGCTTTGTAGGCTTATAGCCTATCATTTTCGTGGAAAGAAAAATCATCCCTATATGAGCTAACTGCATGGTTGTCATCCACACCACGCGTGCAAGAACAAAGTCTTTTATAAGAGCAAAGGGCAAAAGAGCAAACATTGTATGGTAAGGATACGCAAACATACCTGGGATTTCTTTCCCCTCACGGGCATGTCCATGATGAACTAATTCCACTTCGAGCTCTACTTGGTCGCTATATGGGTTATCGTAACCTTCAACAAAAACCAAGCGAGTAGGTAACCATCGATATAAAAAATCTGCTCCCCCGGGTTCATTTTGTGCAAAAATATAATTCCCAACAAACAAGAGAGCCGTGAATACTGCAATAAGCAAAATAAGTGACCAATAGTTTTCTAATTTCCCTTTGTTCATTATTCTCTTGACCTTTATCTAATTAATAATGCCTTTGATTAATTACCGCTAAAATGACATTAACAGGATAATCACCTTTCGTCAAGCAGAATCTAAATAAAAAAGGCGATGGGAAATCCCATCGCCTTTTCTCTCAGCATAATTCTCTAATTTCTACCACTACCATGACCTCCGTTCCCACCGTGTCCGCCACCTCGAGCATTCTCTGCGCTGATGATCGCGTCATAGGCTTCTTGGGACATATATTGCGGAACATAAGTTTCGCCTGTAAGGGATTCTAGTTGGGATACGAATGCTCGTAGATGATTCTCGGAGCCAGCCAAAAGGTTTTCGTAAACCCATTCGATATTTGCTTCTTCTGTTCCTTCAAGATATTCGATTAGGTCGAGAATATCAATTTCTTCAATCGCTGCCCCAACTTTTAGCGCATCTTCAAGCGACGCGCTACCCGTCTCAACCAATTGATCGTTGAGTGCTTGTAGATCTTCATTTGCAAAGACGCCAATAGTATCATCTGTTACGGGGTCAGCGATCTCGTACATTTCTAATAAACTTTTGACTGCGTCTGTATGCGTCTGTTCGCTCGCAGCAATATTACTAAAGGGGCGTAATCCCCATTGATCGTAAAGCGTCAAATAAACGTCACGGGCGAGCTTTTCTTCTTCACGCATGAAGGCTAAACCATCTGCTTCCGCTTCGCTGATCTCACCTATCGCATAAGCAGGTACTTGGCTAGCCATTCCATCTCCATGTTGTCCACCGCCATGCTGACCATGACCGCCTCCACTTGGACATTCTCCATCACATTCTTCGTTGCCAGTTCCCGGTCCATTGCCATAACCTACGCTTGTAGGATTGGCAGCAGGATTTTCAGGATACTCGGCTGCAACATCATCGACAACAGCAACAGAGTCCACCGGGGCAAGGGGCTGACAAGCGCTGATAACTACAGCGGTCAATGCCAATAAAGATATAAATAGAACTGTTTTCTTTTTCATTTTTTCTCCTAATGCTTTTCAAAAAGCTATATTTTCTTTGAATTTACACGCTTAGTGTACAAAAGAAATGTAAAAAATGTTTATTCCTTTTGTAAAGATTTCATAAAGCAAAAAGCGGATGATTTTACTCATCCGCTTTTTTATTTCAAGCAATTTTATGCTTTTTTACGCCGCAAGAAAAACTTGGTGATCTCTTCAGAAACCGCAGGGATGAGCGAAAGCCCAAGCACCACGCCCCACTCGGTAGATGTCAGAAAATGCGTGTTGAAAATTGGCTGTAGGAAAGGCACGTTCACGACCAAGATCACCAACACCATCGAAAAGCCAACTGCATATTGCATATATTTATTCGAGAAAATTCCAATATTCCACAGCGATGCTTTCTCTGAACGGACTGTATAAGAGCGGAATAACTCAGCAAGGGATAGGGTGACAAAAGCCATTGTCTCTGCCGTAATGACATCTACGCCACGCCAATCGTGTTGCAGCAAATAGACTAGCGGATTCGTTCCTGATGGTACGCTTGCTCCCGCTTCCAAATGCCAGAGCAGCCCCAAGGCGAATGCCGTTAAAACTGCTCCCGTTTGAGTGATCGTCTGGATAATGATCCCCGTACGCATCGGGCCATGAATGATCGGCTCGTCTTTTGGACGAGGCTTATTGTCCATCACGTCAGGATCGCCTTTTTCCATAGCGAGCGCCAATGCCGGGGCGCCATCGGTGACGAGGTTCAGCCAGAGAAGCTGAATTGCCGTCAGGGGGGCTGGCAACCCAGCCAAAGTGGCAAGGAAAATGATCATGATCTCAGCAACGTTACTCGAGAGCAGGAAGAATACGAACTTCCGAATATTACTGTAAATGATCCTGCCTTGCTCCACAGCGTGAACGATGCTGGCGTAGTTATCATTTGTCAGCACCATATCTGCCGTTTCTTTTGCCACATCCGTGCCCGTGATTCCCATTGCTACGCCAATATCCGAGCGTTTAATAGCGGGGGCATCATTTACGCCATCGCCTGTCATGGCAACGACTTCACCGTTGGCTTGAAGGGCGTCCACGATCCGCATTTTATGTTCAGGGGAGACACGGGCGAAAACGTCAGTCTCTTCAATTTCATTGATGAGGGCATCATCGCTGATAGTATCAAGGTCTGCGCCAGTGAGCACTTTTTTACCCGGGCGCATTAGCCCAATATCTTCGGCGATGGCTTTGGCCGTGTTGGGAAAATCACCCGTAATCATAATGGTGCGGATGCCAGCCTTGGCAGCGTTTGCCAACGCAGGGCTGACTTCCATACGGGCGGGATCGATCATGCCGAGCAAGCCAACAAAAACGAGATCATGCTCCAACTCTTCAACGCGTGCGCCTTCATCGGGGACATCTTTTTCAAGTCTATAGGCAACGCCTATAACGCGTAAAGCGTTTTTCGTCATACTATCGTTCGCTGCCAAAATACGATTGCGAGCAGCGTCTGTCAGCGGCAGGATATTATCGTCCATGCCCTGATACTGGGTGCAGAGATTAAGCACCATATCGGGCGCGCCTTTGACGGTGATAATATCCCAATCTCTATAGCGTTCATCTGTAAAAGGGGAAAGGTCTTCGACACGGGGAATATCCACATCGTTGACTGTGATCATTCGCTTTCGCTCTGAATCGAAGGGTATCTCACTCTCACGGGGATAAGCTTTTGCCAATTCTGTTGAAAAACCACCTGCTTTCGCAGCGGCAACCAACAAGGCCCCTTCGGTGGGATCGCCAACAACGCGATAAGTTGTTTGTTCTTTGCTTTCACCTGTTTGTTCAATAAAAGAATCGTTATTGAGAACGCCCAGCCAAAGTGCTGTTAGTACAGCAGGGTAGTTTTTGAAATCAATTTCTCGCTCGTCTACAGCAAAGGTCCCTTCCGGGACATAGCCTGTACCACTCACATCTACGAAATTGCCATCTACCCAGAGTTGGGTGACTGTCATTTCGTTTTGTGTCAGGGTTCCGGTTTTATCGGAACAAATTGTGGTGGCGGAACCAAGTGTTTCCACCGAGGACAATTTTCGGATGAGAGCGTGTCGCCGCACCATTTCCCGCATACCCAGTGCGAGGGAGATCGTCACAACAGCAGCTAATCCTTCTGGCACGGCGGCGATTGCCAAAGAGATGGCGATGATGAAGGCATCTGTAATCTCTTTGCTAAATTGAGAGAAGTATTCGCCGGGAGCTTGGAAAAGAAGATTGGAATCGGTGTAATTAAAAACAGCAACGACAAAAACGATAGCGACCAAAACAAGAGAAATAATACTGAGCGTTTTGCCCAGCTCATCAAGACGTTTTTGAAGCGGAGTCTCTTCGGCTTCGACAGTGGAGAGCATTTCGGCAATAAGCCCAAGCTGAGTGCGCATCCCTGTATCGGTGACAACACCACGCCCACGACCATAAGAGATGGTCGTGCCCATAAAGGCGGTGTTTTTTCGATCACCAAGGGGAACATTTTGGTCTAGCAAAGCCGATGCATTCTTTTGCACCGGAAGCGACTCGCCCGTAAGCGAAGCCTCTTCTACGCGCAGATTAACGGCTTCGATCAGACGCACATCAGCGGGAACGTAATTACCTGCTTCAAGATAAACGATGTCACCAGGAACAAGCTCCGGCGAGGGAATGGATGTTCTCTGCCCATCACGAAAAACCTGTGCATCTGGGGCAGACATCTTTTTTAGCGAAGCAAGGGCTTCTTCTGCTTTGCCTTCCTGAACAAGACCAAGAATGGCATTTAAGACAACGATGAGAAGAATAGCGCCTGCTTCAACAAATTCAGCGATCTCACCAGTGTGCCTATATTCCTGTATACCGATCAGACCTGAAACACCTGCTGCCACAAGCAAGAGCATCACGACAAAATTATTTAGCTGTGCCCAAAGCATCACCCAAAAACTTGGGCGAGGGGCTTCAACAAGTTGATTTTTGCCATAGTGTTCCAGGCGTTTCGCGGCTTCAGCAGATGTTAACCCATCTTCCTGTACTTCAAGGTGTTGAAGTACAGATTTAGGGTCAAGAGAGTGCCATGCTTCGTGTTTTTCGTTATTTCCATTATCCATTTTTTTTACCAGAGATTAGATAGGAGCGGGGCTGCCCCCTTCGGGGGTGCTTCGCAAAGACCCGCCCCTACAGTAAGTGTGAAGCGTGTGTAAAAAAAGACCAACACGCATACTAGCGTGTTGGTCTTGCCTTCGCATAAGAGCGTTGAGTTGCCGAGAGTCGGGCAGGGAAACTGCCTAGAACTCTGTGTTGACGACAATTCATCCTGCAAATGTGTTTATAAATGCAGGCGGCTACTCCCCAACGAGGAAGAGTTTACTTCTTTCAATGATGCAAGTCAAGAAAAAGTAGTTAAGAGATTTGTTAGTTCTTTGCCTCTTCGCCCAAAAGAAAACGAATCTCAGAGAAATAGCCCTTCATATACTCTAATAAGCTATAAAGCAAAAGTGCCACGCCGCCTAGTTCGAGCGTCTCTTCAACAGTAGCGATCATCTGAAATGAAAAGTTTCGGGTATCGTTATAATTTGCAAAACGCCCGCCGATCACCTCGAATCCCAACGCCCCGCCAAAGAAGAGAATAGCCGATGTCAAAAAGAGAACTTTATATCGTTTCTCCAAATGCAAGAAAAAGAGAAAATAAAGCAACCCAAAGATCAAAACAAAGGCGATCCCAGGAATGACCCATTTGAAATAAAAAAGTCCGTTGAAATCGGGCAAATCCTTAAAAAGCTTTGTAAACTTTTCATGCATTGCTGTAAATTCATCCACAGAGAAAAGGAGCAACAAAAAAGCCAACCCTTTCCAATGGATACGGAACTTATCTTTTTGTGCCTTCTTCCATGCCGCAATAATAAAGAGCAAAATAGAAGCTGCCAAAAGCTGAAAAGTCGCAAAATAGGTCGGGATATTCATTTCCGTATTCATTGAAAAACGGTCAATATAAATATCCAGAAAAAACTCATGAAGCTGACTATAAACATGATAACGCTCTGGGAAAAAACGCAAATAGAGAGCGATCACATTTAGGATAACAAGAGCAAAGGTTATTCCCAACAGGATTTTTAGGATTTTTTTTGAATTAAGTTCTGTAGAGAAATGAGATATAGTCATATTCTTTTAAGTAATTGAGATAAAGGGGATCGCTCTTGAAAATAGAAGTGATACCCTTTAATAAAGTAGGTTTCTATATTTAATTATTCTCGTTAAATATCCTCAGGCGTGATGCGCGTCCCCGCAGGGATATTCGTGTTCTTCGGGATGATCACGATCCCATCCCGGACAACGAAGTGTTCTTCATCCATGTCCATACCGCGGGCAAAAGGCTTGATAACAACACCCTCCCCTAGGCTGACGTTTTTATCCAGAATGACCCCTTCGATATCGCAATTCCTGCCTACGCCAACGGGTATCTCGCGCGCTTCTTTGGTCACGTAATTATCAGCGCCCATCACAATGCTATCTTTAATGCGTGCGCCTGCTCTAATGCGACTGCGCAAGCCGATCAGGGAGTGGGTAATATCTGCCTGACGGATTTTACAGCCATCGGCAAGTAAAACTTCTTTCAGGTGGCTATCTTCTACAATGGAGCCGGGCAAATAGCGGGCGTGTGTGTATATGGGGCTTTTTTTGCTGTAGAAGTTGAACTCTGCATCTGCTCGTGTTAATTCGAGATTGGTGTCATAAAAGGCGCGGATCGTTCCAATATCGCGCCAGTAACCATCAAAGTCGAAGCCGACAACATTATGCGTTTCAATTGCATGAGGGATAACATCACTGCCAAAATCATCGTGTTCGGGATAATTATTAAGCAGGTCTACCAAAACCTGGGTTTTGAATAGGTAGATTCCCATTGAGCCGAGAAAAGGGCGTACTTCATCATCGCGGCTAACGAATTTATCTTGGGTTTCTTTATCTTTGGGCTTTTCAACAAAATCAGAAATACGCCCGTCTTCTTCGCGTTTGAGCAAGCCAAAACGGGGAGCGTCTTCTTTGAAGATGGGTTGTACGGCAACCGTTACATCGGCATCATTTTCAAGATGGAAATCAGCCATCTCTTTATAATTCATCCTGTATAGATGATCCCCTGCCAGAATGAGCGTATGCTCGGCACCTGTCACTTGAATTTCATTCAATTGCTTGCGGACGGCATCGGCCGTGCCTTGATACCAATCGGCGCTTTCTGGCGTTTGCTCGGCAGCAAGGATTTGTACCCAACCGGTGTGGAAGGTATCAAAATTGTAGGTACGGGTGATATGCTTATGTAGCGACACAGTATTGAACTGTGTCAGTACGGCGATCCGATAAATGCCGGAATTAATACAATTGCTTAGGGTTGTGTCAATCAGTCTATATTTGCCTGCAATTGGCACCGCAGGTTTGGCACGAAGTTTGGTGAGAGGGTATAAACGCGTTCCTTGTCCCCCACCCATGATAACAGCAAGAATATTGTCTAATTCGGGCATGTTTTTCTCCTTTTTTTACGACAGATAAATAATATCATAGGATAAAAGAAGACTGCCCCCAAAGTGATGTTTCATCGTTTTATAAGGATAAAAAACACGCCCTTCTCTTCTGAGAAGGGCGTGCTATAATGCTGTGCCGAAGGAGGGAATCGAACCCTCACTCCCAAGGGAACACGAGTTTGAGTCGTGCGCGTCTGCCAGTTCCGCCACTTCGGCATATCTCAAAAGAGATCTTTTGGCTACAGCGGAAGAAAGTATACACAGACCATGCACAGAGGTCAAGGATTAAATAACCATAGACCTGACAGGTTTTAAAAACCTGTCAGGTCTTATATAAAAAAACAGAGAGAAAAAGATGAAATTAGGCATTATCGGATTACCCCAAACAGGAAAAACCACTCTTTTCAACGCCCTTACCGGGCATGACCAGCCAACAACAGCCAGCGCAGGACGCATAGAAGTACATACCGCAGTGGTAGACGTTCCCGATCCGCGAGTAGATACGCTTTCGGCCATGTACAACCCCAAAAAGACCGCTTACGCCAAAGTGACCTATGCTGATATTGCGGGTTTGGAAGGAAGCGGACAAGGCAGCATCTCTGGACAATTACTGAATCAGATCGCACAGATGGATGGATTGATCCACGTTGTCCGTTGCTTTGAAGATGATAGCGTCCCGCACGCGGCAGGAAGCGTGAATCCGCTTAGGGACATCGATTCGATGAATAGTGAATTGCTGCTAAACGACCTGATCGTCGTGGAGCGAAAACTCGAAAAGTTGACCGAAGAGAGAAAACGCGGCGGCACAGATAAGGTTATCAACGCACGCCAAACTGAACTTTTTGAGCGTATTCTAGCTATTCTCTCTGAAGATAAACCGCTTCGGGGAGTTGAGTTTAGCGACCAGGAACTGAACGATATGTCGGGGTTTGGGTTGCTAACACGCAAGCCGATGATGATCCTGCTGAATCTCGGAGAAGGGCAAGCCAAACCTGAGGTCGAAGCGGAGCTTTCCATCCCCGTTGTAGATTTGATGGGCAAGCTAGAGATGGAAATTTCCCAACTCCCAGAAGACGATGCCGAAATGTTTATGGCAGAATATGAGATCAAAGAGCCGGGGCTTAATAAGATGATCCGCCTTTCTTATGACTTGCTCACCCTGCAATCTTTCTTCACTGTTGGCGAAGACGAGGTCCGCGCGTGGACAGTAAAACGTGGCGCAAACGCGCAGGAGGCAGCGGGCACAATTCACTCCGATCTTGAAAAAGGATTTATTCGTGCGGAGGTAGTCACTTACGAAGATCTGACCACGCTTGGCAGCATGAGCGAAGCACGCAATCACGGCAAGTTCCGCTTGGAGGGGAAGAAATATATCGTTCAGGATGGAGAAATTGTGCATATCCGCTTTAATATCTAGGAAAGAGTACTTAGCGGAACCTTTAAGACAAAATCATCCCATATAAATGATTAGTGCCCCTAAAATAAGGGGCACTTTTGTTGTACAATGAATTCATGTAATCTTTTTTCTACGCTATAAAAGGAGTTTTTCATGTTTTCGTTTTTAGAAAAGAAATCAAAGACCTTATTACTTCTTCTTGCTCTACTCTTTATAATCGCTTGCTCACTTGGGGAAACAACAACCGCGCCGCCGGCATTTGATGCAACCAAAGCTGCATTGGAGCTGGAGGCAACAGCGATGGTTTTACAGCTCACACAATCGGCGATGTCTAACCAGCCTGCCGCTGCTCCCACCCTTCCGCCTGTTGCGCCCACTGTTGCTCCTCAACAACCACAACCAACTGTTGCTCCCGTCAATACTGTATCCACCATGCCAGATTTTGATACTTGGATGAAATCTGCCAGCATTTTGGTTTTCGAAGATATTGCGGCCGATTTCAATGTATATCGCTATGTACCGATCGCCATATCAGGCATGGGCTTGAATTATGTTGACGAGGCAGATTACCTAGGGCGTTTCAAAAATCAATTGCTCTCGAACGGACCCGGCGGGCAAGGCTGGGATTTGATCATTGCTGCCAAAGAGATCCGTAGTGATCTACAGGGCGAATTCTATGTATATCTGAATGATGCTCTGGGGCGAGGCAGCTCAGTTATCCTCGAAGAGTGGGATATGGATCGGCTCGGTAATGGCAAACTTAGCCTTCTTACCGGGCGCTGCGGCATCGATTTTTCCAGGAACTGGACAGATACAGATATTAACGATACCGTCATCTATGCCGTTAACGGCACTCATCGAGCTCATCATGAGCCAAATGAAGGGCTTTCACTCAGTAATGTGACCGGTTATTGGCTTGGCTGGGATTTAGGCGACCGTATGCGTCTTGCGCCGGGCAGCTCAGCTACACCGCTGTGGGGTTTATACGGTACTTCAACCAGCAATGATATTGTTGCAGCTTCCTGCGTAGATGATCGTTTTATTATCCAAACCTATGCTACGCACAGTTACGCGCAAAGCAGGGTCGTACCCGTTTGGCAAAATTATATTTACAGTACCTTGCGTGCGCGGTATGATTACCTGGCTGCTCAACAGTAGCATCTTTTTACCAACTAAATAGAAGAGACCTGACAGGTTTTCAAAAACCTGTCAGGTCTTATTTTCTAGCAATTTTTACAGGAGCAAAAAATGACCTTCACCCAAAGCAAATGGAGTCTTGATGATCTTTTTCCAGGATTTGAAAGTCCAGAGCTTGAAGCGAGCTACAAAAAGCTAGATGAACAGATCACTGCTTTTGAAGCCCTACGCCCAAAACTCAAAGCAGATATAGACGTGGAAGACTTCATGGAGATGCTTGAAGCCTCCGAAAAAAGCACCCGTATTATTCATAAACTCTATTCTTTCGCAGGATTAGCTTTTTCTGCTGATACACAAGACCAGGTTGCGCAATCTGCACAGTCACGGATAGATCAATTCTATGCTGAGGTGCAAAACCGCACTCTCTTCTTCAGCCTGTGGTGGAAAGACCTCGACAAAAAAACTGCCGAGCGCTTTATGGATGTCTCTGGCGATTATCGTTACTACCTCGAAGAAATTCGCAACTTCAAGCCACATACTCTCAGCGAAGCGGAAGAGAAGATTCTCAACATCAAAAATGTAACAGGCTCCAGCGCACTGGTCACTCTCTACAGTGCGATCACAAATCGCTACGTATTTAAGCTCGAAGTAGATGGTGAAGAAAAAGAGATGACGCGCGGCGAGTTGATGACCTTTGTCCGCGGGGCAGATTCCGACCAACGCGCCGCTGCTTATCAGGAGCTTTATCGCGTATATGCTGAGGATGGGCCGATCCTTGGGCAGATGTATCAAACCCGGGTACGAGATTGGGGCAACGAAAACGTCAACTTGCGCAAATTTGAAAATCCCATTTCGGCCAGAAATTTGGGGAACGACATCCCGGATCAAGCCATCGACACATTGTTGGATGTCTGCGAGAAAAATGCAGATGTTTTTCAGCGTTATTTCAAGCTCAAGGCAAAACATCTCGGCGTGGATAAATTGCGTCGCTACGATGTCTATGCCCCTGTCGTGAAATCGGATAAGAAATATGATTTTGGGGATGCCGCAGAAATGGTGATGGAATCCTTCGGGACATTCGACCCCAAACTTGCCAGCCTTGCCAAACGTGTTTTCGACGACGAACATCTCGACTCTGAAGTCCGCAAAGGGAAACGGGGTGGCGCATTTTGTTGGTCGGTGACCCCCGAAATGTCCCCTTGGGTTTTGCTCAATTATCAGGGACGCGCGGATGATGTAGCAACGATGGCGCATGAGTTGGGACATGCCATCCATGCGATGTTGGCAGAACACCATAATATCTTCACCTTCCATTCTTCCTTGCCTCTTGCGGAAACTGCCTCAACATTTGCTGAAATGATGCTCGTAGATCAACTGCTCGAAAACGAAACCGACGAATCCGTGCGCCGCGATCTACTTTTCCGACAAGTAGATGATTCTTACGCCACCATTATGCGCCAAGCCTATTTTGCGCTCTTTGAACGCAAGGCACACGCCATGGTCAAAGAGAACGCTTCTGTAGATGAGCTGGCAGCTGCCTATCTTGAAAATCTTGAAACGCAATTTGGTGATGCGATCGAAGTTAGCGATGAATTCAAATGGGAATGGGTTTCTATCCCGCATATTTATCACACCCCATTCTATGTGTATGCTTATGCTTTTGGGCAATTGCTCGTACTTTCACTTTATAAGCAATTCAAAGCTGAAGGCGAGGCTTTCAAACCCCGCTACCTGAAACTGCTCTCAGCGGGTGGCTCGCAAGCCCCCGAAAAAATCCTGACCGAAGCGGGAATCAATATCCGTAGTGCAGAATTCTGGCAAGGGGGTTTTGACGTGATCAAAGACTTGGTCGAGCAGTTGGAAGAATTGCCGATTGCATAGAAGATCACTTGTGCAACAAAAACGCTCATCAGATGATGAGCGTTTTTGTTGTGGGGTTACTATCTATACTTTATTCTCTTGCCATTTTTCATAAAACATAAGATAGTTGACATAATCCAATATAGTAGAAAAAATGCTATTCTGCTAGAATTCACACAGCGTATCAACTACGGAGGTATATTTGACGTCTAAAAAAATTACTCGTCGCGATTTCTTGAAACTATCACTGTCGATGACTGGCGGTCTTAGCCTTTTGGGAGGAGGGTACACCTGGCTGATCGAGCCTCGATGGGTAGAGTTCACTTCCAACGATTTGCCGATCCGAAACCTACCAAAGAACCTGATCGGGGCATCCCTTGTGCAGATTAGCGATATGCACATTGGGAATCGCTACAACTGGAGATATCAAATACCAACACTTGAAAAAGTAGCTGATTTAGCCCCCGATTTTATTGTGCATACAGGCGATTTTATCTCCTACGAAAGCGGTCAACAAATAGATCAACTACATGAAGTTCTTTCCCATGCCCCGCAAGGCAAACTTGGGACGGTTGCAATTCTTGGAAATCATGATTATGGCCATGGATGGAAGATGCCAGAAGTTGCCCAATCTGTTGTCGATGTTTTAGAATACTACGGCATAGTTGTATTAAGAAACGAAAAAATATCTCTCAATGGTCTTCAAATCATCGGTTTAGATGATTATTGGGCAACTAATTACAATCCAGAACCTATTCTTGCCTCGATAGAAAAAGATACACCATCAATCGTTCTTTGCCATAATCCAGATGTCGTTGATAAACCAGTGTGGGCTGGATATCAAGGCTGGATTTTGGCAGGTCACACGCATGGAGGCCAGGTTAAACCACCTTTTCTCCCACCACCTATCTTACCTGTCCGAAATTCTTCTTACACTTCAGGATCGTTTGACCTTGGGGACGGTCGTAATCTTTATATCAATCGAGCTTTGGGTAATCTCTGGCCTGTTCGGTTCAGCGTACGCCCAGAAATTGCGACGTTTACACTAAAAAATCAAACATCATAAAATATTATCCAATATTTTATGATTGCTTCTAGCTCTAAAGCGGGTGAATTGCATATCTTTTTGGGTATCTCTTACCGTTGTGCTGTATTTGCCATTTCAGAATTAGCTTGTTACTTTTCGCATCACCCATTCTAATAGTCCGCGCTGGAATCGTTTACGCCAATAATACGAAAAGATGATCGCCAAGATGGTAAAAATAGCTGCGCTTAGTGTAGCAAACTCTAGTGTTTGATTCTCAAGTCTCCCGATCATTTCAAGAAATCCCATTCCAAGCACTACATGAGCTACGTAAAGTGTTAAGGCCAACTGCCCAGTTGACACCAAGGGAGAGAATATCTGTGCCTTTGGATATCGAAATGTAAGCTCCAGACATAGCATGATGATCGCAATAGCTGTACCTGTACCTGCGATGATGTATAGCGGCACAGGCGGTATTGGCTCTGTTGCAAATATGATCCCATTTTCACCTGGAAATGACTTGAGCAAAATAAAAGACAGCGTTTCTGCAACAGCGGCTGCTGAAATGCTCACCCACAGAATTTTCTTGCGAAGCTGGCTATTTTTCACATCTTGGCGTCCTAACCACATTCCAATAAAAATAAAAGCTAGCCAAGGGATCACCGGATGAAAACCATTGAAGAAGATATGTCGTCCCATACCTGCCAATGTCCAAAAATCGAGATAGGTAAGTGTTGCAAAATCCCATCCTACTTCGTAATCAAAGATAAATACCAAGAGAAGAAAAGCGACTATTAGAGCGATTGCCCCAGCCCATAATTGGCGATCTGATACAGTCAATAATAAAGCTGCAATTGCAATATAGACTCCATAGAAATGCAAAATATCTGCGGGCCACAAGGGTGTATATAGAAGTCCGACCACAAATAAAAATACTGCTCGCTTGAGTAGCATTTTCCGGTCACGGCGAATGCGAGCTTGATCTTGAGATATCCGTCCCTTACTCGAAAGCATCGATATTCCAACTCCTGCTAAGATCACAAATGTGGCTGCTGCTCGGCCATCAAATAGTCCAGCAAACCAGACCAACCACGCCGGGCCGTTTTCACTTGCTCCCATAACAACTTTGTAATTGACAATAACCATGCCAAATACGGCTAGCGATCGAGCAACATCATAGCCAATTATTCGTGTTTTTTTGTTTTGGACTTCAGTATGTTGAATTTGACTCATAATATTCCTAGGACTTTATTAGTGCCTATGATATTTAAAACCCGATCAATTGCATCACGATTCCAAAGATCAGACTCAACTCCAACCCCATGAGCATCACACTTAGGCGTTTGGCATGTCCGCGTGGGGAGAGTTGGCCAGCCTTATCCGCTGTACGGAGTAAAGGATAAAGTCGCCAATAGAAGGATGCGATCGTGATAACCAAAGCAATTGCTGCCAAAATAAGGGTGCTTTCAGGAGCTGTAAAAACCAAGACAAGCACAAGGGCGATCACGATCATTTTCACCCCTGCCAACCAATTGACCAGATAGCGCATCAGCATATGAACTTCGGGGTCAGCTTTGGATTTCTCCCAGCTACTGAAAATGCAGGCTCCATTGAATTTACAGTTATCTTGCATGAAGTACAGTTCCAGCATATTCAGGCTTTCTATGAAAGCAAATACAAGTAGGGTGATTTGAAGGGTTTTCATAAGGATCTCTTAGATTAGCTAATCGTCTTCTTTTATTTACGC
>JABGQT010000086.1 GCA_018648685.1 Anaerolineae bacterium
GCGCTTTTGTGGAGGCAACGGGTGTCGCAAAAAAGAATAGCACCGCCGATGTTGGTTTGCTTGAGCATCATATCCGCCAGGATTTGAATATCCGCGCTGATCGACGGATGGCTGTGCTTGATCCGCTGAAGGTCGTTATCACCAATTATCCCGAAGATAAAGTAGAGATGTTCGAGGCGATTAATAACCCCGAAGATGAATCTGCCGGGACACGAGAAATCCCCTTCTCGCGTGAACTCTATATAGAGCGCAGCGATTTCATGGAGGACCCGCCCAAGAAATATTTCCGCCTCGCTCCTGAACGAGAAGTTCGCCTCCGTTATGGATACTTTGTCACGGCAACGGACGTTGTTAAAAACGATGCTGGCGAAATCGTTGAACTCCACTGCGAATATGACCCCGAAACCAAGGGCGGATACGCTCCTGACGGACGCAAGGTACGCGGCACGATCCACTGGGTTTCTGCCAAAGAAGCCATAGATGCCGAAGTACGAATCTATGACCGGCTCTTCACTGTGCCCAACCCGATGAGTAAGGAAGAAGGCAAAGATTTTATTAACTATCTTAACGGTGATTCGCTTGAGACAAAGAAAAATTGCAAAATGGAACCAAGCCTAAAACAGGCACGTTCCGGCGAGAAATTCCAGTTTGAAAGACTCGGCTATTTTGTCGTCGATCCGGATACAACTGACGAGAATTTAATCTTCAATCGCACCGTCACCCTGCGCGACAACTGGGCGCGGATCGAGAAGCAGCGCGCGAAGGAAAAGATGGAAGAAAATCGGCGTAGAAAACAGGAAGAAAAACGCAAGCAAAAAGAAGCGGCGAAGAAAAACAAGTAGAAAGTTGCAAGTGGTAGGTAAAAAGAAAAACTTCCGAAGTCTTGGATACTTCGGAAGTTTGCTTTATACGCAAGTATTATTCAGTGGCAAAGAAAGTCACAAGGAGTCTCGTCATTGCGAGCATCTTTTCGCGACAGCAATCTCCCTGACTTTCTTGGGGATTGCCACGTCGGAAAAGCTTCCTCCTCGCAATGACAGCCATTCTTTTTTTTGTAATGCTATTACGGCGTAGCAAAGAATTCCCGCAAAACTTCCGTATAAGTTTCAGCTTCATTTATATAAGAGAAATGTCCAACATCATGGAGCGTTTCAACAGGGACGTTTGGATAAGCTTCTTTGAGTTGCTCGCGCAACGCCAACTCGACAAGAGGATCATTATCCGCTTCGATGATAAGCACGGGAATACCGAGAGCATCCACATCTGCAACATCGAAAGGCTCAACAACACAGCGAAAACGCCCGACTTCCTGCGCCTTGCTCATCCGACCGCCCAATTGCTCCATCATATAGGCTAAAACGATCTCAGAATGCCCAGCGGCTGGATAAACGTTCTCGACAATGCTGCCTTTCAGCACATCCATAATCAGCCATTCGGGCAGATAAGGCAAAGCCGCGCCGATGCTTTTATTCTTCTCCGCGATCAAATCGTTCGGCGGGAAAGTATTCGCAAAAACGGCGCGTTCAATTCGCTCGGGGTAAGTTACCAGCAAATATTGGGCAAAATAGCCGCCCAGCGATGAGCCGACAACGTTAAATTTCTCCACATCTTCCTTTTCTAAAATCGCCAGAACGCCTGCGCTCATTTCATCAAAAGTTCCCACCGCTGGATATGTGACCGAGATCAAACGATAATCCTTTTCAAAAGCGTTCAACTGGTTCCACCAAATATCGTATGCGCCAGTCATGCCGTGCAAAAACAGGATTGTTTCCTCCCCCTCCCCCATCTCAACATAATCCCAAGTCACGCCATCCGCATCCAATTGCTGTACAGGGTGCGCTTCTCGAAACTCCAACAAGGAGGCGACGGTTTCTGTATTTACGTTTGCGTATATCTCATCAAAAGGTTGGCTCGGTATTGGGCGCAAATAGAGGGCGGCGATTACAATAAGCAATATCAGCGGGATTATCCATTTTAGTTTTTTACGCATTTTCTGCTCCTACTCCCCTTCCCCCGCCATCAATTTGACTCGTTCCCAAGGTGGCAAGTTCGATTGTTCTGCCAGTGTTTTGCGCAATTCCATCAGTTGATCGCGGAGGATGGCTGCTTTTTCAAATTCTAAATTGGACGCGGCTTCCTTCATCCCCTTCTCTACTTGAGATATTACCTTTTTCAATTCGGATTTTGGCATGGTCGCCCCATCAACATTGTAGGCGGCTTTCGGTTCGGCCACTGCTCTTGCTTTCTCTGAGAATTGTTCTGTTATATCTCTTATAGATTTCATAATAGAGATAGGTTCTATATTATGTTTATGGTTATGCGCAGTTTGCTTCTCACGACGACGATCCGTCTCGTCGATGGCTCTTTTCATCGATTTAGTCATTTTATCAGCGTACATAATGACCTTACCGTTCACGTGTCGTGCAGCGCGCCCAATGGTTTGGATCAGGGCAGTATCCGAACGAAGGAAGCCTTCTTTGTCTGCATCAAGAATGGCAACAAGAGAAACTTCGGGGAGATCTAGCCCCTCTCGCAAAAGATTGATACCAACGACTACATCAAAAACGCCTAAACGCAAATCACGTAAAATGCTGACGCGTTCCAGCGTATCGATCTCTGAGTGTAGGTACTGCACCTTAACGCCTAGTTCAAGCAAATAATCGGAAAGATCTTCTGACATTCGTTTCGTCAAGGTCGTCACAAGAACACGCTGCCCAATCTCTGTGCGTTGATAGATTTCACTAACTAAATCATCAATTTGCCCTTCTATGGGACGCACGTCTACAGGTGGGTCAATCAAGCCTGTTGGGCGGATAATTTGCTCCACGACAGCTTCCTGGTGCTGCATTTCATAAGGCCCCGGCGTAGCAGATGTGTAGACCGTATAACCCATATGTGCTTCAAATTCTTCAAACTTGAAAGGCCTGTTATCCAACGCAGAGGGAAGGCGGAAACCATATTCGATGAGGGTTTCTTTGCGCGAGCGGTCACCTTTATACATGCCGCGTACCTGCGGAACAGTCATATGACTCTCGTCCATAATCAAGAGATAATCACTGGGGAGAAAATCCATTAAAGTCCAGGGGGGCGTGCCAGAATCGCGTTGGTCAAAATGACGGGAATAATTTTCGATACCTGAGCATTGCCCAATTTCGCGAAGCATTTCCAGATCGTATTTTGTGCGTTGCTCAATCCGTTGGGCTTCGAGATATTTCTCGTTTTTCTTGAAGTACTCTATTCTTTCTTCAAGCTCAACACCAATATCACTGATTGATTTTTTACGCTTTTCTTCATCAGTCAGATAATGTTTGGCAGGGAAAATCTCAATGCTTTCTAGCTCGGAGAGAATTTCGCCAGTGAGAGCGTCGAACTCCATGATGCGTTCAACCTCGTCGCCGAAGAAAGCGATGCGATAGCCACGCTTATCTACATAGGCAGGCATAATTTCGAGTGTGTCGCCGCGTACGCGGAATCGACCGGGACGAAGTTCGAGATCATTCCGCTGATATTGGCCATCGATCAAGCGGCGGATGAGAGCGTTCCGTCGAGTCAACTCCCCGACTTGGAGCGTGATGGCACCACGCGTATATTCTTCAGGATTCCCTAATCCATATATACAAGAAACCGAGGCAACGATAATGACATCCTTGCGAGACATGAGAGATGTTGTTGCTGCAAGGCGCAGGCGCTCTATCTCCTCATTGATATCAGTTTCTTTTTCAATGAAAAGGTCGCGGCGCGGAACGTAAGCTTCAGGCTGATAATAGTCATAATAAGAAACAAAATATTCGACCGCATTTTCAGGGAAAAATTGCTTGAACTCCGCATAAAGCTGCGCAGCAAGGGTTTTATTGTGTGCCATGATAAGGGCAGGCATTTGCAACTCTTGAATTACGGAGGCGATTGCAAAAGTTTTACCCGTGCCCGTCGCGCCAAGCAGGACTTGATGACGCTTTTGGTCTTGAACCCCTTGCACGAGCTGGGCAATGGCTTCGGGTTGGTCACCGGTAGGAATAAAAGGGGCTTGAAGTTTGAAATCCATAGGTTTTTTATGTGAGAGATAAGAAACAGAAGAACGTGCGTTCTATTTTACCCCAAAATCTATATTTGGTAAGGTTTCCCACGCAAGATCAAAGTTTACGCTGCGAGCCTGCTTCGCAGCGTAAACTTTGATCTTTATCCGAGCTCATCCAGCTCCTGATCTTTAATATATTCTAAAAAGGTCGCAACAACCTTCGGATCAAAGTATTTGCCGGATTGCTCTTGAATATACGCAATCACCTTTGCGCGAGACCAGGCTTTTCGATATGGGCGATCTGAACAAAGCGCATCCCAAACATCCACAATGGCAAAAACACGTGCCGCTAGTGGAATTTGCTCGCCTTGCAAACCACGCGGATATCCCGTACCATCCCATTTCTCGTGGTGGCAATAAGGGATATCAAGAGCAGGGCGCAAATATTCAATTGAAGAAAGCCACTGATATGCATGAATTGGATGCAAACGCATAATTTCCCATTCATCATCAGTCAGCTTGCCGGCTTTCTGAAGAACAGAATCGGGCACGCCCATTTTCCCGATATCATGTAGCAAGGCTCCCCTACGGATATGCCCAAGTTCGTCGCCGCTAATCCCCAGTTTTTGTGCCACCGCTATGGTTGTGTCTACTACGCGGCGGCTATGCCCTACTGTTTCCATATCGCGCAACTCCAATGCTTGTGCCCATCCTTCGATTGTCGCATCATAAGCTTGCCGCAATCTCATAGTAGATTTCTGCAAGTTATTAAACAAAGAAATATTATCAATGGCAATAGCAGCTTGCCCTGCTAGCGCATGAAGATAATCTACCCATTCGCCCTCTATTTCTAAAGGAGAGCGGTGAAGTATTTCCAATACGCCGACCAATGAACCCTTTGCGATTAACGGAACACCATAATAGGCCACAAAACCTTCGTCTTTGAACCGAGGAGCGTCTAGGAGCCCAACTTCAGATTGACTTAGGTCGGAAACAAAAATATCCTGCCGTTCCAAGGCGACTTTTCCGGCGCGCCCTTGCCCCAATTGCAGGTTTGTATGCTGAAGAGCGGTTGTTTTAAAGCCTTCCCCTTGCGCAAAAATCAAGCTCTGCAAATTACTTTTGTAAAGTAAAACAACTGCAGCATCCACTTTCAATTGCGCTAATAATTGCTCTAGCAATACGCTCAAGGTCACTCTTAAATCCAGACTGTTGGAGATCGCCTCGTCAATTTTATGCAATGCGTCAAGTCGTCTCAAACGGCGCTGAGATGTACGAAACTGGCGAGCATTATCAATTGCTTGAGCAGACTGACTACCAAAGGCACTCACCAAGGGTATATCTTCTGGCTGGAAAGCATTGGGTTTGTCATTATCCAGAGTCATAACGCCAATCAACTCACCGCGTACAATCAAAGGGATGCCGATCCAGCTTTCTATATTCTGAAAATCAGCCCAATTCTTAAAGCGGGGGTCTTCTCTGACATTATTTAAAACTAATGGTTCTCCCGTGCGCCTGACCTCATCAAAAAGTTCGTTCCCAGAGCGGAACACTTGTCCTTTTACCGATGGGGTGATACCTGTATCAAAAACAACGCGTAAATACTCACCTTCTGCCAGGAAAATTGCTCCACTATCGAGAGATATAACTTGTCTGATCTGATTGAGAATAAGCTCCAGAACACTATCCAATTCCAACGAAGTAGATAGTGCTGCCGTAACAGTATTAAGCGTTTCTAATTGCCCTGTATATTTTGCAAGTGCCTGTTCGTTTTCTACTCGTTCTGTAATGTCCTGTTTGATAGCTATAAAATTATTCACCACACCTTCACTCGAAATAAGCGGAGCAATTGTCATCTCCTCGGTATATAGCTCCCCATTTTTTCGCTTGTTTATAATCTCCCCTCGCCAAATATCACCACCAGAAATTCTCTCCCACATTTCTTTATAATATACTTCAGTATGGTACCCAGACTGAAGTATATTTGGATTCTTTCCTAACACTTCGCTGAACGAATATCCAGTCAATGAGCTAAAGGCTGAATTAACCCATTGGATGCTTCCCTTGGCGTCGGTGATAAAGATAGCATTAGCGGCTGATTCAAGGGCAAGCGACTGTAATTTTAACTGCTCACCTGCCTGCACTCGCTCGGTGATATCAGATATAAAACCTTCAAGAGTTATGATCTCACCCTTTTCCCCATAAACACCCTGCCCTTGTTCCCAAACCCATTTTTCATCGCCGCACACAGTAAGGATGCGGTAATTTATCTGGAAATTAGGCTGCTTCCTTAAACCATCCTGGATCACGCTCCAAACCATCTCGCGATCATCCGGATGGATCACCTGCCCATAAGAGACCCTTGTATTCATCACAATCTCTTCAGGTTTGTATCCGGTTAGAGACTCGCAACCATCACTAATAAATTCCATTGTCCAATCACGGTCATTTTTGCATCGGTAAGCTATACCCGGTAAATTGCTCATCAATGTCGATAAACGACGTTGGCTTTCTTTTCTTGCGTCATCCGCACGCTTGCGCTCGGTTCTGTCTTCAACAATAGCCTGGACACAAAGTTTCCCTTCAAAGTTAACGGGGACAAGAGAAAGAGCCGCATCATAAGCAGAACCATCTTTTCGCTTAAATTGAACTTCAAAGTTTTTAACGAAGCCTTGCTCAAGAAAAAGCCTCAGCACCTCATCTCGTTGACCCTTATCCTTATATAGTGCGTAAATGCCCTCAATTAATTCAGCGTCTTCTCTACGATACCCTCCAGGCTGTAAAATGGCTTCATTATACAAAAGCAACTTGCCTTCACGGTCGGCCACACCTATACCAACAGGAGAATTTTCGAACAATATTCGGAATTTCTCTTCGCTCTCTATCAGAGCTATCTCCATTTTCTTGCGTTCAGAGAGCTCTATTTGAATTTCAGCAAAAAGGCGGGCATTTTTCATGCCATTAGCGACTTCACTAGCCAGAGTTTCCAAAAACTCGGCCTGCTCTTCGAAATCCAGAACAGAATTTGTGCCCAAACCCAGTACAGCAAAGATTTCATTGCCTTGGAAAAGGGGCAACGCCGCCGAAGAATGGAGACCTGCTCGCTTGCATTCATCTGCTTTACAGCGGATATCGTCCGAAAGTTTTTTGGAGTATACCGATCTTCCCTCGCGAATAGCCATCTCACATAGACATAAAGTGATTTTCTCGATACTTAGGTCATCTAATTCTGTTTCCTGTTCAGAATAAGCGATCTCCTTTGGCACTAGATCGTCCCCTTCCTTCATCAGGAGAAAAACGATGTCGGCAGCTGTTGCACTGAGAACTCCGTTGACAGCTGCCGAGGCAACTTGCTCAACAGAGAGTGAGCGGTTAACTTTGGCACTTAAAGTGTTTAGTGCGGTTATCTCTTGCGCACGCTGCTGCAACGTCTCCTCTGCCCGTTTGCGCTCAGTGATATCTTCGACTGTTCCTTCGTAATACAGCGTATTTCCAGCCCGATCCCGAACAACCTGCGCGCTTTCGCGAACAAAAAGTCTCTTGCCCGATTTCGTTAACCAAGCAGCCTCTAATCCACTAACCTTGCCTTCACTTTCAATATTCTCAAGAAATGTCGAACGCGAGAACTCAGGGCCGAACTCTGTTTTACTCAAATCGCGTTGAGCAAGCTCCTCAAAAGATGAATATCCCAGCATATGTACTAGCGTTGGGTTTCCCATGAGCACTTGTCCATCGGGAGTAGTCCGGTAGAGACCGATCGTAGAATTTTCAAAAATGCTTTTGAAGCGCCCTTCGCTCTCCCGTAGAGTTTCTTGTGTTCTATGATGTTCTTCTATTTCAGATTCCAATTCCTGGTTCTGGGTAAGCAAATCGGCTGTTCTGGTTCTGACTTGCGAACGAAGAAATAGAGATGTAGCACTTAAAAAGAACAAGAAAACAGTCCCCAGTATCAATACCCAAGTAAGCCATTGTGGAAAAATAGTTTGCGCTGACAGCCCAAACCACCTAGAGAATGATTGATAGTAATAAGAATTCCTCTCGTTCTTTAGCTCCTCCAAATGCGCGTCAATTCTTTCAATCACAAACGAAGGAGTCGTTTGTGATGTAGCAATACGCACGTCTATTGGGTTGAAAACAATAGTGGTTCCTTCTATTTTATAGATAGTCTCGAAAGATAGTCCGATCATCCGATTCAATATCCCCGCATCCACTTCCCCTTCTTCCAGCAAACTTGCTACTTCAGCAAAGCTACCTACTTCAACAGTGCTGCACTCAATTCCAAAATCGTCAATCAGTTTTTTAAAATGCTCCCCATGCGTACTGGCTTCCAGGATTGCAACTGATTTACCCTCCAAATCTAAAACCGATTCGATACTTGAATCCATTTGCACATAAACGATGCCCCAATTATTGAGTATTTTTTCTTCGGTGAAAACATATCGGTCAATAAATAATTCATGATAGCCAATCGTTGCGATGATATCAATCTCCCCTTTGTCCACGAGTTCGAAGGTTTCGGCTCTAGGGAACTCGACATACTCAAGCGCCCAACCTTCCTTTTCAGCGATATAGTTGAGCAAATCAACATAAAATCCAGCAGGAACGCCGTCATCATCAAAATAGGCTAACGGTCTGTTTTCATTAATCGCGACAGTAAACAACTCCCCTTGCCCAAGAGCAGGGAAAGTAAAAAGAAAAAGCAACATCCCAAAGATTAGAGAAACCAGTAAAGTACGTAAAGTCCGCATAACTATCCCTATATTTTAATTAAGTGTTCCCCCTATTATCACTTATTAGAAGTTCTAATATGTAGCCCATTTGTATCTGTTTTCTAAGCGAACACGCCATGCCTTGAAACAAATCAGATGATTTCCAAATTATCTCCAAAAGTCCATAGAATAATCTTTGGCATTATTTTACAAAACGATCTCATTGATGGTAACCTACCTACTGATAGATTTTATCATTTCACTCTCCTTTTATGACTACACGAAAACAAACGAATTGCAATTAAAGCAATAATCCCTGCTGAAATTTCAGCAGGGATTATTGCTTATTTATGAATTTTCCGGTAAAGAAAACCCTTATTTCTTATTTTTCGACATCTTTTAGGCGCGGATTTGCTTCTCGATAAGCCTTGATCGCCTCTCGAAGCGCTTTTCCGCTTTCTCCCGTAACATCCCTGATGCCACGTAAGCTTTCCCCTAGAGATTTGATGGTCTCAGCAGCTTTCTCAGCGTCCGTTACTTTACCATCGGTACCAAAGCCCTCGTGTGCATCAATAATTGACTGCGCAGCATCATAAAGAGGGCGTGCTTCTTCAGTAGCCAGACCAAAAGCATCTAAAGCAGCCTGAACAGCGGTTGTGTCTTTTCCATCCGCAGTCGCTTTGTCAATCAGGGTCTGGATTTTCTCAACCAGCGCATCAGCGCGCTCAAACTTTTTGCCTACGCGTTCATTAATTCTCAAAACGCGCTCCCAAGCCTTTTCAAGACGTTCTCCAGATAGCTCCAGGCTTTCAGACGGGGTTGGCTCATCCATCAAGTCAGATGCATAAACGCTCGAGGTAGGCAAAACAGCAATGCTCAAAACAGCAGCAAGAGCAAATAAAAGAATTTTCTTATACATATCGATCTCCTTTTTTGTTTTATTTTATTGCTGCTATTCTACAAGGCAGAGATTATCCCCTTATCACGTAGATGTAAAATTTTTGTAAACTGATATAATCTGGCATCAAATCTACTACATACGCTAAAGTAAATCAGGAGAAGATATGGCTTCAAGAAAAACAACGAAACGAAGAAAAAAAGCAGCCCAAGAGGCAGCAAAGAAGAGAAATACGATCAACGCAGCAATCATCATCGCAGTCATTCTCGCCGTGATCTGGATCGCGACATCAGCGCAGAATAAAACGGTCTCACCACCTTCTCAACCAGCGGATGCCCCTCCCCCGGTGAATAACGCCCCTGTCGTAGAGGGAAAAGAATACGATTCTGCCCCTCCGATGAGCATCGACACAAACGTGATTTATCTTGCTGCCGTTAAAATGGAAAATGGCGGCGAATTCGTCATCCAATTGCATGCTGACAAATCACCGATCACGGTAAACAGTTTTGTCTTTTTGGCACGCGAAGGCTTCTTCGATGGCATTACCTTCCATCGTGTACTTGAGGGCTTTATGGCACAAGGCGGTGACCCAAGCGGAACAGGCGGAGGCGGTCCTGGCTATAAATTCGTCAATGAAGACAGTGATTTAACCTTTGACAAAGAGGGTGTCGTCGCCATGGCAAATGCCGGGCGCGATACAAATGGAAGTCAATTCTTCATTACCTTCGGAGCGACCCCGCAACTTAATGGAGGCTACACGATCTTCGGGCAGGTTACCGAAGGCATGGATGTTGTCCATGCGATTACCCGCCGCGACCCTCAGCGTAACCCCGATTTTGAAGGGGATATGATCGAGAGCATAACCATTAGCGAGCAGTAATCTGTTAATAAAATGAAATCAAAAAAGGCAATGAGAAATTTCTCATTGCCTTTTTTGATTCAGTTTTTTTCTACTGGAACTTTCGTTTTAGGACGCACGTCTATCTCAGCGAAAGCAAAGACCTCCGTAAGTCACGCTTTGAACGTGACAACGCCAAGCGAGTCACGTTACAAACGTGGCCTACAAAAAACTAGGGGAAGTGAAAATTACTCCCGTTTTCTTTTAACCATTTTCTTCTGATCTTATAATCTGGCAAAATACTTTCTACATTCGCCCAGAATTTCTTGGAATGGTTTAATTCGCGAAGATGACAGAGTTCGTGAACAATAACATAGTCTATGATCTCCAAAGGCGTCATCACTAATCGCCACGTCAGGTTAAGATTTCCCTTTGCGCTACACGACCCCCAGCGTTTGTTTGCAGAAGATAATTTTACTTTCCGGTAAGAGAAGCTATGTTTTTGGCTGTAATATTCCACTCGTGCGGTAAATATCTCTCGTGCCCGTTTTTTATACCACTGCTCAAAAATCGCTTCTGCTTTTCCCTGCGCGGATTTGGTAAGTTGAAATTTCTCTGTAAAAACCAGCTTTGGCTTTTCTGAATCTACAAACTCAAGGGAATAATTTTCGCCCAAAAAAGGGAAGCTCTCCCCCTCCAGAAAGAGATGCGGCGCAAATAATGCCTGCGCCTCTTTGGCCTGCAGTTGCTTTTTTGCGATCCAATCTGCGTGTTTTTCGAGCAGGCTGTTAATTTGTTTACGTGTTGCTCCTTTTGGCGCTCGAACGATCAGCTCACCGTTTGGCTGGACAACCAGGGCAATAGATTTGCGGCGAGAGCGGATCACTCTCGCCGAGGTTGTGTTTCTTGGGATACTCACTCTTCTTCGGGGGGAGATTTAACGGTATCTGAATCAAGCTGAGGGGAGTTTTTCTTAAACGGGAGCCTCTTGAAAAAAGAGCGCAGCTTCTCAAGGATATTTAGCGAGGGTGTTGGCGCTTTATCCTTATCTTTTTGATACCAAGGGTTTTGATCCAACATCTTCCGCATAATATAGCGACCAAAAAGGACAAAGGTGGCAAGCATGGGGGCGGCGATGATAACTCCCAAAATCCCTATCAGGTCGGCAAAGATCAAAGCTGAGACCAAAACAGCGGCTGGATGAACACTAAGCGCATCTGCCATAATTCGCGGCGTGATAATGCCATCGAGAAATTGGTCGAAAATAAGCGCAACGACAATAACAAGAATGGTATAAGCAAGAGGGTCCATGCCAAAAAGCTTGAAAGTCTGGAAGTAGCTGACTAGCGCAAGAGCAACCCAGACCATCGCGGGACCGATATAGGGAAGGAATTTCGAAATACCGGCTAATAATGCCAAGCCAATAGCATAGCGAACGCCCAAAATGCTGAGAACGAAAAGATAAAAAATAAAGGCAAGAGTAAAAACGATCATTTGCCCGCGCAAGAAGGCGTTCCAGATACGCCCAAGCTCTTGACCAAGCCTTTTGAAATCATCTACGTAGCCAGGGATTTCAATCTTTAGTAAATTCTCACGCAAGCCACCACTTTCTGCCAAAATAAAATAGGAAACGAGCATGACAAAAGCGGTCATGCCAAAGAAGCCGGCTGCTCCAATCGCAGCAGAGCCCAGCATTTGCCCTGTACTGCCCAAAGCAGGTTGAATATATGAGAGCATTTCTTGGCTAAAGCTCTCTAAATTTAAAGTGCTTAAATCTATGGGGATTGGTGAATTCTCAGAATACTCAGTAATCCAATTTGCAGCATCGCTGAGCATTGTCGGTAACTCATCCAAGCTATTTTGCAATAAATCAATCAGGCTCTCAATTTGCAAGCCTATCCCCACTCCGCCCAATGTAAAAAGAGAAGCAATGATCAGAACAAGGGTCAAATAGGTAAGCCCAACGGCCATACGCCACGAGAGACGTGGAACCCGATCCAGAAGAGCAGCAACCGGCTGAAAAAGATATGCCAAAATAAAGGCAATCGCTAGCGGGACGATCAGTTGCTTGAAGCGAATAAGCAGCGCGGCGACAATAACAACGATAATCAATGTCGCGACAAGTTTGGTCATCACACTCCAGCGAGGGGATGCGTTTGAAGTGGTTTCAGTCATAGCTTAAGCCTCATAGATTAAAAAATGAACGAGTATAGAATACTGTAGTAAAAGGGAAAAATCAAGAAAGAGCTTGCCCCATAAGATAAAAACCCGTAAAATCAAGGGAGGTAAATACTTACTCGTAAAAAGGATTCTTCATGATTGATATTCAGGATTTTGGAAAGCGCATTACAGACAACCTTGAAAAAGTAATTATTGGTAAACGCCCTGCCCTTGATCTAGTGGTAATTGGGCTTCTCTCACAAGGGCATATCCTGATCGAAGATGTGCCCGGCGTCGGGAAAACGGTTCTCGCGCGCAGTCTTGCCAAATCGGTCGATTCTGTTTTTAGCCGCATCCAGTTTACGCCAGATATGCTCCCTAGCGATGTGACGGGAGTTTCTATTTACAATCAGGAAACGCGCAAATTTGAGTTCAGACCGGGTCCACTTTTGGGGCAAATCGTTCTTGCTGACGAGATCAATCGCGCCACACCCAAAACCCAAGCCGCATTGCTCGAAGCGATGGAAGAAAATCAGATCACAGTAGACGGGGTTACGCATCAACTTCCGCAACCCTTTATGGTGCTTGCTACCCAAAATCCGATCGAGTACGAAGGCACTTTCCCACTCCCCGAAGCGCAACTAGATCGCTTTCTACTTCATCTCCAATTAGGCTATCCCGGCATCTCGAACGAGATCAAGATGCTTGAAAGCCAAAAAAGCCAACATCCGCTCGAAACGCTCAAATCTGTTATTAGCAATGAAGAAATCCTTGAAGCAATCAAAACGGTCAAAGAAGTTTTTGTTTCTGATGCCGTTAAACGCTATATTGTAGAGATCACCATGCAAACCCGAAAAAGCGCAGACGTACATCTTGGCGCCAGTCCACGCGGTAGTCTTGCTCTTTTCCGCACAGGACAGGCGCGTGCCGCATTGCGTGGACGTGACCACGTTTTGCCAGATGATATCAAAGCTCTCGCTGTGCCTGTTTTGGGACACCGCATTATCCTAGGCTCTGCCGCACGGATGCGCGAGCTCAACGCCGACCAAATTGTCAGAGAATTGGCAAATAACATCTCTGTCCCCGGGGGAGATTTTCAGGCCGTAGAAAAGTAAAAGAATAGTGAAAAGAAGCCGTACTCTCATCTTTCTGCTCTTTCTTCTGAGTTTTTTTGGTGCCTTTGCTACCAATGCCATTATCTATATTCGCTTGCTTTATTTGACATCCTTTCTAATTGGGGCAAGTTGGCTTTGGGTAAAACTCTCTATTATCAAACTTGATCTAAATCGCCATACTCGCTCGTTACGTGACAATGTAGGCGATATTTACGATGAGCATTTTGAAATCTCAAATAATAACCCCTGGTATTGTCCCTGGGTAGAAGTGCACAACGAAAGCAATTTACCTTCATCCGCAGGATCCCGCCTTTTGATCGGGATCAAAAAAAAGGAAAAACGCTCTTATATCGCGCGAACCTGGCTCAGACAACGTGGCTCATTCTCTTTGGGGCCGACCACCTTTATTTCTCGTGACCCTTTGGCTCTTTTTCAAAGTCAAAAAAGCTTTCCAGCAAAATCGCAGCTTGTCGTCTTGCCCATGATCGTGCCCATATCCTCTTTTCCCAACCCACCGGGATTATTGCCAGGCGGAAAAGTTGTCCGGCAGAAAGCGCTGGGGATCACGCCCCACGCCGCAGGTATCCGCGAGTATGCGCCCGGCGATGCCCTTCGCCGCATCCATTGGCAAACATCTGCTCGTCGTCAAAAATTGATGGTCAAAGAATTCGACCAGGACCCACAATCATCTGTTTGGATCTTTTTAGACGCCCAAAGCGCGGTGCAACTTTCCAAGCAGGATTCCACTCTCGAAGATGACTGGGATAACTGGATGCTCGGCAACAAACCTAAATTCAGCTTGCCTCCGTCTACGATCGAATACGCGGTGACAAGCGCAGCATCGTTAACCCATTACTTCATCAAGGAACGTCGTACCGTAGGGCTGATCACATCTGGCCAAAGCAATATCGTTATCCCTGCTGATCGCAGCACCCGTCAGGAAGAGAAGATTTTGGAAACTCTGGCTTATATTCAAAGTGAAGGGAAAATACCTCTTGAAGAGTTGGTCACGGTTCAAGCCGGGCAACTGATGCAAGGGAGTAGTGCGGTGCTAATCACCCCTTCAGTGCGACCTGAAATTATGCACGCAATAGATATTCTCCTACGCCGAAACATACGCCCCACAGTGGTATTATTGAATGCGGAATCTTTCGGCGGAACAGAAAGCAGTATTCCTCTGGAAGAAAGCCTTAAGAAAATAAATATCCCCGTCTGCCACGTGCGCTGTGGTGACGATTTAGGGGCAGCATTATCTAATTTTTAGGAGACGCTATATGGCGCAAGCCGTTCACACTTTAGACCTTAATTTTCAAAATCGAAACGATGCTATCGCAGCCTTTCTGGTCCCCTACTCAGGCGGTGCGGTACTCGTTGAATCAGGTCCCGGCTCTACCATCGAAGGCCTAAAAGCCAGCCTTGCCGAGCACAAGATGAAAGTCAGCGATGTCACGCATGTTTTACTGACTCATATTCATCTTGACCATGCTGGCGCAGCCGGCTGGCTCGCTCAACAAGGCGCAGAAGTTTACGTTCACCCGCGCGGCGCACCGCATATGATCGACCCTACAAAACTGATCGCCAGCGCAACCCGCATTTATCAAGATAGAATGCATACACTCTGGGGTGATTTTCTCGCCGTTCCCGAAGATCAACTCCACATTCCTGAAGATGGCGAAAAAATCACCATCGGTGATCTGGAATTCACTGCCTATTTCACACCCGGTCATGCCGAACATCATATCGCTTATAGCTTTGGCGATTTGGTTTTCACTGGCGATGTAGGTGGCGTTCGAATGCCAAGCTGTGAGTATGTACGCTTACCACTTGTACCGCCAGAACTACATCTTGGTAAGTGGCAAGCCAGCATTGAGCTTTTGCTTGAAAAAAACTTCAAGCATGTTGCCCCTACACACTTCTCCATATTCGATAATGCTGAGAAACACCTTCTCAGCGCGCTAAAAGCTGTTGAGACCACTTCTGCATGGCTGGAAGAGATCATGCCTACAGAACCTAGCATTGATGAACTGGGCGCAAAATTCACAACATGGATGTACGAGCAAGCCAAAGTCAACGGTGTCAGCGAACACGACCTAAAAACCTATGAAATCGCCAATCCCCTGCATATGTCTGCAACGGGTATGGCACGCTACTGGACAAAGTTCAGACAGACGGTATAACACGATGGAATCAGAAGATTATATTTTCATAAGCTACTCAAGACACGACGCCGCTTTTGCAAAAGAGTTAGCTCTTCTTTTGCGTCGTAATGGATATAAGCCATGGATAGATGTGGAAATGATATCCCCTGGTGAAAACTGGCAAAACAGAATTGAAGACAGCTTAGAGAAATCATCCACCCTTATTTTTGTTATAAGCCCAAATTCAGCAAAATCAGTTTGGGCTTTACGCGAATTTAGTGTTATTGCACAAAAAGGCAAAAGGGTGCTACCTATTATGCTCGAAGAAACTGACTACGAAGATATTCCAGAAAATATTCGTGATCTTCAATGGATAGATTTTAGTAGTTCATTCTCGAAAGGCATGAGTACATTACTAAAAGCTCTTCAAGATACTCCAAGGTCAAAAGAAATTATACAAAAACCCAAAACAAAATCCAAAGGCTATGCATTTATTAGCTATGCGGAAGAAGACACCGACTTTGTTAAACCTTTAAAAGAATTTCTTAAAAACCGAGGGTATGCATTTTGGGATTACCAAGAAAGCGATCGAGATTACCACAAGCAACTCTTTCTTGAGCTTGAGGGAGTAATTATCGAAGCATCAACCACTCTAAGTGTGCTTTCAGAATCATGGAAAAAATCACCTTGGACAGTAAAAGAATATTTCTTTTCCGAAGAGGTTAATACTCCTGTTTTTCTTTTAAAAGCAAAACAAATGAGCCCAACACTAGCAATAGCAGGAATGCCTTATATTGACTTCACAAACAACACCCAAAAAGGTTATCAAAAATTGGACAAAGAACTGAAAAGAAAAAAACTATAACAAAAAAAGGAATCTCAAAATGAAAGACTTTCTCTCCATTTCAGACTACTCTTCTGAAGAACTGCAGGACTTGCTCGATCTCGCCGTAAAAATGAAGGCACAGTATTTCGCAGGCGGCAATCCACCGCTGGCACAAGGCAAGGTCATGGCGATGATCTTCCAGAAACCCAGCCTTCGCACACGCGTATCCTTCGATATGGTCATGCGCCATCTCGGTGGCGATGCGCTCTATCTCTCCCCTGCTGAGATCGGCTTAGGCAAACGCGAATCCGTCGCTGATGTGGCACGCGTTCTTTCGGGCTATGTTCACGTCATTATGGCGCGTGTTTTTGCACACGAACATGTCACCGAGTTAGGTGAATATGCTTCCGTCCCCGTCATCAACGGTTTGAGCGATTTCAACCATCCTTGCCAAGCTATGGCAGATGCACTCACCATTCAGGAAAAATTTGGTTCTCTAAAAGGCGTGAATGTATCTTATGTTGGTGATGGGAATAACGTCGCAGCTTCGCTAATGTATATTGCCGCGAAGCTGGGTGCGAATTTCACCATTGCGAACCCCGAAGGTTACGATATGCCCGCTCATGCCATCGAACTGGGACGTAAACTTGCTGCCGAATCCGGGTCATCTATTACTCTACTGAACGATCCGCACGAAGCCGTAAAAGGGGCGCAGGCGATCTATACCGATACATGGACAAGCATGGGGCAGGAAGCAGAGACAGAGAAGCGCCTTAAGGTTTTCCCGCCTTATCAGGTCAATGCTGATCTGGTCGCCAAAGCGGATAAGGATGTCATCGTCATGCACTGTTTACCCGCACACCGCAATGAAGAATTGACAGACGAAGTTGCCGATGGGCCACACTCTGTCATCTTCCCGCAGGCACATAATAGATTGCACGCACAAAAGGCTATTGTAGCTAGACTTTTAGGTGTGGCTTAGTCTTCATCCCAGCTAGAGCAAGAAAAAGCGTAAACTTTATCCATAAAAATGAGTAAGATATGATTTCTTACTCATTTTTTAGTATCAATTTATATCTATTTTGCAAGTAATTTGTGCTAAACTTCACAGCAGAAAGACAAAAAAATAAACTGTAGGCGATGTTTATCGTATGATTTTTCAGGTTTCGGAAAAATGTTTTTCCTCAAGAAAATAGTTGTTAAACGATAACAAGCCTAAAGCATGTGCGGAGCGGATTTTTATCCCTCCAGAAAAGGAAAAGGAGTTAATATGATTATCGGCATCCCCAAAGAACGCCGTCCAAATGAGTATCGTGTTGGCTTGTCTCCGGCAGGAGTCAAAATGCTTACGGAACGTGGACACACCTGCTTTGTTGAAGATCAGGCAGGCAGAGGCGCGGGTTTCAGAAATATCGAATATGAAAAGGCAGGGGCAAGTATCGCTTTTTCAGCCGAAGAAGTTTTTGGACGCGCAGATCTGCTGCTTAAAATGGCACGCCCCATGCATAATGAGATCGAGTGGCTGCGCCCTAACTCTGCTGTTGCAGCCTTTTTGCATCTCGCCTCAGCGCGAGAAGAAAAACTGAAAGTTCTCAGAGAAAAAAACATCTACACCATCGCTTATGAAGAAATTCAGAAAGAGGATGGAACACACCCCGTTTTGCGCCCTCTGAGTCAAATTGGCGGGACAATGGTAGCACAGACTGCTGCGCGTCTTTTGCAAAATAAATGGGGCGGACGTGGTATCTTGCTGGGGATGATCCCTGGTGTTCCTCCGGCAGAAGTGGTCATTTTGGGTGCCGGCGTTGTAGGAACTTATGCCGCCCGTGCATTTCTCGGACTTGGCGCGCACGTGACCGTACTTGATAACGATATGGACGCTTTGCAACGCATCGCCGAATATCTCTGCGGCGTTGTGACAATGGTCTCGACTCCCTATAATATCAGTCGCGCAACAGCTTATGCCGACGTTGCGATTGGGGCAATTCTCGTTTCTGGCGAACGCAGCCCCATTTTAGTAACGCGCGAAATGGTGCGCGTGATGAAGCCACGCTCAGTCATCTTGGATGTGAGCATTGACCAGGGTGGTTGTTTTGAAACTTCGCGCCCGACAACGCACGATAACCCCGTTTATGTTGAAGAGGAAGTAACCCACTACTGTGTACCCAACTTATCAGGCGTTGTTGCTCGAACAGCAACACACGCCTTTGTTAACGCATCAATACCCTATATTCTTGAATTGGCCAATCGCGGTATCGAAGATGCGGTAGAGAATATCCCTGCCCTTAAGACTGCAACAAATAGGCATTAAATAAAAGTAGACTATCATGGATTGGAAAACACGTTATAAAGACCGTATTGTCAGCGCAAACGAGGCTGTAGAAGCTGTTAAATCGCATAATCGCCTTTTTCTGACTGGGAACGTCTCTGTTCCTTATAAATTACTCGACGCATTGGTAGAAAGAGCTCCAGAGGTAGAAGATGTAGAAATATGCCAAGCTCTAACGGTTGGCGCACCCGCCTATGTAGAACCTGAAATGGAAGGGCATTTACGCGTAAATACCATGTTCATTAGCGGGAATATCCGTCAGGCTGTTCACGAAGGGCGCGCGGATTTCACGCCAGTATTGCTCTCTGAATTTCCGCTGCTTTTCAAAAACGGCCAGTTGCCTTTAGATGTCGCGCTGATCCACGTTTCACTCCCCGATGAGCATGGTTTTTGTAGTTTGGGCGTAGAAGTAGGCCTTACAAAGACAGCCGCAGAATCTGCGAAAATAATCATCGCTGAGGTGAATGAGCAAATGCCCCGCACATTGGGAGATGCCTTTATTCACGTTGGGCGACTGGATTATATAGTGCCAGTAAATTACCCATTAGCCGAAATGGCAATGGGAGATGGGAAACCATCACCCGAGATCGAAAAAATGGCAGCCTATATCGCCGAGATGATCCCCGATGGCGCGACAATGCAAATGGGTATTGGTGCAGTCCCCGACGCAGTGCTGAAGTATCTTTACGACAAAAAAGACCTAGGCGTCCACACTGAGCTATTCTCTGACGGTGTGATCGACCTAGTAGAAGCTGGCGTGCTGACCAACGCAGAAAAAACGCTGCATCAAGGGAAAATTTTGTCGGGATTTGTTATCGGCACAAAACGCCTCTATGATTGGGTGGACGACAACCCTCTCATCGAAATGCGCCGCACAGAATATGTCAACGATCCCTTTGTCATCGCCCAAAATGAGAAGATGGTCGCGATCAACTCGGCCATCGAAATCGACCTGACAGGACAAATCTGCGCAGACAGTATTGGTCCCAAACTCTATAGCGGCGTCGGCGGGCAATTGGATTTCATTTATGGCGCATCCCGCTCAAAGGGCGGTGTGCCGATCATCGCTCTCCCCAGTGACACGACCACGCGCAGTGGCAAACGCTTTAGCCGTATCACCGGGATGTTGAAACACGGTGCGGGCGTCGTGACCACGCGAAATCATGTTCGTTTCGTTGTTACCGAACACGGTGTGGCAGATTTATATGGAAAGTCAATTCGCCAGCGTGCGCAAGCGCTGATTAATATTGCGCATCCCGATTTCAGGGATGATCTGAAGAAAGAGGCAAATCAGCTAAATTATTTCTAGGATGAGATACACCGCCACGCCCTCAGATTTAGGCTTGCTGAGGGCGTGGACACATCCCAGTAACGAGGGGCAAAAGAGCAACGCATAATCCCACTCTCGGGCAAATTCGTTCCCTTAACGCAAAAACCGTGTTCTTATGAAGTAGTTGAAAGTTCTTTGATGCAAAAAAAGAGCGGAGTCCAAAATCTCCGGATTTTGCTTAACCTACACCAAGATCTGGAGACCTTGGACTCCATTCTTTGAAAAACGCTGACTATAATAACCAACCGCAAGGGAAAAACATGAAACGTAAAGCCAAGATCGTTGCAACGATAGGACCCGCATCCGATAGCGAGGAAGTGCTCGAAGCACTCATCCTTGCCGGGATGAATGTTGCGCGCCTGAACTTCTCACACGGCACACACGAAGAGCATGCAAAGCGCATCAAAAAGATTCGACTCGTTGCAAAAAAGCTGGGGCATCCAGTTGGTATTTTACAAGACCTGCAAGGACCCAAACTTAGAATTGGGCAGCTTGACGCCCCGCTGCAACTTGCAGAGGGAGAAAAGGTTCATTTTTACGCGACCGAAGATAAGCCGCCGCAAACAAACGATAAAGTCATCCCTGTCGACTTTGTTGAGCTATTTGAAACTGTCCATGAAGATGACCGCCTACTACTTGATGACGGGCGTCTCTCATTACGCGTCGAAAATATCCACGGGCGAAGTTTGGAAGCGGTGGTTCTTGTAGGCGGGGCACTTACCTCCCATAAGGGAATCAATCTTCCCGGCGTGCGATTACGCTTTTCGGGATACACATCCAAAGACAAAGCAGATCTTCAGCTTGGTGTTTCTCACAGCGTAGATGCCGTCGCCCTTTCCTTTGTCCGCACCGCAGAAGATGTGATCGAAGTTCGCGAGGAAATGGAACGTTTTTCAAACGGGTATCCTGCACCGATGCTGATCGCGAAACTCGAACGCCCCGAGGCCATTGACAATCTCGACGAAATTCTCGGCGTTGTGGATGGCGTAATGGTCGCGCGTGGTGACCTGGGTGTGGAGATGCCGCCCGAACGTGTGCCCGTCCTTCAGAAAATGATTATCCGCAAAGCAAGCGCACAAGCAAAGATCGTTATCACGGCAACGCAGATGCTTGAATCGATGATCCATTCTTCGCTGCCAACACGGGCTGAAGCTTCTGATATTGCAAACGCCATTTTTGATGGCACAGATGCCGTGATGCTCTCAGCGGAAACAGCAGCGGGAGAATATCCAGTTGAATCAGTCAAGATGATGGCTCGAATCATTCTCGAAGCCGAATCACATAGCGGCGAATGGGAACGGGAGATCGACCGAGTGCGTGGCTTGGGCGAAAGCGACGCAGCCTCAATGTCGCGCGCAGCCTACGCCCTTGCTAGCGATGTAGATGTAACCGCTGTGGCAGTTTTTACATCACAAGGCAGCACAGCCTGGCTAGTCTCAAAAATCCGTCCCGCCAAGCGAATATTGGCATTTACACCGATCGATATGACTTATCAAAAAATGGCTTTTTTGTGGGGCGTTTACCCGCAACTTGTGCCTTTTGCCAACACCCTCGAAGAAATGATTGCCCACGTAGACAGGGCACTTTTAAAAAGCGGCGTAGAGGAAGGCGGACAAGTTGCACTGCTTTGCGGTTTCCCCGTTGGCGCAATGAAACCGCCCAATATGGCATTGCTGCATACGGTCGGAGATGCTCACTGATAATTCAAAACGCTTCCTTGATGGAAGCGTTTTTTGTTTAAAATTTGGTAGTGGTTGTATAACAAGTGATTGCATGTCATTACGAGCTGAGTTTACAAAGCGTGGCAATCTCTCTCACCGCCTTGGAGATTACTTCGGCGAAAAGCTGCCTCGCAATGACGAGGTTATTACTTTTTTTTACCAGTGCCTAAAATTTAATATCTTTCACATTCAATTGCAGACTTTTCCGTCCATTCCACTCGTTCACTTCAAAAGTGTAGAGCAGGTCAATTTTTGGGGGCAAATCGGCTTTTAGATGCCCTAGCCTAAAGGCTATTGCATCCAGTGTCGCATTTCCATCTGTGACTGTCAACTTGAGATGCGTTTGATCTTTCCCGACTGTACGTGAGGATTTTACGCGCAAATTACGGGACACAAAAACAGGACGCGGATTTCCATAACCCGTTGGCTCAAGATAATTAAGATGCTCAAGCATCTCGAAGCTGAGCGATTCGAGCGCAAGTTCCATATCTGCTACCAGCACCGGACGCAAGTCCACGCCCGCGAGTTTTTCCGCTGCAATCTCCTTCATACGCCTGAGGAACTCCCCAACATTTTCATTCCTGATCGTAAATCCTGCCGCCGCTGCATGACCGCCATGCCGAACAAGCAGATCAGCGCATTGATCGAGCGCATCTGTGATATGAAATTCCGAGATCGAGCGACAGGAACAAACAGTCGTTTCTTCGTCTACATGCCCGACAATGGCTGGGCGATAATGTCGATCTGCCAAACGGGAGGCTGCCAAGCCAACCACGCCGGGATTAAAATCTGGCGAAGCGGCAAAGAGCAGTAGGGCATCTTTATCGGTTGCGAGCGCAATGGTTTCTGAAACTTCTTGCATCTCTCGTGTGATCTTTTGCCGTTCCTGATTTTGCATCTCCAATGCTTGGGCCATCTCGCCCGTCCGCATAAAATCGTTTTCTACCAATAATTCGTAGGCTCTTAAAGCGGAGTCTAATCTCCCTGCCGCATTAAGACGAGGTCCCAGACTAAAGCCAATATTCATGGCATTCACTTCTTTGATATTAACGCCGGAAACTGCAGCAAGAGAAACTAATCCCTGTCGTTGGGCGTTTTTCATCGCACGTAGACCTTTGCGTACAAGAGCGTGATTTTCACCTTCAAGCGGAGCAAGGTCTGCAACGGTACCTAAGGCAACAAGATCAAGAAGGTGCTCAGGGGTGAGATTATTAGTGGGCTTCTTTTCCAGTACAGCTTCGGCTATTTTATAAGCTATTCCAACGCCAGCGAGCATTTTTTCGGGGTAAATATCCCCATCCTGTTTGGGATTAACAACTGCCAGCGCATTTGGCAGAATCTCTCCGGGATGGTGGTGGTCTGTCACAATGAGATCAAGCCCAAGGCCACGAGCGTGTTCGACTTCATCCAATGAACGGATTCCGCAATCGACGGTGATGACGAGATTTACATCATCCTTTGCTAGCTGCGCCAGGGCATCCTTATTTAGCCCGTAGCCTTCAGAAAAGCGATTGGGGATATAAACATCCACATCGACATCGTAAGCGCGTAGAAGCTGCACGAGGAGCGCAGAGGAGGTGACTCCATCGACATCGTAATCTCCATAAATGACGATTTTCTCTTTGCTCTCGATGGCCTGCAAAATGCGCGAAATGGCGATCTCCATATCCTTGAGCTTCCAGGGGGACATATCATGAGCGGGGGCGGCTTTTAGAAAAGCGCGCGCAGCTGCATCGGTAGCATAGCCACGATTGAAGAGCAATTGCCGCAAAACAGGCGGGAATTTAACAAGAGCTTCGTCTGCGTCTGCTGTAAGGGGGGCTTGGATTTGCCAGTGTGTTTGCATAGGTTGAGTATAAGCGGGGACAGGATGATGAACAAGGGCGCACTAAAGAATGTCGAGTAATTCTTCTGTTGCTGCCTTATGCGTTTTGTCTGTGAAATCCACATATTGCTTGCGAACAAGCCCAATAGGAATATCACAAGATTTTAGGCGTAAGGGGATAATTCTTTTGCCTTTATTTTGGGCATAGGCAATTTCGTTAGCAACCCATTCCGATTCCATCGCATCTGGCGTAAGAACAGCTAAAATAGTTCTTGATTCTGTGATGCCTTTTTCAATTTCTTTTTGCCAATCATCGCCGCCTTTGAGTGCGTCAAAATCCCACCAGATTTTATTTCCATCTTTAGACAGGTTTCCAGCCAACTTTTTAACAAAGGCTTTGTCTTTATGTGAATAGCTGATAAAAATTTCTGTGTTTTCTGGTGCATTTGCCTGTAAACCATTCAACAAATCTCGCACATTAATACGCTCTCCTAAGCCTTCGGGGATATAGGTTTCTTCGCCTAGATTTTCGAGCGTAACGAGATGTTCATAATCCAGTGGCGGGACTTCGGGATGCCCAGGCACAGGCACTTTCTCGCTGGCTTCCAATCCTGAAATGGTTTTATGGATAGATTTTAATTGGTTGCGGATTGCCGAGAGCGCCAAACGCGGATTTCCGTTTTGGACAGAGATATAAATGCAGCGATCTTCTATATCGGCTTTGACGAGGGCGCGGCTGCCTTCGAGATTTAACACTACGCCAGCACGCCAGACAGTGTTTTTGCTAATAAAGGGATTCATCCGCACAATGAAGCGGGAGATGATGCTGGAGGGCAGCACCGGGTAATGGAACTGGAATTGCAATGACCCAGCCCAATCGCCAGTATCCGGTTCGGATTTGGGGAGCAAGTCGGGGATCAGGTAGCGTCCTCCTTTTCCGTCAAATCCAAAACAAAGCTCAAATTTCTCCATCATATCGATAATGAAGGGATGCCGATTGCGGGGATATTCATCCGCTGGCAAAATTTCGCTGAGATCTTTGAGTTGCAGAATGCCCTTATTGTGAAAAAGGGTGTGCGAGTTGAGAATTTTATAAACGCCGTTCGTGACCCATTGCGGATTAAGCACGCCCAGCTCACTGAGACGAAGATCATCTTGAAAATGGAGCATGGTGCCGAGATCGTGCAGAAAACCGATCAGGGTACGCTGGCTGGTCTCGTCGCTGACATCATGCTCTTCGCAGATTTTTATATAATCGTTGTAGGGGAGATAATTATCGTCACGCTCGGCTAATGCGTCTTTGATATTGAACCACTTTGCAGGGAGCTCATCGTTGATATGGGGAAGTTGGGCAATTTCTTTGGCAATTTTGGCGCGTAATTCTTCAATGCCGCTTCCATCAGCACAGGATGTTTCAAGAATGGCTTTAATCTGAGGGTATTTTTTCTGCAAGCCTCTTATATCAATGTCAAGTGGCTGTTGGTCAATTTTGTTACCAACCAAAATAATAGGGGCATCACCCCCAAAAGATTGAATGATCTTGAGCCAGTATTCGAGGCGGTTTTCTTCTTGAGAAATGCGGCTATCTAAAACCAGTACATAAAGGCTACGTTTGGTGAGGAAAAATTGGTGTGTGGCGTGCATGATTTCTTGTCCGCCGAAGTCCCAAATGTTTAGGGAAATTTTATTATCCTCTTCACCTTTCACTTTCCATTTGGATATTTTGATACCTTCTGTTTTGCTTTCCTGCTCGTTAAAATCATCTTCAACAATTCTTTTCACTAAGGATGTTTTTCCCACACTTCCTTGCCCGACCAAGATCGCTTTAGCTTCATGGAGAGGGCGGCGTGCATCATCATAAGCAGATAAAATAGCAGCAGGATCGTAGTTTTTTTCAAGGATTTCTGGAGGAATAGGAAGATTTGCATTGCTTTTTAGGTACAGAGAGCTTAGATTGGTAAGCTGCCTGATTTCAGGTGGCAGCGCTCTCAATTTATTGTTGTTTACATCAAGCCATTTTAGATTAGTGAGCTTTCCAATCTCAGGAGGTAGCATATTTAATTGGTTGTCATGAACCCAAAGCTTTTGCAGGTTTACGAGTTGTCCAATCTCTGTAGGCAGTACCCTGAATTTATTGCTAGAAAGATTGAGAGATGTCAAAGAAGAAAGTTGGCTTATTTCCGAAGGGAGTACACTGAGTAGATTGCTAGAAAGTGAAAGCGATATTAGGCTAGTAAGTTGTCTAATCTCAGGTGGTATTTTTTTCAGTTGGAGGCCAGATAAGTTTAGTCGCCTTGCATTCTTTGCCCGAGCTTCTTTGATTCGTTTTATGGCTTCTTGGTAAGACATGGGTTATCTCCCTCTAGTAAATTTGGTTTATCCGGTTTCAAATTACCATTTGAGAAAAACGTTACTTCAATCTGCTTCTTCGTCAATTCAATCATTTCGACAACTTTCTCCGTTGAAACCATTGCATCCTTCAAAAACTGCCCAGCCATCCCCCCCAGCGTTGCGCCAAGTGCAATGGATTTGGCAATATCCAGCCCATTTTTCAGTCCACCGCTGGCGAAGATAGTCATTTCTGGAGCAACTTTTTTGACATTCAAAATGGAATCGGCGGTGTTGATACCCCAATCGACAAAGGTTGCGGCTAATTCGCGCGTGAATTCATCTGGGGCACGATGCATTTCGACTTGTGACCAGCTCGTGCCGCCTGCACCGGCTACGTCGATGGCATCCACGCCGCAATCGGCCAAGATTTTGGCAGTTCTTTCTGAAATACCCCAACCAACTTCTTTGGCGATAACGGGTACATCCAGTTTTTTGCAGATTTCTTCGATCTTTTTTGCCAAGCCAGCAAAGTTAGTATCGCCGCCTGCCTGGACGGCTTCCTGGAGCGGGTTGAGATGTAAAATAAGCGCATCGGCTTCGATCATGTCTACAGAGCGGCGACATTCGTCGATGCCGTATCCGTAGTTCAGTTGAACTGCACCGAGGTTGGCAAAAAGCATGGCGTCTGGCGCCATTTTACGAGCAATACTAAATGTCGGTGTTTGGATGGGATTTTCAATAGCCGCACGTTGAGAGCCTAATCCCATCACGATGCCGGTTTCTTGGGCAGCTTCAGCGAGTCTCGCGTTAATTTCACCGGCTTCCTCTGTCCCGCCAGTCATGGAGGAGATCAAGATCGGGGCACGCAATTTTTTGCCGAAGAGTGTCAAGCTCAAATCCACGTCCGATAACGAGATTTCTGGCAAAGCTTCATGAGTGAAGCGGTACTTTTCCAATCCCGTTGTGATGCCAGAGCGGACATCTTCATCCAAATTAATTCGAATATGGTCAGCTTTTCTTTCATCGATCGGCGCAACTTTTTTCATGGGGCTGTGTTCCTTATTCTGAAATATACTGGTAGAATTGCCAGCGAAAATCAACTATTTAGGAGAACGTTATGTCTGACACATTCAGCGAAATTAAAGATATTATTGTCGACTTGCTCGGCGCAGATGAAGAAAAAGTCACCCTCGAAGCCCGCTTCCGTGAAGAGCTTGAAGCCGATTCTCTCGATTTGGTCGAGCTGATCATGGCTTTTGAAGACAAATTCGGTGCCGAGATCTCGGACGAAGATGCTCAGTCGATCACAACCGTCGGTGGCGCAGTCGAGTATATCAAGTCACACAGCTAAATTATACCGCTCTACAAGTAAAAGAAGCCGCTCTTTTGAGATGGCTTCTTTTTTGTTTCTGCGATAAAGAAATTCATTAGCACAAAAGCATTTTTTTGAAGGTGGTTGAGTAGTTCTGAATGCTTTTTCGGAACGTATCGAAACCACAAAATAAGATTTCCTGTCTAATCTTGGTTTCGATACGGCGAGAAACATCGCCTACTCAACCAACAAACGCTCTTTTCAGTTTGACAACCCCACCTTTTCCCATTATAAGAAGCCCTATGAATTTCAAAAAACTTCTTCTGGGATTATGGCTTCTTACTTTGCTAAGCGCCTGTAACCTTAGCCCCGCCGCCATTTTGGGACCGACCGCGACCCCCAGCATGACACCCTCTCCCAGCATCACCCCTTCCCCAACGCCTACCATTACCCCATCCCCCGTCCCGACAATAATTCCACTCGCGCGAGTCGGTATCGGTGAAAAAGCGCTCTCCAATGGCGATTACACCCTCGCCCGCGCAGAATTCCAAGTTGTTGTTAATACCTCAACTGATGACGAACTCCGCGCAGCAGCCCTCTGGGGTCTGGTTCGCGTCAACTACGAAGACGAACATGATCACGAAGCAATTGCTTTTGCTTTACAGCTGGAAAATGAGTATCCAGACTCTCCTTTTCTTGCCTATGCGCATTTTCTTGCGGGAAAAGCAAACAGAAATATCGGTCGCCACCAAGCCGCGACAGAAGCTTATGCTGCCTATTTGGAACTACGCCCAGATCTGCTGAAAAACTATGTTGAAGAAATACGTGGCGATATTTTCGTAGAGATGGGCGATTATGCCAGCGCGTTAAACGCCTATCAAGCTGCACTCATAGCGCCGAGCTTAAGCGATAGCATCAACTTAGAAGTCAAGATCGCTACGAGTAAAGCAGCGCTTGGCGATTTTGCCGGAGCTCTTGCTGATTACGATTCCATCTCCCAACGCAGCAATAATGATTTCATCAAAGCACAAATGGATTATTTTTCAGGATTTGCCCATCTAATGCTTGCAGATGAAGAGGAGGGTTACACACGTTATTTACACACTGTTGAAAATTACCCCCTTGCCTATCACTCTTATCTTGCCTTGCTTGAGCTGGTAGAAGCTGGAATTCCCGTTAATAATCTAAGCCGCGGGATAACAGACTATGCCGCAGAGCAATATGATGTCGCACTGGTCGCTCTGGATCGCTATATCGCAGAAACCCCTGAAAACGACGGAACAGCGGCCTACTATCGCGCCAAAACCCTCTACGCAATGGGGCGTTACGACGATGAAGTCGCTGCATGGACACATTTTATAGAGAACTACCCCGAACATCGCTATTGGTCAGAAGCTTGGGAAGAAAAGTCATATACCCAATGGCATGATCTCAAACAGCTTCAGGCAGGCAAAGAGACTTTGCTCACTTTTGTGTCTAGCGCCCCAACACATTCAGAAGCCCCCCGTCTGCTCATGAATGCCGCTTGCTTGATGGAAAGAAATGAAAAAGAAGAAGAGGCAATAACACTTTGGCTGCGCCTTTCGGATGAATACCCGGGCAGCAATCTTGCCCCAGAAGCACTCTTTTTAGCAGGTGTTACGACTTATCGCCTTAATGACTACGCGCAATCATTGACATTCTTTCAGCGAGGACTTTTGCTCGTTGGCGAAAAAGAAGAGCAAGCCCGCAGCTTTTTATGGATCGGTAAAGCTCAAGAAAAACTGGGAGAGTTGGAAGCCGCGCAGGATGCCTGGCAGCAAGCGCAATCTATCAACTCAAGCGATTATTATTCCGTACGCGCTCGTGACCTTTTGATAGGCGCCGCACCATTCTCTATACCGAACATCTATAACCCCGATACAGATCCTGCGAAAGAGCATGCTGAGGCGGCCTCCTGGCTCCGGATCACCTTCAACCTCCCCGCAGATACCGATCTCGACAGCTTGGGCGCACTCGAATCAGATATCCGCCTGCAACGTGGACGCGAATACTGGGAGTTGGGTCTCTACGACGAAGCCCGCCTCGAATTTGAAAGCCTCCGCGCCACCGTAAGCAAAGATGCTGCTGATAGTTTTAGGCTGGCAAACTACATGCTCGATCTAGGCTTATACAGGCCTGCTATTTTTGCTGCGCGCCAGGTTTTAGATCTTGCCGGTATGAAAAACCACGCAGAAACGCTCCACGCACCGGCCTATTTCAATCACATCCGTTACGGAATTTATTACAGCGACCTTGTTGAACCTGCCGCAGAAAAGCATGAGTTTCACCCCATCTTTATCTATAGCCTCATGCGCCAGGAAAGCCTCTTTGAGGGCTTCGTGCACTCTGCCGCAGGCGCACGCGGCTTAATGCAAGTTATCCCCGCTACGGGGGCAAATATCGCTAGTCAAAATAATTGGCTGATCGAATACACTGCCGAAGATCTATACCGCCCTATGGTTAGCGTCAGATTTGGAACCTGGTACTTAGCCTCTAACCGCGAATTACTTGATAACGATCTTTACGCCACCCTTGCCGCCTATAACGGCGGTCCCGGCAACGCAATTGAGTGGCAAAGACTCGCTAGCGGCGACCCTGATCTTTTCCTCGAAAGTGTCCGCTTTACCGAAACAAGGAACTATATTCGAGCAATATACGAAACCTATCGCATTTACGAATCCATTTATAGTACAGGGCAATAAGCATTTTCCCCCTTATAGCAAAAAAAGACCGAGTATCAAAAAAAATACTCGGTCTTTTTATAAAACTAACCAATATGCGCACGAAGCCGTTTTGTTACCGAAGCTGCATCTAAAGACAGAATTGAAATCAATTTATCACGCCCTGTCTCTCCTGCAACGATCGCTACATCCCCATCGGGAACACCCAAAACTTTTGCGATCAGTTTTGTCATCGCAACATTATCTTGTCCCTTTTCAGGAGCAGCAGTCACATGGACCTTGATCGTCCCATCTTCCAAAATGCCTGCGACAGCATTTCGACTTGCTTTTGCAGTTAGGCGCACCGTCAATGCTGCGCCAGACTGCCCGTCATGCAGCTTGTACTTACGAGAAGACATAAATTCACCTCAATTAATGCGGTAATGCGGATAAAAAATTAATTAATGCCCAAGACAATGCCCTGATCAAAAAATATAAAACCAAAGGGCTAAGATCAAACATCCCAACCAGCGGCACAACGCGTCGAATTGGACTTAGCATTGGCTCAACAATGCGATCAATAGTCTCTCGCACCGGGTGATATGGGGACATGAAATATGATAACACAGCAGAAAGAATTATCAATAGGATAAGAAGTTGAGTAGCAATATTAATTAAACTGATCAAATAAACAATAATCATTATTTCTCCAAAATTAAACCGGACGTGAGCCTACAATCGCCTGCCCCACCCGGACAATTGTTGCCCCTTCTTCTACTGCGATGTGAAAATCGCCACTCGTTCCCATGGAAAGTTGCTCCCATTTAACTTGCGGATACCGGCCTCTAAGATAATCCCGCAACCGCCGTAACTGACGAAAATATGGGCGGGCTAATTCAGCATCGCTAAAGAAGGGGGGCATTGTCATTAGCCCTTGCACATCAAGATTTTCCAACAAAAGAATTTCTTCAACATCCGGGAGGAGTTCTTCCCAACGAGATTCGTCGGAGGCATTCCAGCCATGCTTACTGCTTTCACCGCCGACATTGAACTCCAACAAAACGGGAAGTTTGCGGCCAAGCTCGGCTGAAAAACGGTTAAGGCGACGAGCGGTTTTCAACCGGTCAAGCGAGTGCAAAAGAGCAAAATTTGCAGGCACCAAAGATGCTTTTCGGCTCTGTACGTGGCCGATCATATGCCATTCTACCGTAGTTTTTTCTCCCAAAGATTGCATCTTCTTAACAGCTTCTTCTGGGTAATTTTCCCCAAAAATCTTCACCCCTGCCGCGATAGCTGCCTGAATTAAAAAAAGCGGCTGTTTTTTTGTAACAACGACTAATTTAACAGACTCTGGCTCACGCCCTACAGCATGAGCAGCCTCTGCTATTTGAGACAAAGTCTTTTGATAATTTTCCTGAATTGACTTGACCAGCGATTGATCTATCATAGTTTATTCTTTTCGAGGTTATTTGATGGTGTTGCGTAGTAAGTGATGGGCATGTCACTGCGAGCGAAGTTTACGAAGCGCGGCAGTCTCCCTTACCACCCTGGAGATTGCTTCGATGATAAAACTACCTCGCAATGACAAAGGTATCGCTTACTTTTTACCACTACGATTATTTTAATGCAATCATAGCCCCGAAACGTCCTGTCTTCCCCTTTTCGGCACGATGAGAATACCAGTCCTTGAGGTGGCATGCAGTGCAAAGATTTGCAGCTTCGATTTGTATAACGCCCGCTCTTTCAAGCTGAATACAATTAGCTGCTAACATATCAAAATGTCTGCGTTCACCAACTTTTGGGAGAAGAGATTCGGCATCTTTACCAAAACTTGCACGGACTTGCTCGATCACATTATCTCCAACTTCATAGTGATCAACACCAATGGAAGGGCCGATAGAAGCCTTAATATTTTCTGGCTTTGAGCCATATTTCTCTTGCATCGTCTTGATTGCGGCCGTAGCAACACCCAGAACTGTTCCCTGCCAGCCAGCATGGGCAATGCCGACAACACCAAGACTTTCATCAGAAAAGAGCAAAGGTGTGCAATCGGCAAAGCGCATAAAAAGAGTCACTTTGTGATTATCAGTAAAGATCAGATCACCTTTGTCTTCGTGAGAATTAGGTCGTCGAGGTTCACTGGCAAAAACTGCCCGAGTACCGTGAACCTGCCAAAGGTCAAAAACGGATTCGGGATCACGTTTTAGCGCGGTAAATGCCCGGATACGATTCTCACGCACATTCGGGAACGCATCCCCAACACTTCCGCCAACATTGAGCGAATTCCAGGGAGCGGGACTAACACCTCCCTGACGAGTGAAAACTGCATGAACTATCGAATCGGGAAAATTCTGAAATTGGAAATAACGAACTCCCTTGTTTTCAAAGAAAGGCATGAATTACTTCCTGGCGCTGATAATGGCGAGTTTTTTAATGAAGATCTGCCGGGTTTCGCGCATGCTCTCTTCGACATAAGGAATGCCAAACCAGGCAGTTGAGAAACCAAAGAGAAAGCCCGTGAATGTGCGCAAAAACGGCGTACTTTCTCGATAGGGCAAAAGGCTGTCGAAGATAGAGATTTCGAATTGACTAATGAGCTGAGAAAAACCATCTAGCCCGATAGGGCCAAGACCAAGAAACAGCCAAAGCGCCCAATGCAAAGGCGGGAGACGCTTTCCCGTTATCCAAAAGACAAGGGAAAAAAGGAGCATTGCGCCGTAAATAGCCATATCTCTCTCGCAAAGAGCCATCTTGTAGCCGACATTTTCATCTCCGACATAATTGCGGGCATCCCAACGAGTTTGGCTGTTGGCTTCATGGATATGAGGAATACCTGATGCGGTTTCAAAATCCACAAGATCGGTTCCTTCGCCTGCAATGCCCGTCTCGGTGAGGGGATAGTAAGGTTGTTCCCCAAAAAGGAAAAAAGAGCGGAATCCGAATTGGTGGCAGAGAGGGCTGTATATTTTGTAGATGATATTTGCGGGGGTTGTAGTGCCCGCTTTCATCAGAACAGGAGCAAGGACAGGAAGCCCCACATAAAAGAGAAGAGCAAGACTAATAATAAGCATATATTGTCTTGAAATCCAGTAAGAAAATTTATCTGCGCCAGAGAAGGTATTTCCACGTTGAGTACGCTTGCGGTAAAGATCATCGCCTGTTCTTTCAAGCTGGTCCTGGCGATCAATTGCGGCGCCGATGGTCATGGCAAGGTCTTGCTTGCTAATAGGCGCTCTGAGAACATAAGGCCCCACTTCAACAACAGGGATCGTCTCTTTATGTGCTGCAAGAAGGGCAGAATCGCTTTCTATGTCGATTTCAGCAAGACGATGAGGATATTTCTCTTGTAGAGCCGCGAGATCGGCTTTGACATCATCGCAAAGATGGCAGTTCTTTCGTGTATAGAGAGTGATGTTTACCATTTATTTAATTCCTATAAGGCGCAGATTACTTTTTAACTGTTTCTGGGATAGTTCCCCAAGGTAGATCGCTTGAATAATGCCTTCTTTATCAATAAAAATACTGGTTGGGTAACCCCCGATCTTGTATTTTTCGCCAATCTCACGACCCTCATCGAGCAAGACCATTAATTTTATATTTTCTTCTTCCAGAAAGTTTTCAGCTTCTACCACCGAATCTCCTTCGTTGATAGCGATAACAGCCAGTTCCTCACCATATTCTTCAGAGAGAGATTCAAGAAGAGGCATCTCTTCTTTGCAGGGATCACACCAAATTGCCCAGAAGTTGATGAGGACGGCTTTACCGCGCAGATCACTAAGTTTGAGATTCTCTCCATTTAACGAGGGCAAGCTAAAATCAGGAGCGGGGCTACCTCTAAATTGTGAAGGCGCAACAAATACAGGCTGCCTATCCTTTAGTAATTTCGCGAATCCCAAAGAAAGCACAGTGATCATACAGATCACTGTGCTGAGGGTAATTACTATCCAGATCGAAAAAGGTTTTTTTTTGGTCAAGACTTAGTACATCTTTCAGGAAATTATCAAATACTACAATCCAAAGTCTACAAAAGTGCCGTAACGGGCAAGTAATTCGAAAGTGCCAGAGAAAAGCATGATGCCGACAATAACAAGTATTATACCCATTGCAATTTCAACATAGTGCATGGCTTTGCCGTATTTACGCAAGGTTGCTCCGACCCAGCCAATCCCCAGCGCTGCGATAAGAAAAGGGATTGCCAAACCAGCAGAGTAAGCTGTGAGCAGTGTGGCTCCTTGTCCTACATCGCCGCCATTGATGGCAAGTGTAAGGATCGCACCCAAAACAGGCCCGACACAAGGTGACCAACCAGCAGAGAAGAAAACGCCTAGTAATACGGAAGACAAATAACCCCATTTAGGATCGGGAAGTTCCTGCACACGCGTATCATACTCAAGGAAGGGAATGCGGTAAACGCCGATCATATGCAAGCCAAAAATGATGACTACGATCCCGCCAATTTTTGCCAACCAAGCGCGAATATCATATAACAAGCCACCAAAGGCAGATGCGGCAACGCCTAAAAGAATGAAGACGATGCTAAAACCAAGCACAAATGCCAAACCATGTGTAAAAGTGACAAATTTATTATTCGCGTTGCCTTCACCACCAGCGGCACGTCCGCTCAGATAACCGACATAGGCGGGAACAAGCGAAAAAACGCAGGGAGAAAGAAAAGATGCCAAACCAGCAAGAAAGGATAAGCCGATTGTAATATTACTTAAATCCATATTAGTACCTCGTAAAAAACAACAAATCTAAATTGAAAATTAAAAACTTCGTTCAACAACACTAACTTCTGTGCCCACATCGGGCCAGGTCATTTTTATCTCGCTCTGGTCAAGTGAAACATGAGGGGATGTCCAGCAAAAAATCCATTTTGCTGCATCAGGCTCTACATTAATACAACCGTGTGAGCGCCGAACGCCATAATCACTATGCCAAAAAACAGAATGTATCGCAACACCTGCGCCGCTAATAAAAGTAGGCCAGGAAACACCCGCTGTATCGTAGCCGCTGTCCGAGGCCGTATTCGCAGACATATGAATGGAGAAAGTCTTCCACCAAGTATATAAAGAACCAACGGGCGTATTAAAATCACCCGCCCCACTAGACATACGGCAGAAAAAGACTTCTCGCTCGCCTTCGTAGCACGAAATTGTTTGATAGGTCACGTCGGCAACGATCTTCTTCAAAGCCGGGTCTATATCTGGGCTGATCGGCGCAACTTCTGCTTCAGTGATCATGCGAAAAGCTGTCGCATCTGCCCAGAAAATATCGCCGTAACCATAACCATGACCCAAATCTTCATTAAAACGATAAAAAGTCTTCCCGCCTTCTTCTTTGATACCATCGATCCACACCACCTGGCTGTAATACAAACGCGGTGATTGCCCCAAAGACATAATATAACTAAAACTTGGCGAAGAGACAGAGCTACTCAACGGGCGTAAATCGACATAAGGTACAGTCACTTCAGCCCAAAATCCAGCTTTGCCTTCGGGCAAAGTCGCCATGGGGATATTGATATGGTTATAAACAGGCTGTAAATGTGGGTAATAGATAAAGCCTTCGGGGGTTTCAATCCAACGTTTGCTCTGGCTATAATGCGCCGTCCCTACCACTTCACGCATCCAGACCACAACTGTATCTTCGGGTAGAGCTGCCACTGTCGCTGCACTAAAATCGGGAGCAGCTTTCATCTCCGTAGCATAAAAATAAGGGGTGACGGATACCCGTCCCAACTTATCCCCTTGGGGGAATTCAAACCTACCAGAGGGATAGATCCCCTCAAAGCGCTGGAACGCCATTGACCCCAAGCTGGCTCCCGTTAATTTAAGAAAGTCTCGTCGAGAAAATTTTTTCATTTAAATTACCTTCAACTTATACCGATAAACGAATGTGGCAAGGATACCATAAAGTAATGAGCCAAAAGTGAGAAAGGTCCACTATAGATGACGAGTGCAACATGCTTTTTCTTACGCTTTACTTTTCACTCAAAAAGGCATCCAGAGCACGCCGACAATCTTTGCTAACCTTATGCCCAATATCTGCTAGGCACAAATGAACCTTTGCACCGGCATCTTCCAGTAATTTGATCGATTCCATCCCCCGCTCAATGGGAACCAATTCATCTTCTTTGCCATGTGCCCAGAAAAAGCGGGCATCATCTAAAAGGCCGGGGCGCAAAAGAGAATCTACGCCGGGCGGGATGAAACCAGAGAGAACGGCAACTTTATCTACGCGAGAAGGGTGAAGAGCGGCGATCGTCGTTGCTAACGCTGCTCCTTGACTAAAACCAACAATATCGAAAGTGGTAGATGTCATTTTAACGGAATCCTGCCAATTATCCACGAGCGAAACGAGGGCGGTCGCAGCGAGACGCAACTCTTCGAGGGTCGGCGATCCCCAGGTGCCGGGCTTGATCTTTCGCCAGGAATATCCGCCCTTATCCGCTGGAGCAGAATAAGGGGCACGCGGCGAAATAATAGCATAACTCGAAGGGATATTGCGCGTAAAGGTCCACATTGAGCTTTCGTCGCCCGTCCAGCCGTGTATAAGGAGCAATATTCGGCTGGCATCTTCGCTTAGAGGACGAACGCGAAATGTCCAGCCGAACCGATCAAGGATCGTGGCATTAGTCTCGATTTGCACGTTTGACAGCCCAATCAAGCAAAGCCATGAAGAGCACAATAATGAGAATGGGCGCAACGCCGGCGAGGAGGCATATCAGCCCCATCAGCGCAGGCCCTTGCCCATAGATTAGGTAAATTAGACCGTCACCAACAATAAAAAGGACTAAAAGCGCACCTGCGCCAAGTCGAACACTGGTTTGCTGAGCGTATTTTCGTAAATCTCGAGTCATTATTATTTCCTTCCGAACAAGATGTTGAAAAGCCCTCGCGAGCGGCGCATTACGCGCGTCAAGTCAGGCAAAATGGCTTTGGCAGCTTCCTCTCCTAAACGGGCGAGGGTTGGTACATCCACTTGGTCGAGCAAGCCGATCCCCTCCACGTCAGGGCGGATCAGAATATCTGGCGGTTCATTTTTTAGACGTAATTCGGTAATTGCTCTATTGCTCATATCTACCGATTGCAAAAAAACATTCATTGCCTGAGCGACATTTAGGCGCGTAATACGCTTAATAATGCTTTCCGGTATTACGGAGGGGACCGAGACCGGCAAATGATAAGACGAAGTAGGTGAAAGCGGTGCAGTCAACGCAACAGCAACAACAGGAAGTTTCGGAGCCAGCTCACGAGCCAAAGAAACCGGAACGGGATTTAGCACACCCCCATCAATAAGATAATGCTCATCCGTCTGGTAGGGAGGGAAAATGCCCGGCACTGCAATTGTAGCCAAAATTGCTTTTTTGAGCGCACCAGTTTTTAGCGTCACTTCACAATTACAAAGCAAATTTGCAGCGGTCACGGCGCAAGGAATTCGTGTCTCTTCAAAACTCTTTTCGCCAAGTATTTCATTAAGCCACTGCTCTATTTTGCTTAATCCCAGCACAGCGGGTTTATTGTGTATACCAAGTTGATAGAGTTTATTTTGGTCTACTGCAACAAAGATATTTTCAATCTCATCAGGTGAATAACCTGCGGCATAAAAAGCAGCAACCAAACCGCCAAAGCTTGTTCCGGCAATGGCAGCAATGCGATAACCCGCTTCTTCCAGTGCTCTTAAAACACCAATATGGACGTTCCCTCTTGCGCCACCACCGCCTAATGCAACTGCAATTTCTTTCATCCAAAAACCTTCCTTTATGAAGAACTATATAGCAAGGAGATTATACTCGCATGAAGACTTAGAGCCTATCAAAAAACATCACACTTTTCACTCCCATGTTACAATCCCAATATGAAGATTAAAGTCGTCGCAACCAATCGTAAAGCGAAATTCGAATATTTTCTCCAGGACGAATTTGAAGCCGGAATCTCCTTAAAAGGCTCCGAGATCAAGTCGATTCGCTTGGGACAAATAAGCATAAAAGAAGCCTATATCCGTGTAGATGAGCGTGAAGCCTGGCTCATGGAAGCCTATATTGCACCCTATACTCAAGCTAATCGTTATAATCACGAGCCGCGTCGCCCCAGACAATTACTTTTACATAAAAGAGAAATTCGTAAGCTAAGAGATTCTGTTCGCAAAAAAGGGCTAACTATTATCGCAACCAAAGTTTATCTCAAAGGCGGGCGCGCTAAAATCGAGATCGCACTCGCGCGCGGCAAAAAACTCCATGACAAACGCCACGCCATCAAGACAAAAGAAACCGAGCGTGATATGAAAAGACAAATGCAATGCAGGGAGTAATTTATGAGCGCATCCACGATCGGTGGCATCAATCTGCTGCCCGAGCACGAAAAACGAGAAATGTACAGGCGCGTTATCCCCATCGAATTACTTGAGCGCTTCAATATCACGCCCTATCTTACAGATATTCAGGGACGCTCTCTCATCAATCTTAAAGCGAAACCTGGCAGCACGAGCGTAGAGATGTCTCTATATCACGAATACGGCTTTCGAGACCCTATTTTTTACGGACATCTTGCAGATACGATGAACGGGCAAATTCATATTTTGCTTTATATTTTGAATAATCCCGCTTCGCCGCGTTTTGACGTGGACGTGATGCCCAATGGAGAAGCAACTAAATTCGGGACATCTCAGCGCAATATCGAAGCGGAAAGGGACGCTCTTAATTTTGGCTTGA
>JABGQT010000124.1 GCA_018648685.1 Anaerolineae bacterium
TGAACTATAACATGGATGCCATTTTTCCATTTTGCGCTGAGGCAGCACATAATAATGGTAACCTTACAATTGAAACCTTTCAATCGGAAACTGGGCGCGAAATAGAAGTTCATATCTCAGACACTGGATCAGGGATGAATCAAGATAAACAGGAAAAAATATTTGAATTGTTTTATAGTGAAAAGAAACATGGCTTAGGTTTCGGTTTGTGGTGGTCTCGTACTTTTATGAGGAAAATAGGTGGTGATATTTTAGTAAGGAGCGAAATTGGCAAAGGAAGTACTTTTCAGATTGTAGTACCTTTTATTACGTCATCTTATAGTCGTCTAGATGCTAACAAATAACCAACAGGAGATTTTATTATGGAACAGACGAAACCAAGAATACTGCTTCTTGAAGATTTAAAAAACTGGCAGGATACCATATCTCGATTGTTGGCTTTGAATGATTACGATGTTGTAACTGCAAGTTCATTAGAGGTAGCAGGTAATCTTTTGCAAGCAAAAACTTTTGATGTGGCAATTGTTGATGTTCGCTTGAATGAAGGCGATGATGACAATATGGATGGTATTACCTTTTTAGATGAGGTCGAAAAATATTATCCTGAAGATCGAATGCACGTGATTATGTTGTCAGGTCATGCAACTACAAAGCATACGATTAATGCGTTTGAACGCCAAACAAAAATAGTCACAAAGTTTTTCTTGAAGGAAGAATTTGATAATGATGAATTCATTTCAGAGGTAGGGCGAGCAGTACGAACAACTAAGGGTGCTCGAGATGACCGTAACAGAAAAACGTTTCGAGTAGACCTTACAACAACATTTTACAATCTTTTGGATATTCCATTCCTAATCCAACAATTATCTCATGGAGATTCTAATTTAGAGTCTGTAAAAGATTTCAAGTCAATTTTACGCAATTTACTTTTATCTTTATCTCCATTAACACACAATGGGAAAATGATACAAAATGAAAACAATAAGCTACATCTGTTGTTATGGTCTCGTAAAACTTCCCAAGCAATTGGAGTGACAATCACATTGCGTTCGAATAAAGAACCAACTGGTAAATTTTGGCAAAAATTTGGACAAAAGGAAATGATTACTCACTCTTCTACAAAATTATATACAGGCGTGGCGGTTAAATTACAAGATATGAAGTTTCAGGAGTTTTTATCTGCCTAATCAACGCCATCCTTCAGTTTTGTTAACTAACGACAGGGAGTAAAAAATGGCAAAAAGCATATTGATTATTGAAAATAGGGAAAATTGGCGAGATACTTTAGGTAGACTCTTAAATGAGAAAGGATATAATGTGTATTTCTCTGCTAGGTATGGTGATGCCTTGAAAAGAGTGCTGGAAACAGGTACTTGGTTTGCTAGTTTTGATATTGATGTTTGTACGGTGGATTTGAGTCTAGAAAACACATTTGAAGAACACAACTACGATGGGTTGGGGCTTCTTGCTGTGTGTCAATTAAGAGACATTCCCTCTATCGTAGTCAGTGGACATCTTACTCCATCCATTGTAACGCAACTACAAACTGAATTTGGGGTAAAGGCAATTTTTGACAAAGGTGATTTTTCAGGCTATCAACAAGTTTTTCTGAATACTATTGAAAGGGAGTTGACGCTACAACATAAAAACTCAGATAAAAACGATTCCCACCAAACACAGGATGTTGATGAAATTCTATCCACAAAACGACAATCCTTGCTAGACGGCGCAATGGATAGCTATCAACAAGAGCTAAATCATATTAACGGTTTGCAGAGAGAGAGAATAAAGATTCGGGGTCGGATTGACCCAGACGACGATGCACAATGGTATATGCAAATTAAAAAACTTGACGAAAGATATAATTTATTCAAGGAAAAAATAAGGAATGCCAAAACCCAGAAAGAAATAGAATATTTGCATCGGGAATTAGCTGAGGGTTTTTTGAAATGGTAAACTGGTTGACAAAAATCGTCCGAGTTCAACCAAGCTATTTTGCGTTTCTTAGTGGAATTGCAATATCATTTGGTACAAAGTTGGCTATGGGACTTGCTATAGAAGATTATAAAACGCTCTTCGGTTCATTCATTATTTTGCCAACCATTCTATTCTTTGTGGCAGGAATTTCTTTTATATTTTTGTCGTGGACTTTAGAGGAGCCGAACATAAAATGGAAAAACACTAATAGGGAGTTATGGTCCGAGGATGAAATTAGAAGAATTGCTTTAAATGGTAAGGCTCCGATATTATGGTGCTTGTTAATTATTGGTATTCTTGCTTTTGCAGGGGGAGGCCTAACGCTAATTAGATAATCTTACATAAAGGTATTTTGCATAAAGTGTTTTAGCCTCCCAAACATAGGAGGCTTTTTCTTTGCGGTATAATCCCCCCCGACAAAAAAACTTCGTGAATCTTCGTGTGACTTCGTGGATTCCTATTCCCTAATACCAATTACCTAACACCTAACCCCATGACCAAAAAATCCCTCCAAACCATCATTCTCCAATTGCAAGAATTCTGGGCAGCGCACGGCTGCACCATCGCCCAGCCCTACTACACCCAAGTCGGCGCGGGGACAATGAACCCCGCTACCTTCCTGCGCGTCCTCGGACCAGAGCCGTGGAACGTCGCCTACGTCGAGCCCTCCGTCCGTCCAGACGATGGACGTTATGGCGAGAACCCGAATCGCTTCCAGCAGCATACTCAATTTCAGGTCATCCTGAAACCCGATCCCGGCGACCCCCAGCAGCTTTTCCTCGATTCACTCAAAGCCATCGGCATCGACCCGCGCCAGCACGACATTCGTTTTGTGGAAGATAACTGGGCGCAGCCCGCCATCTCCGCTTGGGGCTTGGGCTGGGAAGTCTGGATGGACGGGCAGGAAATCACCCAATTCACTTATTTTCAGCAGGTTGGTGGCGTAGCCCTCGATCCCGTTTCGGTCGAAATCACCTACGGTCTCGAACGCATCCTGATCGCCCTCAACAACGCCGCCGCCATCTGGGATGAACCCTGGAGCGAAAACGTCACCTATGGCGAAATCCGGCACAAGGAAGAATTCGAGCATAGCAAATACTATTTCGAGATCGCCGATGTCGCCCGCCTGCGCCAGATGTACGAAAACTTCGACGCCGAAGCCAACGCCTGCCTCGATGCCGGTCTCGTCCTCCCCGCCCACGATTACGTCCTAAAATGCTCGCATACTTTCAATATCCTCGATACGCGCGGCGCAGTCGGCGTGACCGAACGCCAAGCCTTCTTCCGCAAGATGCGTGGGCTGGCACGGCGTGTAGCCGAAAGTTATTTAGAGCAACGCGAGAAACTAGAATTCCCTCTGTTAAAAGTTGAAGGTTCAAAGTCCAAAGTTGAAAACCTCCAACCTCCAACCTTCAACCTTCAACCTTCAACTTTCCTCCTCGAAATTGGCGTTGAAGAAATGCCCCATTCGGATGTGGTATCCATACTTGATCAACTTCGCAAAGGGATTCCCGCGTGGATGCAAGAACTACGTCTCGAGCATGGTACGGTACGGATTCACGCCACACCTCGACGTGCTACCGTCCATATACAGAATCTCGATCCCAAACAACCCGACCTCGAAGAACTCGTCAAGGGACCCCCAGCCTCTCGCGCTTTCGACGCTGAGGGCAATCCCACCAAAGCCGCAATGGGATTTGCCCGCGGCAAAGGCGTTGACGTAGCCTCCCTCGAAAAACGAGAAATAGATGGTGGCGAATACGTTGTCGCAGTCGTCAAAGAAGATGGCAAAGCCGCAGGCGATGTCCTCCTCGAAGCCCTGCCCAAATTGATGAAAGAATTTCACTTCACCAAATCCATGAAGTGGAACGATAGTGGAGTCGCTTTCTCGCGCCCCATCCGCTGGTTTGTGGCGATACTCGGTGAAACCCTCATCCCCTTTGAATATGCGGGAACGACCGCCAGCAACATAACACGCGGCTTACGCCCCTACGGCTCTCCCGAAATTGAAATCGCTTCAGCCGATGCCTATTTTGAAATAATAGAAAAAGCTGGAATCATACTCGACGAATCAAAACGCAAAGAAATGGTCTTGGCACAAGTCAAAGCCGCCGCAGAATCAGCAGGTGGCGAAGCACTGATAGATGAAGATCTGCTCCTCGAAGTCACCCACCTCGTCGAAATGCCAACTACATTTGTCGGTAAATTCCCCGCCGAATATCTTGAGTTACCGCGTGATGTTCTCATTAAGACGATGCAGAAACATCAACGCTATTTTGCAGTTAAAAGTGGCAAGTCGCAAGCGGCAAGTGAGTCTGACAAAGATATGCCTCTTGCAAACTTGCAACCTGCCCCCCTTCTGCCCTATTTCGTGGGAGTTAGGAACGGCGACACCAAACATCTTGATATTGTTACGCAAGGAAACGAACACGTTATCAACGCCCGTTTTGCAGATGCCAACTTCTTCGTCCGCGAAGATGTGAAGAAGAAACTCGAAGATTTCCGCCCTGAGCTAAGCGGGTTGACCTTTCAGACCAAACTCGGCTCGATGCTCGATAAATCTAACCGAATGTTGAAGCTGGGCGCAGAACTTTGCCCCCTCTTCGGCTTCACCACTACCGAAACCATCAAGCCCCTCGGGCGTGCAGTTTATCTCGCAAAAACCGATTTGGTGACTCAAATGGTCACCGAAATGACCTCCCTGCAAGGCATCATTGGGCGCGAATATGCCCTCCGCAGCGGCGAAGATGAAGTTGTCGCAACTGCCATCGGTGAGCAATATCAGACCGTCCCCCAGAGCAAGATCGGAATGGCGTTGGCTCTCACAGACAGGCTCGATTCTCTTGTGGGATTATTCGCCGCAGGATTAGCGCCGACCGGGACAAAAGATCCCTTCGCACTCCGACGCGCCGCAATTGGCGTTGTTTCTCCCATCCTTGAGCATGGTCTGAATTTTGATCTGCGTGTCGCAATAGATGAAACAGCCAAGCTTCAGCCCGTAGATGTATCTGATGAAACCAAAGCCAAAGTTTTGGAATTCATCGTAGGTAGATTGCGGGTCGTCCTTCGGGAACGGGGATATGCTCACGATGCGGTAGATGCCGTTCTCGCCGACCAAGCTCAAAACCCGGCGTGTGCCGCTAAAGCTGTTGAGCAGCTATCTACCTGGGTCGCCAGAGATGATTGGGAGACGATCCTCCCCGCGTATTCGCGTTGTGTGAGAATTATTCGTTCTGCGAAAATAGAGAGCGAAGAGTGGAAAGTAGACAGTAGCGAGTTGGTCGAATCCGCAGAAAAAGAACTGGCAGAGGCAATTGAGAATACGCAACACGCAACACGCAATACGATCAACGAAGCTCTTGGCATAGTCGAAACCCTCATCCCCGCCATCAACAATTTCTTCGATAACGTGCTCGTCATGGCAGAAGATGAAGCAGTGAAGCAAAACCGCCTTGCGCTGGTGAGCAAGATCGCTTCGCTGACAGAAGGTCTAGCAGACCTGAGCTATCTCGAGGGGTTTTAGAACCAGAAAGAAAAGAATAGATAAATAGAAAGAAGATCGAGGAATACCGGTCTTCTTTTTTTATCCAGGCATTGCAAATCATCCGCTTGACATCCCCCATCCTATCGGTTAAATTAGGAGCCTTATTCTAAATTGTTCGTTCAGTAGTTTTTGCCTTTGTTATTCCTCTGAGTTTTACTCATCCCCCTTTTGACATCTGCCTGGCTCCTGAAGAAAAGGAAATTTTGTGAACT
>JABGQT010000035.1 GCA_018648685.1 Anaerolineae bacterium
TGTGAACTATAACATGGATGCCATTTTTCCATTTTGCGCTGAGGCAGCACATTTCCCCTTTGTCATAGTGTATAAATCAACGCGCTTGAGCACACCATTCTCATCTGGTGGATAAATAATAGCAAAAGCCCCATCAGCATCTTTTAAACTGTCACCCTCAGAAATAATGCCAAACTGTACGTATCCGTTTGAAATGTTTTCAACTTCAACTGTTATTTCTACGTAACTGTTCGTTGGTACTGGTACCATCACCCCGTATACTCCTTCTTTTCCGGTTTTATTGCTATACATTTCTATCGACGAATTGTCATAGAAAATTCCCCACGCAAACAGATCCAAGCACCCAAACTCTTTACTACTTAACTGTTCAGATGGTACGTTAGTGATAGGTTTCCACAAGCGACTATCTAAACAGGTGCTTTCAAAACCAAAGTCGCTTGAAATTTTAAGGGGCTGTGTAACAGCTATAGGATCCGATGGTGTATTTGTCGGGGCATCATTAACTTCAACTGGGGATGGAGTTATGCTTGTCTCTGATTTTGACACACTTAGTGCTGCGGCAGTATGTGTAACAGAAACTATTTCTGTTACAGCGGCTTGAGTAGCTTGAAAATACATGCGTTCCGTCTCATTTTTCTCTTTATTGTTAATAAAAACAAAATATGCAGTTGTAAGCGTTGCAATAGTTCCTATTATTGCAGAGATAATTTTTAAGACAACAATCCAGTTTTCCGCTTTCTTGTCTTTAGCCATCTTAAACTCCTGTCCAATCGAATTAGAACTAACATAATGTAATAAGGATAGAAAATTTGTTGTGAATTAAGAAGCTTTTGCCTTATAAAATCGAACGTAATTCGAAGCGAGTTTCTTGAACACAAATTAACTATACAAAAAAAGAAAACCTTATTCAATAGAACACTACTAAAACAAAAAGCGGACTCCCTTCTCAGAAAGTTCGCTTACATTTATCGAATTTCACGCATCAGCTTCAGCAGGCAGATAATGCCGCTTTATGAGATTTTTGTCAAAGTTTATGTGACACAATCTCAATAGCGTTGACAGAGAGTGTCAAGCATAGTGGACTGTTTTTTATCGTGTTTGTCGCATTAAAATGACCCTTTCATGAATTTTCCCATTGGGGATGACAATTATCTTCAAACACAATTTAGTAAGATTAGGCTTTCGCTTTTGAGTGAGAAAGAAGAGTGCGTCGCACCAACTTCGACAGGCAGATATTAATCGACAAATATTCTCTTATCGAGGAGAAGATTCTTATCGTTTTGGTGCGACGCACACCTGCCCGAGCGAAAGCCCTAAAGGTGTGAAAAAGAATAAAAACAAATCTCGTACGACTTCAAAAAAAATGGAGAATCAACTATGAAACGGATATTGATCATTCTGGGAATGCTTATACTTGTAGGGCCAGCCTGTAGTGCGCCTGCCCAACCCACTGAAGCCCCGCCCATCGAAGCCGCAGCGCCCGAACCTGTTGCCCAAGCCACTGCTGTCCCGACCACTGAAGTCGTTGCGTCCGAGCCTGCCATTCTCAGCGAAGTTGAGAACAACGTGGCTGTGCGCGCGAAGAACGAAGCAGATTGGAAAATCGTAACGGCAGTGGAACTCGTCAGCGACGGTGCCAGCGTACGCACGCAGGCGGATTCAACCGCGCGGCTGGATCTACCCAACGGAAACGTATTGCTGATCGGGCCGGATACGATATTCGAGTTGTCAAATTTTGATGGTCAAAACTGGGCCATCCTTCTGGAACAGGGGGGCGTGATCCTTGAAGTTACTGCGGAGCATCTCGGCAGGTCGGTAATATCAACACCGATAGGTATTGCCTGGCCGACCGGTTCTATTTTGGGTATTAAATTCGTCCCGGAAACCGAGATCATGAACATCGGCTGTTTCGAAGGCTCTTGTGCGGCGGCCCAGAGGGAATTTCATATGGACGATGATTTTAATATCCTTACTATCAATTCTCTCTTAGCCAATTCGGAAGAACACTTTCTGTTGCCGGATAAGACGCAGCTCTCTATCGAGAAGAAAACAGATGGCGAGCCCACGGTGTCAGAGATCAAAGCACTGGATCTCGGCGACAACAAGATAGGTGACATTATGGATGGAAATGACCGTGGGGTTCTCCGTGATCTGTTAATAAATCTTGGAGATAATTCTGGAGAATCTACTATAGATCCGAGCAACGTAGCTACCACCGGAGAGAACACAATGATTATAGACTCTGCGTGCGATCTCTTCCAAGGCGCGCAGTTTTCACATGTATACGGGGAATTTCTGCCCGGCGCTCCCCTAGCTGTGAATATCAAAATGCCTGCAAGCGTTGCCTGGCAGGATCTGGACTACAAGATGAAAATTGGGGATGTGGAAACCGAGGCCTGTGCGCCGCTCGAAGGGAATAATACGCGTCTTTCCTGCAAAATTAAACTGCCATCCGAATACATTAGTACATATAAGCATCACCTTTCACTGCATCAGGATGGTTGTGAGGAGCCTCTCTATACCAAAGGTCCACTATCCCTGCCTGCGCCCGAGCCTGCTGACACGCCAAAGGACGAGGATGAAGAGGATACAAATACCTGCGATGCCTATGCTCCTGACCAAATTGCTTGCGAGAGTGGAGGCGGCATCTGGGATCTTGTGCTTTTCTCTTGTACTTGTCCCTGATATCTGGAGAAATACCAGATCAAATTAAGTGAAAAGATGACTCATCCCAACTTCAGGGATGGGTCATCTTTTTTCTTTTATATGGACAAACTATTTAGAATTCACAAATAACATGTCTTTGCGAGGAGCATGTTCTTGCGACGCGGCAATCTCTTCACAGAGAAAGAGATTGCTTCACCCCGAAAAGCATCGGGGTTCGCAAAGAGATAAGTTTGTTCGAGTTTTATTTGTTTTTCCCTCTTAGAAGCGTTCTGCTCGTAAAGGTTTTAGGTCAATGGATGCCTCTTCTCCAGCAATGATCTGTGAAACCAGTTTCCCCGTGATCAGACTATAAGTCATCCCCAAAGTTCCGTGACCAGTGGCAAAGATAAGATTTTCATATTTATCGCTCCGCCCGATAATGGGAAGATCATCCGGCGTTGCGGCCCTAAACCCGGACCAGACCTCTTCTTCAGCCAAAGCTTCTGTTCCCGATAAATACTCTTTTGCCGAGCGGCGAATGGCATCCACCCGCGGCTGATTGATCGTAGAGTCAAAACCCGCCAATTCCAGCGTGCTGGCAAAACGGACTCGTTCCCCCATCGGCGTGGCAGCCGCCTTGCGCTCCACCAAAGAAATCGGCAACTGTGGGAGAAGTTCTGGTGGGCATTTATAGGTCAGACTATATCCCTTGGCAGGCTGGATGGGGAGTTTTATCTTCAATTTGCGTGCAAGCAGAGCAGACCAGGCCCCCGCAGCCAAAACAACCTGATCCGGGATAAAAGTCCCCTGCGTTGTTTCCACAGATGAGATCTGCCCGGCTGTGATTTCAAATCCCCTTACACTCACACCCTTCATGATCTCTACACCCCGGCTTTCTGCCAGGCGTGCCATTTCCTGTGTAAAGCGACCCGGGTCTAAGTGGGCGTAATCCTTGCTATAGAAGCCATGCTTAACAGATGCCGAAATATTCGGCTCTATTTCACGCACGCCATCAACGTCCAGCAAAGATACATCCACACCATATTCGCGTACAAAGGCGACATCGGCCATAGATTTTTCAAAACTCTTTTTGCTGGTAAACAGGCTTAACCGCCCCTTGCTTTCATAGCCAAAATCGACATCTTCTTGCGAAAAGATCTCATCGAAAAGATCAAAACTCCCCTGCCCTAAAGATAATAAAATTGCGTAAGATGCCCTTAGATCTTTTTCATTACAAGCACCGATAAACTTCCATAACCAGCGAAAGAGATCGAAATCCAGACGCGGTTTGATATAAAAGGGGCTTGTCGGATCAAAGAGCCATTTCATGCCCTGCAATGGGATGCCCGGCGCAGCCATCGGGATAGAGAACCCATTCGCGATCCAGCCGGCGTTGCCATAAGAGCTGCCTACCCCGACTTCATCTTTCTTTTCGATCAGCGTTACAGAACGACCCTGCCTGGAAAGATAATAGGCAACAGAAAGACCAATGATCCCGCCGCCGATCACGATAATATCTTTTTCTTTTTTCATTATTCTCCTGGAATTTGCTGGCTTTGTAATGGACAAAATTATATATTAAAAGAGTGGCCTTTCTTTCCGAAAAGAAAGGCCGCCAATAAGGCCACGCTGGATAATGCAGAGCAAATCGATAATAGCGCCCAGTTCATTATTGAGAAGCCCTTATTAACAAATCCAGCATTGCTTCGATGATCTGCGCTTGCTGAACCGAGCGTTCAACTGTAGCGAGATGCTCTTCAGGCTTGATCTTGTACGAGCCAAATTGATGGTGGTCACCGCCCTCGATCTTGATGTATTCCGTATCCGCAGGGAGCAGATGTTTGCGTTCGCCCACGCTCTCATCCGTAACACCCTCTTCACGACCGCCATAAATTGATAAAACAGGAATATCAAGTGCGGAGATGTCGGAATTATCTGCGGGGTAGGCAGCCCAGATCGCCAGCCCGTCGATCTGCTCGGGACTCTCAGCCGTATACATCGCTGCCGATACACCGCCCACAGAATGCCCGCCGATGACCCAATGCTTGATTTCGGGATATTGAGCCATGATCTCATCTGCGGCATCCACATCGAAGATGGCCATATTGATCGGCATCTCAGGCACAACGACAAGATAGCCCTCTGCGGCGATGGGCTTCAGCAACGGAGCATAGCTTTTCGGGTTGATCCGCCCGCCCGGGTAAAAGATGAAACCGCTTTCCACGTCAACGCCACTGAGGGTGAAAGTCAGCCAAGGTTTGTGAGTAACTTCCACATTTTCGTCACTGATGAGCGCCGCTTCTGCTTCGGGCAGGGGCGGGCGTGCATAGGTGGTCCAATCCACGAGCCAGACGAGCGCGGCTGCGAACACCAACAGAATAATTCCCCAGATAATTTGCTTTCTTGAAATATTTTTCATTTGATTTCCCGTACCATGGTAATAGAGTCTTCGGTTTCTGAATGGATTTCAAATCCCTGCTGCTGATAGAGCTTGATGGCGTAATTATCTTTTGAAACCATCAAACTGATGCGCGGAACGCCCTCCCTTTGGGCTTGTTCAGTCAGCCCAAACAATAGCTTCGTCCCGATCTGCTTACCGCGAAAATCCTCGTGGACGCCGATCACGACCACTGGGACCTTATCGTGCATATAGCCTCGGGTGTAGTTCTCTTTGCTCCAATAACGGTACCAAGCCGCTCCCACTGGCGTTCCGTTCAGCGTGGCGATGAGGGCGGTGTCGCCATCCCGTTCTCCCCATCCCGCTAAAGATTTGGCGACCTCGGGTAATGAGAGCGCTTCTTCCAACGGGGGACGGTTCTCCACATCACGCCAGAAGACGGCTTCGTAAAGGATCTCCTTTAAAAATGGGAGGTCAGAGGATGCTGATCTTCTCAATAATACATTCAGGATAATTTTTCTCTACCCCTCTGCAGGCGGACCGGCTTTGCCGTAATCTAAAATATCGCGGACACCTGTCCCACCGGTGGGGAGAGAGACAATGCCCTCGTCTTCCATCATGTCTATCAGGCGGGAGGCGCGCGTGTACCCAATTCGGAGCTTTCGCTGAAGCATGGAAA
>JABGQT010000065.1 GCA_018648685.1 Anaerolineae bacterium
CGCGAGCGACCGCATCTGCAAGTTGCCCACGTTTTTTGAAGTTATCTGCCATAACGGCGCGTAGCAGATCAAGCGCATCGATGACGCGTTCGTCCGCTAATGAATAGTGTATATATTGCCCATCCCGCTCCGAACGAACCAAGCCCCGCTCTCTGAGAATCTTCAAATGCCTTGATATCGTTGGTTGTGGGGCATTGACCTTCTCGGTGAGTTCATTAACATGCCGTGAACCATCCGCGAGCGAATACAAAATCAAAATACGGATCGGGTCAGCAAGCCCATTGCAAAGCTGTGCATGTAATTGGTGAATTTCATCTTTTAGGCTCATAAGTCTTTCCTTTTCACATATCCACCTTTGTGAATATGTGAACTAACTGTAACATTTCAACAGCCGCTTATATAGTAGATTTTGTCATCATAGACATGAACAAATGTCATTCGCCTATTTAGACAATCAATGTCTTTTTATATGGCATCAAGAAAACGTTCGCCTGCACTCGGAACGTGTGTGTTTTGGGCTTGTTTTCGTTTAATGGCTTTAGAGCGGCGAAAAGCTTTTGTGCGGCTAAAAATGCCCCAAGGGGATTTCTAATCCCGTTTTTACGAGAACAAAACCACTGGATATCAAATCAGCTAGAGAAGAGAAAGTGCAATTTGCTAACGAAAACTGAAATCGTGAATGAGAGTAATAAGAAGCCTCTGTATCAAAACTTTGATACTGGGGCTTGATCTTTAATTATCTTTTTGCTCTAACAAATACTAACTAATGCTGCCCCCCCCCCCATTTTTGCCTTTCAAAACGAGGGGATGACGGTGATATTCAATTCCTTTGTGCTAGATGAAGTTGTAGAACAAGATTCTACTGCCAAGCATCGAAATCATCCAGAATATCATTAATCTTGTAAATGATCTGCCAGTCAGCGCCTTCTTCATTCGCCCAGTCATCTGAGCGGTTGTTGAAGAGGAGTACAAAATCAACACCATCTTCTCGTTGGTAGACAAAGCTCATCGTGCCATCTAATGTGCCGTTATACCAGCCCCAGCAATTGCGGTTATTAGCACGTACGCTACCGTTATATAAACAGTAATCATCAAGAAAATATGCCAGAGATTGTGCTGAAGCAATGAAGCCTCCAGCAGCGTCACCGGCTTCAAGGTTCCAGCCACCGGTTGACCAGCAAGTTTCTTCATTTGCTTCATAAGCGCTATCTGTTTTCCATTCACAAGAATACTGTGCTTCGTTGGGCAGCCAGTTTTCAGGAAGAGAGTTGCCTATCTGTACGTCTGTGACACCCATTTCGTCAAAGACTGTTGTTTGCACGGCTTCTTCAAAACTCTGCTCAGTTACTTTTTCAATGATCCTTCCGAGAATTACAAAATTGACATTGGTATAAACATAGGTCGTGCCGGGATCTGACCCCAAAGGCTCACCAAGCGTATACTGGATCATTTCATCTGACGATGGAGGATAATTTCCAAATGTGTCGATCACATCCTGAATGACCACTCCAAAGACAGGATCAGTTTTGTTATAGTGCGTCCAACCGCTTTCCTGATCCATCAAGTGTTGTACGGTAATATCAACCACGCGCGGATCAACGGTCTTGCCTGGGGCAGGTTCATAGGTCAGGATACAGTTCTCAGGCGAGCCTTCCAGACAAAAAGCACGATCTGAAGGGTTTATTTGACCTTTTCGGATCAATTCGGTTAAAGTCGCTAATGTGATTGGTTTGGAAATGCTGGCGATTCGAAATAAATTATTCGGTTGAAGTGGGTAAGTGTCGCCCTGGTCAATATAACCATAGGAGCGTTCATATTCAATTTCGCCGCCGCGGGCAATGACAAGTACACCGGCATTTATGGTCAACTCTTGCATATGATTAATGACCATTTCATCAAAAACTTCAAAGCTTTCAACGGCTTCACCGCCCAGAGGCATTTCATATGCTTCGAAATCTATGGGATATGTGAAAGTTGGTGTAATGGTAGGCGGGGGAAGTGTTGGCTCAGGGGTAGATGTGGCGGAAGGTGTGTCCAGAGTTTCGGATCCCCCTTCCGGTTGTGGGGTTTCGACAGGTGCTGCTCCTGAAGAGCATGCGCCCAACCCTAAGATGAATACGATAAATAGTCCCAGAAACAAATTTCTGTTCATTGCCTTCTCCTTTTGGTGGCGGTATAGGATAAATGATATGAATTTGTGAGCGGAGCTTGCAAAGCGAATCAACCTTGTTATTGAGAGAGAAGACTGCTTTGTCGGGCTGTCGCCCTCCTTGCAGAATCATTTTGACATTTAGTTTAAATCACTACTCATTTTTATTACTTTCTTCTGTAAAAGCCCAATACTATGTTGCTGTGTTTTCTTCATCAAATTTTACCAAAGTTTTGGATGTTGTTCTTGTTAGAAAAAACTCAAAGCGGAAAAATATTATCTGTCTATTTTGATAAAATTCATCCCTTTTGTGTGACAGGGTTATCGTTTATAATCTATACTCTATTTAGCTCAATTTCAAAAAGGTTAATATGATGGAATTATATAAAAGCGATGCAGTATCAGTGAATGTAGGGGCTCGTTTACGTGAATTGCGAACAGAGCGCAATCTTTCTATTCGTGCTTTGGCACGTAAAAGCGGTCTTTCAGCAAACGCGCTAAGCATGATAGAACGTGATAAAACTTCTCCCTCTGTTAGTACGCTTTATAAATTAGCAGATGGTATGGGCGTGCCAATTACCTCCTTTTTTGGTGAACAAACTGATCGAGAATCTGTTGTCTTTGTAAAAGCAGATGAACGCACGCACGTTCCTTTTCAACGCGGCACCTGGGAGGGCTTAGGCGGCCAAAATTTTGTCGGGCGCATGGAGCCTTTTGTGCTAACGCTTGAAAGTGGCGCAAACAGTGGCGTTCACACCATGGTGCATACCGGCCATGAGTTCGTGATCTGTCTGCGTGGTGAATTAGAGTATCAGGTTGAAGATAAATACTATAATCTTAAAGCAGGCGATAGCCTCATGTTTTCTGCCCGTCTGCGACATCGTTGGCGCAACGCCGGCGGGACTGTCACCAATGCCCTTTTCCTGCTCTCAGGCTTCGCAGAAGGGGAACGTCCCACTCCGATGCATATGGCAAAACATGTGAAGGTGAAAACAGATACCGAAGAGTGAATCACCCCGACCACAGGTCGGGGCTTCTGAAAGCGGAAATTTTAAGATGGGGACCAAGTCCCCAAGCCCCCTTGCCATTCATCTCCGACCACAGGCCGGAGCATTCTGGAATTTACAGTAAAAAAAACACAAAAAAGAGTTGGCTAGCCAACTCTTTTTTTATCGAAAAATATTTCTTTTGGGCACTATTTTGATAAATGCCCAGCAAGTTGAATTCAAGTATGTTTTAGGTGTACATACCCCAATCTAATGCAGAGGGGTCTTCCATCATTGAGAAATCCCAGGCTTCCATGCCCATATCCACTGTAGCAGGTTGCTCGATGGCTTCCTGCGTGGCTTTGCGGGTTGATTCGATCATTGCAGGGGCATAGGGGCAGAAGGGGGTTGTCAAGATCATGTAGACTTTTGTAATATTATCTTCGATGCTGACTTTGCGAATTAATCCCAATTGCAAAACATTCATCCCGATCTCGGGATCAATTACTTTGGATAGGGCTTCGCGCATCGGCTCAACAAGTTCGGGATGTGTGTCGTGGAGTTCCCAAGTTACAATATTTAGGTTTTCTGTTTTTTCGCTCATTTTTATTCTCTTTCTTTATATTTTTCTTCTCTAAAATTCTAAATGCAGAATTTTAGGGCACCCTTCGGGTATGCTTCGCGAAGATGCCCTTTAGGGCAGAGGGGGTTTGACAACATAAGTACAACGCTCGTCACCGCTCAAGATACATTGTACTTGTTCGGCAGGCAGCGCCAACATTTGAGAGATCAGTGTTTGGTCCATAGAGCAGACTTCGGGGTGATTTTGCCCTACTTTGTGATAGGGACAGGAAACTTCATGGATGTGGTATTGCTCACCTAGTTTTTCCCATTCAACAGTGAAGCCTTCCTCGCCTAAAAGTTTCTGAATGGCATCCAGGCGTTCTTCAACATTCAGGTCGATAAGTTCCTCTTGATGCTCTTCAGCTAAATTAAGCGCGACTTGCGAAAACAACTCTTTGACCATGGGATTGGGGAGCGTTTCCTTAAGTTGACTCAGCAACCGGGAAGTCAGCCGCAAATAGCGCGTGGGGAATTTTTCTGAACCTTCATCTGTGAGTGTGTAAACCAAGCGAGGTCTGCCAACTCCATGTCGTTCTTCTTCAGCAATGATAAGCCCACCAGCCTGAAGGTTATTCAGGTGGTGACGCACCGAGATGGGGTTAATATCCACAGCCTCCGCCAAGTCATTGATGGTGGAGCGCGGTTTTCGAAGCAGGGCTTGCAGGATTTTTTCGCGTGTTTTAGCCATAATCTTGGCGAGAGTATAACGCTCCTCTTTTTTTTTGTCAATATACTAGATAAATATCATAATTATTGACATTTTAGCTTCTGCGTGCTATAATGCCGCTCGTTTATGAAATTGATCTAACACAAAAAATATTGCCGAAAGGTATTTTACAGGAGAGCCAATGTCTACATTGACTATTAGAAATTTGCACGTCAGTATTGAGGGGAAGGAGATACTAAAAGGATTAAATCTCGAAATTAAATCGGGTGAAATTCATGCTATCATGGGCCCGAACGGGACTGGAAAATCTACTTTAGCATACGCGCTCATGGGACATCCATCCTATGAAGTCACAGAAGGTGAAATCATCTTTGATGGTGAAGATGTGCTTGAATTAGACGTCGACGAGCGCTCAAGAGCTGGGCTTTTCTTGGCTTTTCAGTACCCGGTTTCCATCCCGGGTGTAACTGTCGCAAACTTTTTGCGAACAGCACTCAACTCTCGTCGCCGAGCTGAAAATCCAGAAGATAAGGGGATTTCTATTCTTGATTTCCGCAAAACTTTGAAAGAAAAAATGGATCTGCTCAAAATGGATCATGCCTTTGCCGGGCGTTATCTTAATGATGGCTTTTCTGGCGGCGAAAAGAAACGTGCTGAAATTTTGCAAATGGCTACGCTAAAACCAAAGATTGCCGTTTTGGATGAGACCGACTCTGGTTTGGATATTGATGCCCTCCGCATCGTTTCTGATGGTGTGAATGCTCTTTCAGGAGATGACTTGGGCGTTGTGGTCATTACGCATTATCAGCGTTTGCTGAATCATATTAAGCCACAGTTTGTACATATTATGTTTGATGGACGTATTGTTGAATCTGCTGGGCCAGAACTTGCATTGCGCCTTGAAGAACATGGGTACGATTGGGTGCGCGAAAAATATGCAGAAGCTGTCGCCGCTTAACTTTTATTGGTAAGGAGTTATTATGTCTGACGCACAAACCCTGGAAAAAATTGGCGGGCAGGATAAGTACGATTTTATAGATCCCGAAGATTATATATTCAAGGCAGAAAAAGGCCTTAATGCAGAGATTGTAAAACAAATTTCGGCAATGAAGGGCGAGCCGCAGTGGATGCTCGATTATCGCCTTAAAGCTTACGATCATTATGTAAAGCGTGAAATGCCTATGTGGGGACCCGATGTAACCCCGCTTGACCTTGATGATATTTACTATTATGTCAAACCCACCGAAGGACAAGAAAAAGATTGGGATGACGTTCCTGATGATATTAAAAATACTTTTGACAAATTAGGCATCCCTGAAGCAGAGCAAAAATTCCTCTCTGGTGTAGGCGCTCAATACGAATCGGAGATGGTTTACCATTCGATTCTGGAGCATCTTGAAGAGCAAGGTGTTTTATTTCTAAGCATTGAAGATGGCTTGCGTAAACACCCCGAGCTTTTTAAAGAGTATTTTGGGACAGTAATTCCCTATGCTGACAATAAATTTGCCGCTCTCAATGGCGCAGTTTGGTCAGGTGGTTCTTTTGTTTATATCCCCAAAGGTGTCAAAGTCGATTTGCCTTTACAGGCATATTTCCGCTTAAACAGTGCAAATATTGGGCAATTTGAACGCTCACTCATCATTGCTGATGAAGGTGCACAGGTTCATTATGTGGAGGGTTGTACGGCTCCATCTTATACAACGGATGCTCTTCACAGTGGCGTGATCGAAATTGTGGTCAAGAAGAATGCACGTGTGCGTTATTCGACCATTCAAAACTGGTCTACGAATGTCTATAACCTTGTGACACAGCGCGCTAAAGTTTTTGAGAACGGCACTATGGAGTGGGTTGATTCCAATCTTGGTTCAAAAGTGACCATGAAATACCCGTCTTGCTTCCTGATGGAACCCGGCGCACATGGCGAGATACTTTCGATGGCATTTGCCTCCGATGGTCAAATTCAGGATGCTGGTGGAAAGATGGTGCATCTGGCGCCGAATACAACCAGCAAAATTACTTCTAAATCTATTAGTAAAGGTTCTGGCAAGTCATCTTACCGAGGTTTGGTTAAAGTGATCAAGGGCGCGCATGACGTGAAAAACAACGTTGTCTGTGATGCTCTTCTCCTCGATAAACATTCCCGCACTGACACTTTCCCATATATTGAAATCGAAGAAGACGATGTCAGTATCGGTCACGAAGCATCGGTTTCAAAAGTTGGCGAAGAACAGCTTTTCTATCTGATGGCACGCGGTCTTAGCGAAGAAGAAGCCACAGGAATGGTTGTTTCAGGTTTCATTGAACCTCTTGTAAAAGAATTACCAATGGAATACGCTGTAGAAATGAATCGCCTCATCCAACTCCAGATGGAAGGCTCAATAGGTTAATATCCAGTTCCTGAGCGGAAGCGGAGCGAGCGATAGCGAACGTAGACGAAGGACGGTGCTAACAAGAACGGCTCTTCGTCTACGGGCGTCACATTCGTTCAGCCCTCCGCTCAGAGACTGTGTGAAAAGATAAAAAAATGACAAAAACAAACACTAAAGTGAGAAGCAAACGTTATACTGCATCTCCAACATTTGGATTTACCGAAGAAACGCTCAACGCCCCTAGCAACTCTCCGCTCGGGTCTTACCGGAATTCAGCTTGGTCGGCGTTCAAAGAAGAAGCGATGCCGACAACAAAAGACGAAGCCTGGCGGCGCACCGATCTGCGCAAGATCCCCTTCGATTCTTTCCAGTTCCCCGCAGATGGTGCATTTAATGAGCTTGCCCCTGTCCCCGAAGCATTGCTCGCCCCGCTCGTTGGCGACCAACACGGTGGGCAGATAACACTCCTCGCTGGCGGAGCAAAAGTATCACTTGCGCCAGAAATAGAAAAGAAAGGCGTTGTTTTCACTGATTTCAAAACCGCCGAAAAAGAACACCCTGAACTCCTCGCAAAGCTGATCGGCAATGTCGTTCGCGCCGAAGATGGAAAATTTGCAGCCCTAACAGCAGCTCTCTCCCAAAACGGGATTTTGCTCTACGTTCCGCGCGGCGTACAAGTTGAAGAGCCTTTGCACAGCGTTTTATGGGGCGCAGGTGATAATTTAGCTCATCTCTCACACCTTGTTATTTATGTAGATGAAGGCGCCTCCGTGACTTATGTTCATGAAGCTGCTTCGCCTGATGATAGCCTATCCATGCACGCAGGAATTGTCGAAATTACCGTTTCTGATGGCGCAAATCTTCGTTTTGTTGAATTGCAGTCTTGGGGCAGTGAAATCGTTAACTTCAGTCACGAACGTGCAAAAATTGGCAAAGATGCCAACCTCGACTGGATATTTGGTGCAGTTGGTAGTCGCTTGACGAAAAACTTCTCCGATCTTGACCTTGTTGGCAAAGGTGCAAATGGTAGAATGTCTGGCTTCTATTTTGCCGATGGCGAGCAACATCTAGACCACGATACACAGCAAAATCACCTTGTGCCCAATACATACAGCGATCTGCTTTTCAAAGGTGCGTTGAAAGAAAATAGCCGTTCCGTTTGGCAGGGTATGATCTTTGTTGCCCCGGGTGCACAACAGACTGATGGGTATCAGGCAAACCGCAATTTGATCTTGAGCGATACGGCTCGTGCAGATTCGATCCCTGGGCTTGAAATTTCTGCCGATGATGTACGCTGTTCGCATGGCACAACCATTGGTAAAATTGACCCTGAGCCGCTATTCTATTTACTTAGTCGTGGTATTCCTCAAGAAGATGCTGAACGATTGGTTGTAGAAGGCTTTTTTGACCCAATTATGCAGCGTATCCCCTTTGAGGGTGTGCGGAATCGTTTCCAGGAAGCGATCAAAGAGAAATTAAAATAAAAGTGTGTGGAAGAGTCCAATATTTAACGGGATTAGTTCTTAACTGTAGATTGCTGATTAAAGGGTATCACCCCTAAATTACACCCGTCACTCCGTTCCGAGTGCAGGCGAGCGGTGCGGCACTATATCCCAGAGAAAAAACCGGGAGGGTTTTTTTATTATGGCGTTTATGCGAAGTCCGGAGCAACCCCACGAATATCAGGTTGCTGACAGAGTAGAAGTTTATTGCGATCACGACGACAAAGATAATGAACGTATGCGAGGGTGGTTGAAAGGCGTTGTGGCGCAAGTTGATAATAAATTAGTTGCAGTGCAGTTTAGAGTGAATGTGTATTTGACCGAAGGTTGGATGGTGCCCGATCGGATTTTGTGGTTTCCAAATACCTCGAAAGATATTCGCCCTATTAAACGTGCTGTAAAAAGAGCGAATGACGACAACCTTTGATGTGAACATGCTACGCGCCGATTTTCCGATTCTCGACCGTAAAATTGGTAATGCTAAAAAGCTCATCTATCTCGATTCAACAGCGACCGCTCAAAAACCGACAGCCGTGATCGAAGCGATGAACGAGTTTTATCGCCGTTCGAACGCGAATATCCATCGTGGCGTGCATACATTGGCAGAAGAATCAACTGCGATGTATGAGAAAGCGCGTGAGCAGGTTGCTTCTTTGATCAATGCCGACTCCCCGCGCGAAGTGATTTTCACGCGCAACACTACTGAGTCTATTAATCTTGTTGCCTATACTTGGGGACGAGAGAATATGGCTTCCGGCGATGTCGTTATTTTGACAGAGATGGAACATCACTCAAATCTTGTTCCCTGGCAAATGCTTGCTGAAGAGTTGGATTTGGTGCTTGAGTTCGTGCCCGTGACTGATGATTATCTCTTCGACATGAAAGCGTACAGGAAACTGCTTCTTTTAGAACCAAAGTTGGTCGCTTTTACGCAAATGTCGAATGTTTTGGGGACGATTACCCCGGCAAAAGAAATTATCTCTTTGGCGCATGAAGCTGGTGCTCTGACGTTGATAGACGGGGCGCAATCTGTGCCGCATTTGCCCGTTGATGTTCAAGACCTTGACGCAGATTTTCTTGTCTTTTCTGCGCACAAGATGCTTGGGCCTTCGGGAATTGGTGCGCTCTACGGCAAAATGGATTTGCTGAATGCAATGCCACCATTTTTGGGCGGCGGCGATATGATCAAAACGGTTCATCTACGCTCTTTTGTGCCCAATCAGGTGCCTTATAAGTTTGAAGCTGGAACACCCGCTATCGCAGAAGCTGTTGGTTTTGGGGCTGCTGCTGAATATCTCCAAAATATCGGGATGGAAGCAGTCGAAGCCCATGAGCATGATATTGCAGAATATGCGCTGGAGCGTCTTGAAGAGATTCCAGGTATTACGGTTTTTGGCCCTTCGGCTGAAAATAAAGGTGGTGTTGCCTCCTTCGTGATGGATGGTCTTCACCCCCACGATATTGCCCAAATTTTGGATGGCGAAGGTATCGCTGTTCGAGCAGGGCATCATTGTGCGCAGCCTCTTCACGAAGTTTGTGGTGTGAAGGCAACAACGCGCGCGAGTTTTTATATCTACAATACTAAAGAAGAAGTAGATGCATTGATTGAAGGCATCTATAAGGTTAAAGAAATTTTTGGATAAGAATTATCTGATGGGTGACGAGTGAAATCCGAAAGAGATTCACTCGTCACTTTTCACGTTTCATAGGTATTATCATGGACGATCTTTACAGACAACTCATCATTGAACGCTACAAAACCCCGCATTACCGTGGTCATCTTGACCCGCACGATATTTTCTTTGAAGATGACAATCCCGTTTGTGGCGATCATATTGAAGTCACTGTTCGCACAAATGATGAAGATATTGTCACAGAAGCCGCTTTTGATGGGCATGGGTGCTCTATCTCACAGGCTGCGGCAGATTTGCTGATTGAGTATATTCACGGCAAAAAACTAGATGAAGTTAAGGCGCTTACAAAAGATGATGTGGTTGACTTGTTAGGTATTGATCTGGGACCCGTTCGCCTGAAATGTGCATTGCTTTCATTAAAAGTACTTAAAGCAGGGGCTTATGGTCTCGGCGTAGATGAAGTTAGTGACGAGTTAGTGGAATAAAAACATAAACCTTGTAGATAAAACAATTTGATGCTATCAAAACATCTTTCGTCATTGCGAGCGGAGCGAAGCAATCTCCACCTTGTCGGGGACTGCCACGTCGGGTTGCGGCCCTCCTCGCAGTGACATGATCTTACTCGAAGTGTAGGGAATATCTGTGGATAAAAAAGATGTAATTCTTTGGCGAACCCTCTTTGGTGGTATTCTGCTTTCCAGTGTTTTAGCCATTCTAGACCTTCAAAACCTTGCGATAGATAAAGGATTTCCCCTTACACAGCCAAAGTGGCTTCTTTTCTCGATAGGCATTGCGGCGACGGGGCTGCTCGCAGCACTTTTTCTTTTCCTGACTTGGACAAAATATTTTGAAAAACTAAAAGCATCCTACGATGCTTTTTTGCGTTATGGGGAAAAGCTAAAATGGTTAGTGCTGATATTTTTTGTTGCTAGTTTAGCCATTTTGCCTTTGTTGGTTTTGCATCCATATTTAGGTGGCTTGATCGGGAATCGTCTTTGGATCAAAATTTTCATCTTCTTTTTACTCAGCTTTTTGTGCGCAACTTTTTTGCGCGTAGTCAGAATAGAGTTTGGAAGCAAAAACAAAACACTCACCTGGGCAGAAAGTCTTGCTTTCGCTGCTCTTGCACAACTTCTTGTCTATCAACTGGTCATCGCGAGTCTTTACATCACTGATTATCCCTTTGCAATAGGGTGGACGCGTGATAGCCGCTATTATTACGCCTCGTTATTTTTTGCAAAAGAAATTTATGGGCAGAATCTGCCTCTCCCGATTTTGCACCCCACTTTGCATTTTATCTTTAGTCTTCCCTACCTCTTCGGAAAATTACCGATCTGGGTACATCGTGGCTGGACGATCATTCTCACCTTTGGGTTAACTTGGGCAGTTGTCAGAGTTCTGTCAAGAAAAATTCATCAACAAATTTACGCCCTTCTTTTTTCCCTCTGGGCTTTTCTCTTTCTTATACAAGGTTCAATTTACGCACATCTTCTTGTTCCCTCGCTTATTATTTTTTTCTTCGTATCCCCTAAAAAAATAAAACGCTCGTGGATCACGATAATCATCGCTTCAGCATGGGCGGGGATGAGCCGCATTAATTGGTTTCCTGTCCCTGCCATGCTTGCCGCGCTAATTTATTTTCTTGAAGTACCAAAGAAGAAAAGTATTCTTCAGTATCTTTTACTCCCAGCAGTATGGTTTGCTACGGGGATTGCAAGCGCATTTCTTTCACAGGCTATCTATATTCAGCTTTCGGGGAATGGTGCAAGGAATGAGTTTTTTACCAGTCTTTCTTCCAAGTTAATTTGGGAACGCCTCTTACCAGGCAATACCTATGCACCTGGCATTTTGTGGGGTGCAGTTTTTCTCTCGGCACCGTTAATTCTTTTAGCTATTTCTCTTCGCAAAAAGGAATGGCACCCGATTCGCTTGTGGGGGATCTTCTCCGCTATTTTTGTTTTATTTGTAGGGGGATCGGTCGTCAGCGTGAAGATTGGTGGAGGAGCCGACCTCCACAATATGGATGCCTATTTTGTCAGCATCCTGCTCGTGGGAACGACCGTTCTCGCACGTGGTTTTAGGCTTGATTCCTTTTCCAAATATCCGCGTGGAGAGATGTTTTTTGCCGCGACCCTTGTTTTGGCGTGGTTTATTCTTCGAGGGGGCGGTTCAGTGGAATACGATCGGGGCGCAGTAAACGCCTCTTTAAACGAGATCAAGACACAAGTCACGAGCGTCGCGAAGGCGGGGGACGAAGTTCTCTTTATCTCACAGCGTCATCTTTTAGCCATCGAAGAAATCGAAGACATTCCCCTCATCCCAGAATATGAAAAAGATGTATTGATGGAGATGGTTATGTCTCGAAATACAGCTTATTTGGGCGGTTTTTATCACGATCTGCGAAATCAGCGTTTTGGGATAATCGTGATAGACCCGCAAACAGATACGCTTTTGAGTGAAAAGCGCTCTTTCGCGGCTGAAAATAATATCTGGATATTGAAGGTGGCGCGTCCGCTTTGGTGCTATTATGAGCCGCTGGTTTTGTATGAAAATGTGGGGGTAGAGTTGTATGTTCCGCGCGCTGAAGCGGTAGAAGGTTGTGATTAAGGGGCTAAATTAAAGAAAACGCAAGTATTTTTCTGTTGCGTTTTCAAGATCGGCATAATAACCGCGATATTCTTTAGGGAGTAATTTCGCCAACTGATACATCATTTCATCGACCATTTGTTGGCGCACTTTGCCTGTAACGCGTTCCCCAAGATTGTCAAGATAAAAGAGTTCCCCTACACGGATGTGAAAATCCGTTCGACGCAGCCCTTTAATATTTTGAGGGAAATTCTCTCCTCCCCAATGTGCAACAGGTTGTAAGGGAGCCTTGCTGCGTAAAGCGATTGGCACAATGCCCGGATGAGCGCGAAGTAGTTTTGCGCTAGAACTGCGCGTCCCTTCGGGAGAGATGCCAAAGATATAGCCTTCTTTGACCATTTTTATGGATTCTTTCATCGCATCCATATCTGCCTCGCCTCGTCGTACGGGAATCAGTTTCCAGATGTCGAAAAGCCAGTTGTAGAGGGAGTTTTCCCATGCTTCGGCTTTTGCCAATGCGGTAAGAGGGCGTGGTTGCAGGTGGGAAAATATGAGCGGTACTTCAAGAGAGCCTGTATGATTAGCGTATGCGATCAGAGGACCGCTGCGGGGAACTTTATCTAGCTCGGCTTTGTCAATGCGACAAATCAGGCTTGTGCCAACTTTGATCAGACCAGAGATAAGACGATGTTGCAAGCTTAAATGGATCATGTAGTTATAAAATTCAACGCTTGGGGGATGAGTTCAATATCGAGTTCTGTGCCTTCATAGCATAGCGTTTCCCCATCACAATGTGCTGGCAGCGTGCCTTTGATCGCCTTGACGCTGATCTCTTTCGTGCGCCCTGTAGAGATCTCAGGTTCGCTGGCTTGTGTGCCTTTAAGGAATAAACTGATCAATTGGAAGATACGAAGTTTAGATGCTTCGCTGGCAATACATAAGTCAAGCTCTCCATCATTGGGAGAGCTTTCCGGAGCCATATAAAAGCCGCCGCCCATGCGCTGTCCATTCATGATCGAGATCATCAGAGAAGGTTGGGTGATAGTTTCATTGTTATAGCTAATGTCGACAGTAGGGCTTTTATAATATAAAAAAACGGTTTGCATGGCAGCAACAAGATAAGCCAGTAAGCCACGTGTCCAGGTTACTTTTTCGGCTTCGAAACCGACCGCTGCATCAAAGCCGATCCCGACACCATTCCCAAAATAACGCCCTTCTGGATAGTCCCCGCCTTTAACAAGACCAATATCTACTGTTTTTCGTTTGTTCTTGGCGAGCGTCGCACAGGCTTCATCAAGGTCATCGTCGATGCCCATGCCGTAGGCAAGATCATTACCCGTACCAACAGGAATTATCCCCATTGCTGTATTGCTGAAACCAGCCGTACGGGCGCGCATTAGACCGTTTAATGCTTCGTTGGCGGTTCCATCTCCGCTTGCTGTTACAACAACATCATAGCCATCGCGCGCAGCTTTCTCTGCAATATCTGCTGCGTGCCAAACGCGTTCTGTACGAATCAATTCAAAGTTCAGTTCATGGGATTTTAGAGATTTTTCGATAGCCGGGATAGATTCTTCCGCATAGCCGCGTCCCGAAATTGGATTGACGATAATAAGATATTTCATGGGGATGTTCCTCCGTAAAAAAGAATGCAAAAGTTTATCATAAAAGGAAATGGATGTATGTGATTTTCTGCCTCACGCCCGTGATTTTAATTTGTATATACTCCAAAGGGGTGCTACCCTTTAAGTAAATTTTGATACTCTCTATTTGTATCTACATCAAGCAAGAGCGATGAATCCAGCCAGAGAATGTAGCTGGGTGAAAACTTCGAGAAAATACCGCGCCCACCAATATCACCCTGAAGCTCAAGCAGAGCGGGGAAAGTCGCTCGGTCAAATAAGACAGGATTTGCTCTACGATCTTCCACCATTGGCGCGATAACGGGTTTGAGCGTGCGCTGATGTTCTTCAACAAGGGCACGTAGGACAGTGGATGTAACTTGGGGTTGGTCGGCGAGCAGAAAAATGGCAGAACCCGTCTTCGTAGGAAGGCTTTTTATCCCTGCCTGGATGGATGAACTTTGCCCTTCTTTCCAATTGGGGTTGTGAGCGATTTCTATCGGTAAATCTTTGAGCGCATTTCTGATTTCGTCATCTTCTGCGCCTGTCACGACGATGATGGGAGATAATTCCGCTTGCAGGGCTTTTTCTGCAATTGCGCAAATAAATGGCTTACCGTGATAATCAAGCAGTTGTTTGGCCTGCCCAAATCGAGACGATGACCCGGCAGCCAGAATAATAGCGGATGCAGCTTCGAAGGTTTGAATGTTGAAAGTTAAAAGGTTTGTGGTGATAGAAGAATCGAATTTAGAAAGCAATTTTTTTGCTATCTTTCCACTTTTAGCTTCCAGTTCTGGTGTATCAGCTTGCGTTAGGAGGGCAATGCGTCGCGCATTTTTAGGGATTTTTTTAAGCCCACCATTCTCATGTAATAAGACATTACTAAGATTTTCAGCCGTAATGATTTCCCCTTCTTTAATATTCCCTAATTTGGCAAAATCTTCTGCGTTGTATACATTCTCTTCATTTAATGATTTTTCAATACCAGATAAACCTGCAACAGTAATAACGGTTTTTATAAAATCGGGGATAACAGGCTCATCTTCTTTGGGGGCTTTGAGAGCTTTTTGGCGCGCGCCATCGGCTTCGATGAGCAGAGGCAGGGAATGATAACTAGAAAATTGCTCCAGCCATTTCAAGCTCTCATCTGGAGGGGATGGAAGCCGCTCTCCCTTCTCTTCCCCTGTTACTAAAATGATGCCCGAAAAAGCGATCTCTTCAAGCTGATTCACATCTTCAGATTTGTGGATGATGATGTGCTGATCAGCTTCTTTTGCTTGCCATGCACCGAGATGTGTTGTTGTGGTGACAATGCAGGGGGAAAGGTCTCGCGCCAATTGAAAGAGCGCAGTTGTCTTTCCTCCGGCACCGACAAAGGCAACGCGCGGCGGCGGGATGTGGTCAAGACGCAGCGCTTTGGCGAGGGAGAGCTTTTTCCTGTTGATCAATTTACCATTCCCCATCATACTCTTCTATATATTGCTCTCGCTGAACCATAAAAGAATCCATCACTTCTTGGGGTACCAAGGCTTCGATTTTGTCATAGAGAGCATAGATTGCTTTCTCGTTTTCTTTGTTGTCAAAAGAATATGGGATTTTATATTCGTTAAAATAAGCAAATGCGATCAGCGTGCTTGTGTGCCCTCCAGCGGGAATGTCCTCAGCTTGTAGCCATGCTTGGTCAAAAAGACCTGCATCGTAGAGTTTTACATAGAATTCATTGAGAAGATTATCTTCTATAGCAAGATTTTCCGTCCAAACAGGCGGTTCATTGGATGGGTAATTGGGTATAAAGTTGATCTCGCTTTTCTCATTAGAAAGCGTGATCGTATAGCCATACCAGTATTCTATTGCACCCGATGTCCACCTGTAGCTGATCTCGAAATCGTCGGGCATTTCTTGGGGGAGTTGAGTTGCTTCTACTGGAGGCGGTGTTGATTTTGGAGTTGGCATTTCGGGGATACAGGAAGATAGGAGAATTAAAGAGAGAAGTAGGATGATTTTTTTCATTATGTTTGTTCTTTTCTCCCAAATAAAAAAGATGAGCAAAGTGTAGACTTGCTCATGCTCCGATTAGTAACTATGAGTAAGTGTATATTGTGAATTGTAGAAGCGAACAAAAGAATCTAAAATCTCTTGCATTTCAAGGATAGTTTCTTTAGAAGCAAAAAACGGAGCTATTTCATCAAAATAGATAGTTAAAATCATTTTCAAGCGTGTTAGTTGTTGTTCCATTACTTGGTTCAGTATTACCCCTCTTGGAAGATCATAGAACCACTCTTTTGGATGTGTTTTAGAAACAAAACAAGCCATAAGGTCAACAGCATACCAAAGATTTGGGTCGTAGCGACCTACAGTTAAAGATGAGACTTCAATTCCAATTCTATTATGCTCAGCATAAATTTTCATTTGAAGTTGGTGTGATTTGAAAAACAAGAGATTATTTTTATACCCCGATGAAATTGAGCTAGATGATTTGTCTAATGAAAAGTTGTACTTGGTGAAAAAGTCAGCTAGTCGAGTGTTGACATGGCCAAGAAATGAGTAATTATCCATATTGAAATTTACCAGGCAACGAAAAACAGATACATGCCCCCGCATTGATCTTTGGGTCTACCCACATGCGCCCGTCGTGGGCTTCGACGATGGCACGGGCGAGATAAAGCCCCAATCCGGCGCCTTTGGTTTTGTTAACTGATTCGGCGGCTCTGTAGAATCTATCAAAGATGAGGGGCATATCTTTGGGGTCAATGCCGGGACCTTCGTCCGAGACGCAGATGATGACCTGTTCGGGGCGCATCTCGCCGCTGATGCGAATTTCACCTTCGGGAGCGTATTTGATGGCGTTGGAGATGAGGTTTGTGAGCACTTGTCTGATCCGTGTTTCGTCGGCAGAGATAAGGGGGAAAAGTTCGGGAAAGTGAACACTAATTTGACGGGAGCCAGCTTGAGAGGCGAAGCGTTCCGCGAGTTGGGAGGCGAGATTCTGGATGGAGAGGTCGTTTTTGCTGAGGCTTAATCCGCCTGCCTGGAGGCGCGAAGCATCCAAGAGATCATCGATCATTTTTGATAATCGATCTGCTTCTTCTTCGATGACCATCAGGCTGTCTTCGATGATCTCTCTATCCCAGCGGGCATCATCGCGGCGCAGGGTGCTTGCGTAACCTTTGATGAGAGCTACAGGCGTACGAAGCTCGTGGCTGACGACAGAAATAAAGGTGCTTTTGACTTGTTCAGCGGTGCGGAAATGGGTGATATCGCGCACGGTGACGAAAATATTTCGGAGAGTATTGTCGGCGGCGAAGAGGGGTGCATAAGTTACGCCAACGGGCAGATTTGGCGGATCGGGGCGGTGGAGATCGCCTTCGACGTAGAGGGAGGCGTTGGGCGTGAGCGGCCAACCTTCGGCTTCAGATTCTTCGAGCGTTGCGCCGTGGGGGTCGTTTGCCCAGCGGATGATCTCTTCGTGAGCTTTTCCTGTAATTTCTTCACGCGGCTGGCCGTAAAGTTTCTGAAAAGCACTATTGATGCGTTCTATGCTGTGGTCTGCGTTGAGAATTAATATGCCGTCAGCAGCAGATTCGAGCAGTGCATCGAGACGTTGTTTTTCGTAGCTAACTTGCCCATAAAGTTGAGCATTGTAAACGGCAGAGGCGGCCTGGTCAGCAAAAGAGCGCAGCAAGCTTTTGTCATTACTTGAAAAATGATCGGGATAATTTCGGAAGATGAAGATCACACCGATTACTTTTTTATGAGCGACGAGCGGAAGCCCCACACCGTTCAGCAGTCCGCGACTGGCTGTGTAAGCAAGACTTTTGAGCATCCGGTTCAGCTCGTTTACATTGAATTCAGAAACAGTTTCTTCGGCGAGGAGGGGTTTGAGATAGTCGAGTAATGCTGGGGGGATTTTTTGTGCAGAGGCAACATGCCAGCCATCATCTTTTTTTAGGGCGATCAGCCCAGCTTGCCCGGCGAGCATCTCAATGGAGATGCGTAAGATGCGCGCAAGCAGCTTTTCAAGATCAAGCTCTTGGGTGATGGCGCGGGTTATTTCGAGCAGGTAGTCGCGTTGGCGAACACGAAAGTCAGGAAGGGTTGGAAGCATGATGATATTTTATCATCCCCGATGGTCTTAGGGTGTATCATCCTTTGTCTTAAATGAATTTCTTATAAATCATGCTATAATTTTCCCTCAGCTACAGTTTTTTAGATAAATGTTGCGCTTTTTACGAAAGGAACTTGCCTATGATTAGCATCTTAATGAAAAACACAATTGCAGTATGTTTATATGATCCATGCAACTTTGTTTCACTCGTTGATGCTAATCTGCTTATGCTTAAATGAAAAATTGGTTTATCCAAAATATTATTTTTGAAATTGCGGAAGTCGCGGGTGTAACATAAACACTTACGACTTTTTTGATGTAAAAGTGGTGGGTGACTAGAAGGAGATTTCCAATGAAACTTGAATTAGCAATAGTTTTAGCCTGCAAGAAAACTGGGTGTCGTGTTTCCCTTTTAGGTGACAACTTCCCTATTGAAGTACGTTATTCTGCGCTTGTACAAGATCGCATTATGATTCAGCCAGAGCAAATGGTTGCTGTCAACACTGAAGCAAATCCGCCAGAAATTGTTTGGCGTTGGATACGAGCTGCAGTGATTGAAATTAATGCAAATATCACTGTGGTTGATGATATGCAAGGGCATCCGGCAGAAGTATCTCTTATCCCCGACCTTCCCTTGCCGCTAAAATTAAATGATGAGATATGGACCTGTGGTACGGGACGTGACTACGAGATTCATGACATTATTATTGATGGAAAACCAAGGCATCCAAACCGCTTGCTCAAATATATAACACCAATCATAGAGGAAATATATCGGCAATAAGCACAAAAAAGACCCTCTTCCACTTGTGGAAGAGGGTCTGGGGTGATGAGCGTAATTTACTCTCTCTCTGCCACAGTTACCGCTTCTTCAAATATCTTCAACCCTTCATCTATCTCAGATTTGGAGATATTCAAGGGCGGGGAAACACGGATAACACTATCACCGCAACCGAGGGTGATTAATCCGCGCTCAAAGGCCAGATCGGTTACGCGGTCGCGCAGGGCACCGTTTTTCTCGCGTGTCTCTTTATTTTTGACGAAGTCAATCCCAATCATTAAGCCAATTCCGCGCACGTCGCCAATGCTGGGGTGTCGCGCTGCAATCTCTGCGAGTGCATCGAGGGTATATTCACCAACTTCGGTCGCGTTAGCCATGAAGGATTCTTCGATCAGGTCAATGGTGGCGCAAGCGGCTGCGCAAGCAAGGGGATTGCCGCCATAAGTATTGCCATGTGTGCCGATCGCCCAAGTCATGATCGATTTTCGAGCGATCATCGCGCCAAGCGGAACGCCAGAAGCGATCCCTTTGGCGGAGGTGATAATATCCGCTTCCACACCAAAATTCTCGATAGCCCACCATTTTCCGGTGCGTCCCATGCCAGCCTGAACTTCATCTGCAATTAGCAGAATGCCATATTTGTCGCAGAGTTTACGCAAGGCAGGGAAGAAACCCGCAGGCGGGACAACGTAGCCGCCCTCGCCCTGAATTGGCTCGAGCAAGATGCCTGCAATTTCGTCAGCGGGCATTACTTTTTGCATGATCTCTTCTTCGATATAGCGCACAACGGTTTCGCCGTAATCTTCACCTTTGTAAGATGCCAAAATTGGGCGATAAGGGTCAGGGAAAGGCGCATGAACAACGCCGCCCATTAGCGGGCCAAATCCACGTTTATATTTTGCCTTACTGGCAGTAAAAGCCAGCGAACCCATTGTCCGGCCGTGGAAACCTCCGAGAAACCCGATGAAGCCAGAGCGTCCGGTATGATACCGAGCAAGTTTGATTGCCGCTTCCACTGCCTCGGTTCCCGAATTTGTCAGGAACACGCGCGCATCTTCTTCAAATGGGGCAACTCCTGCTAATTTCTCGCTCAGTTCAATCCACTTTTCGTGATAAAAATCTGAAGAAATATGGATGAATTTTTCTGCTTGTTCTTGAATGGCTTTGACCACCTTCGGGTGGCTGTGCCCGGTCGAAGCGACGGCGATTCCGGCAGCAAAATCAAGAAATCGATTGCCATCTACATCCCACACCTCACTGCCTTTGCCATAATCCATCGCAAAGGGATACGCACGGGGGTAAGAATTTGAGACTACAGACAGGTCGCGCTCAATAAGCGCGCGGGCTTTTTGCCCAGGGTATTTAGCCAAGTGATGCCTCCTAAGGGATTAAACTTTTTGTTCTACCAATGCCAACGCACCGAGCAAACCGGCGTCATCGCCAAGCGCGGCTGTGGTAATGGTGAGTTCTTCTAAATAGGCGGGAGCAAAAATTTCTTTTTCTAAACTCTTTCTAAAGGGCTTGCAAAGCAGATCTTCACTTTGCGAAACCCCGCCGCCTAAAATAACAATAGAGGGATTAAAAATATGCAAAAAGGATGCGACGCCGATGCCCAGATATTTCCCCGCGCGTTCATAAGCCGATAGCGCAAGTGGGTCGCCCTCCCGCGCCGCTTTTGCAATGGATTTAGCAGAGCGGTTCGCTCTTGACCTTAGGCTTGATTCCGTTTTTTCATTTTTGAGTTCTTCTTTGACGTATCTTGCAATTGCCGTTCCCGAAGAAAGTGCTTCCAAATGACCTCGGTGCCCGCATCCACAGATCGGCCCCTCGGCAAGAATTGTTACATGTCCTAGTTCTGCGGCAAGGCCATCTTTGCCCTCAAGCAGATGCCTGTCACTGATAATTCCACCCCCAACGCCTGTGCTGATTGTCAAATAAAGCAGATGGTCGTGTCCTTGCCCTGCACCATAGCGCCATTCGCCCAAGGCTGCCAGGTTCGCATCGTTGCCTAGAAAAACGGGCACATGAAAATAAGCATTCAACTTTTCTATAATCGGGAAATTATCCCAAGCTGGGATATTAGGTGTATTTAATATCACGCCTGTGCGCGGATTTAGCGGCCCCGGAGCAGCGATTCCAATGGCGCCGAGGCTTTCGCCTGAGGAAATTACCTCTTCAATTAAATGAAGAATCCGCTCGAAGATGCTTTCATCTTTTGAGCGGGTTTTGATCTTATGATGCTTGAGCGGCTCTGTCTCTGTTGGGCGGAAAGAAGCGGCACGAATATGGGTTCCGCCAAGGTCAACGGCGATGTAAATAGTCATAAAGGTAATTATACTCGCAGGGAGAGCGTTGTGTCACGGGATGAGTGTCATATGTTCTGTGGATATATTTTTTTCTCAATGTTTAAAGCGTACAAAAATACGTCCAAAATTCCTGCTGTCTTTGTCAATTCGATGATAAAGAGGGCGAATATGCTTCTGGTTGAGAAAGCGAAGCACTTTCTTTTTGAGTTGCCCGCTCCCCTTACCAGGGATGATCTCTACAAGCGTGATTTTCTTATCTATCGCTTCTTGAATAATTCGATTGAGCTCTGTATCAATCTTGTAACCCTTATTGTAAATGTCGTGTAGATCGAGTTTTAGTTTTGCCATAAAGACCTTTTGTTTAGGTTTTGGGTTCTTCCGGTGAGCGAATCAGGAATACACTCAAAATTCCTCCAATAAATACGATAAAAATAATACCCATCATCCAGCCTATAGATGACTTGGTTTCTGATTTATCGTCCTGACTGAGGGCTGTGGGTGTTGATGTTGCTGTAATTTCTGGAATGATGATTAGAGTCGGCGTAGAAGTGGGCAGTTCTACGAGATTTGTAGCCGATGCCAGCGGTGTAAGCGAGGCTGGTACCGGTTGAGTAGCTCCTTTTTGGACAAGTAAAAGATAGCCATTATTGATTACAGTAGCATCCTCGAGATTATTCCATGCGCGGATCTGCTCAACGCTTGTATGATAGGCGGTGGCGATACTCCACAATGATTGCCCGTATTGTACTTTGTGTAAGACGTCTCCATCGGGATGTGCGGTGCTGATTATGACGGGCATAATATATTGTGGTAAAAGACTGTTTTGGGATGCGCCATCTTCGACAGGGAGGATAGTTTCGGCATCCTTTTGCATTTCGCCATTTGCGGTCTGGAGAGCTGTTTCTAGCACTATATAGATTTGGTCACTGACAGCAACAGCAGCACCAATATCGCTTCGATCAGGAGATAGCATCGTGTTTGTATGCGGTCCATCACTTAACCAAAACTGCATAGCTTCTTCGGCAGTTCTGGCAGCAACCCAGTTTTCTGATCGGTATCCATCTAATGATAAATCGCCTGCCAAAGGATAGTCTACGGAAATTAGCCATTGTCCAAGTGTCATCCCGTTTGGGCGCGTATGGCCCGGGGCTCCGCCTGCAATGACATTTGCTTCCCATTGCGCTACCTCCATAAGTGCTGGGTGAGTATTTAGCGGATTTAAGCCGTGAGAAATTCGAAGCGCGTTAACAGCTTCGATTATTTCTTCCGGTGTTGGCGCTGATGTTTGAGAACGGGAGTCCGCAAAGGCTTCTTTTGGGAGGGAAAGAGTAGCTGTTAGTAAAAGAAGGGTTGCTAAAAAGAAAAGCTTTCGCATGAACCGATTATATACCACGAATAAGGAATAAAAAACATACGAAGTTCTTGTATTTTCTCAGCGGAATAATAAAGCGTGCGAAACGAAAAATATGACCGTGCACATGACGTCCAGCACTGTGAAATATGACCAGAGCACAGATATAGTAGTTTCAGTAATAGAAAAATAATTCTCAAGGAGAAAATGATGTCCGAAAATGAAAAACCCCAACCTGATGTAACAGCACAATTTCATGAGTTGGGCGAAAATATCAAGAGCTTTTTCCAATCTGCTTGGACAAGTGAAGAATCACAAAAGTTTCGGCAGGAACTTCAGGATGGTTTAGATGAGTTAGGTAAAGCCGTTAATGAAGCTGTTGAAGATATAAAAACCAGTGAGACTGGGCAAAAGATCAAAGAGGAAGCTGAAGATTTTAAGGCTCGTGTAAAAAGAGGCGATGTTGAAGAGAAAGCGCGAGAAGAGCTTTCAAAGGTGTTGGATTTCTTGAATATTGAAATAGGAAAATTCAACGAGAAAATGAAATCGACCGAAGCTTCAAATTCTCCTGATGAAGAAGTTGATATTTAACCTGAACTTTGGATAAGGATTTTGACTAATAGTCTTGTCTTTTTACCGTGAATAATTCACCACAGATAAATGGGATAAACACAGCTTTGGAGCATTTTATCCTTTTTATCTGTGTTCATCTGCGGTTAATTTCCTTATCCGAAACTCAGGTTATTTAGACAGACTCGATGTGAAAATATATGCAATACACATTTTAAACAAAAGATACCGAGTGTTTTCAAAATACTCGGTATCTCCAATTACTGATTGCTACTTACTAAACACCAATTGTCATTTACTGTTCGTCGTAATTCTCCGGCAACCAGCAACAAAGAATTAGATCTTTAGCGGCTTTAACTTCGTCTAATCTACCAAAAGGTGTAGACTGCGGCGCGTTGTGCAGCAAGTCTGGTTCCTCGTGTGCTTCTTTAGCGATGGAAAGCATTGCGTCAATGAAAGTATCCAAAGTATCTTTGTTCTCGGTTTCGGTGGGTTCGATCATCAATGCTTCATGCACGATGAGGGGGAAGTAGTTTGTGGGCGGATGGAAGCCGTAATCCATTAGGCGTTTTGCTATATCCAAAGCGTGGATATCGGGGGCATCTTTCCAGCGTCCTTCAGCGACGAATTCATGCATACAAATCCTGTCGTAGGGAACGTGATAGGTGTCACGCAAGCGGGCAAGGATATAGTTGGCGTTGAGGACAGCATATTCAGAGATGTCACGCAGGCCATCGGGTCCGTGCATGGCGATATAGGTGAATGCACGGACGAACATGCCAAAATGACCATGGAATGCTTTAACGCGTCCGATTGTTTTGTTGGGATTAATCAATCCGTAGAGTGGCGGAATACCATCAGCTTCTTCTTCGACAATATCTACGACTGGGGCAGGGAGGAACGGAGCTAGCGTTTCTGTTACGCAAACTGGGCCAGAGCCAGGACCACCACCACCATGCGGCGTGGAGAAGGTCTTGTGCAGGTTATAGTGCATCACGTCAAAGCCGAGATCGGCCATTTTTGTGATGCCGAGCATGGCGTTCATATTTGCGCCATCACCATACATCAGACCACCTGCATCGTGAACGATTTGGCAAATTTCTTCGACATTTTCATCAAAGAGGCCAAGGGTATTCGGATTGGTGAGCATCATCCCGACGAGGGTATCATCAGCTTCTGCGCGTAAGGCATCGAGATCGACATTTCCGCGTTCATCAGATGGGATTTGAATAACTTTTAACCCGGTCATTGCCGAAGTCGCAGGGTTTGTGCCATGCGCCGAATCAGGAATCAACATCTTATTGCGTTTTGTTTCGCCGCGCTCTTCTTGATAGGAACGCATCATTAAAACGCCGACAAACTCACCATGAGCTCCAGCAGCAGGTTGCAGGGTGATCGCATCAAATCCGCTGATCTCTTTAAGCCATTCCTGGAGTTGATACATCAGCAATAAGGCGCCCTGGGTGGTTTCGATCGGTTGCAGCGGGTGAATATTGGCAAATCCTGATAAGCGAGCGGTGTCTTCGTTGATCTTCGGGTTGTACTTCATTGTACAGGAGCCAAGCGGATAATAGCCGCTGTCTACGCTGTAGTTGAAAGTAGAGAGTTTAACAAAATGACGAATTACGTCTACTTCGGAGAGCTCGGGGAGGGGCAATTCTGCTCGGAGAAGAGAATCGGGCACATTGTTGTGTGGTACGTCTGGGTCAGGGAAGTCTACGCCGATCCGCCCGGGGGAGGAAAGTTCGTAAATTGTCGGTTCGACGACCTTTGGGGCGCTATCCAATTTGAATTCAGTCATGATTCACCTCCGAAAGCACTGCTACAAGGGCATCAATTTCTTCCTTGCTGTTCATTTCTGTCACTGCAACGAGCAAATTGTCTGCCATTTCAGGGTAATCCTGGCCTAGATCGTAGCCGCCAAGAATGCCATGTTCAAACAAATGCGCATTGATCTCGGCAACGGGTTTAGGACAAGTGACGACAAATTCGTGGAAGAATTTAGAGTCGAAAGTGAGCGAGAAGCCAGGAATTTCGGCAATTTTCTCTGCCGCATAATGTGCTTTGTGGTAACAAAGTTCAGCAACTTGTTTCATGCCTGTTTGCCCAAGCAAGCTCATATAAACACCTGCTGCGAGCGCTAGCAGACCCTGATTTGAACAGATATTTGAAGTTGCACGTTCACGTTTGATATGTTGTTCACGAGGGGTGAGTGTCAAAACAAAGGCGCGTTGTCCGCGAGCATCTACACTTTCACCAACCAAACGACCGGCCATTTTACGGACGAATTTATTACGTGTGGTGAAAAATCCGAGATATGGACCGCCGTAGCTCATGGAGATGCCGAGGGGCTGACCTTCGCCAACGACCATATCTGCACCCATTTCACCGGGTGTTTTCAACATACCCAAAGCGGTGGGGTTTGCAACGACGCAGAAAAGTGCGCCAGCTTCATGAGTGGCTTCACCTAATTTTGTGTAATCGCAAATTCTGCCAAAGAAATCAGGATATTGGACAAGCACCAGCGCAGTATTTTTGTCGATTAGTGGAATTAACGCTTCGCTCGTGTTTCGGCTTGCTTCCTCGCTAACGAACTCTACATCGGCAAATTGCGTATATGTGTCCGTAGTCGCCCGATAATGGGGGTGTACGCCTGTGGACATGACGATCTTTTTGCGTTTTCCACGGAACTGAGCTATTGCCATATTAACCGCTTCAGCGACAGCCGTTGCACCATCATAGTGAGATGCATTTGCTACATCCATGCCGGTCAGGTTTGCGATCAGCGATTGATATTCAAAGATCGCCTGCAATGTACCCTGTGATATTTCTGGCTGGTAGGGAGTGTACGCTGTATAAAATTCGCCACGTAGCAAAATATGATTGATCGCGGCAGGGATATAGTGGTTGTATACGCCTGCGCCAAGAAAAGAAACTAGGTCTTTTGTTGTCTCGTTGGCTTGAGCTAATTCGCTTAATTCTGCCGCAGCTTCCATTTCTGTCAGTGCGGGGGGGAGGTCTAAGTCAGGATAACGATGCGCTTCGGGAATGGCTTCGAAAAGATCGGACATCTTCTCTACGCCAATTGTCTTGAGCATCTCATCCCGTTCTTTCGGGGAATGGGGAATATAGGTCATTGGTTATTTTCCGGTTATTCGCGTTCTGCGCAATATTTTTCGTAGGCTGCGGCATCCATCAGCTCGTCGCTCTGAGCGTTAACTTCAACCTGTGTGAGCCAGCCTGTACCGTAAGGATCAGAGTTGATCACTTCGGGAGAATCTGCTAAATCTTCGTTGACGGCAAGCACTTTTCCACCAGCGGGGGCATAAACTTCTGCGGAGGCTTTGACCGATTCTACTTCGGCAATCCCATCGCCGACATCAATATCGTCATCTGTGTCAACTAAAGCCTCGACGAAAACAATATCAGAGAGTTGATCTTGAGCGTAATCGGTTAAGCCCATTTTTCCGCTTTCAAGGTCTACCCATTCGTCAGATTTTGTGTATTTCAAATTGCTGGGGATATTCATATTTTGTCTCCTTTTGACAAGAAAAAGTTTGAACCGCCAAGACGCGAAGAATGCCAAGTTTTTTAGATCGTCAAGATTGTTTGCTTTTTGTTTTTCTTGGCGACTTGGCGGTTAGGCAATTAAATTAAAAAGCGCACGAAAATATTCGCGCGCCTCTGTGTTTTTTTACCTGAGAGATTCCTCCCGGTTAGGTTGGGAGTTGCACCGTCGGTGTTCTATACTACGATAGAAACTTTCCAGAGAATGAGATGAAATCGGGTCCTTTTTACCTGAGAGTTTCGCCTGAACTTGCCAGCCCAGACTTGCCCCTTCGGTGCTTTGCGGTTTTTATTGCAAAGTCTCTCCCCGATTTCCTGTAAATTGTCTGACCTTAATTCTACGGGGGGGGAGAGGAGAAGTCAAGAGGAAGAATGTAAAAAAAGAAAGCTGACAGGCTTTTGAAACCTGTCAGCTTTGTGCTTGGTGAGATATTGTTTACGTCCGTTCCAGGCTAGTTTATCAGTGGCAAGCCCAAATTAAGAGCGAAGCGATTTTATATCCCAGAATAATTAGGCTAATTCTGCAGGTGTCACAACCGCTTTACCAGCTTTTTCAGCAAGGGCTTCAAGGTTTGCACGCTGCGATTTGAGTACTGTCCAGAATTCTTCGGGCATATTCTCTTCGCTGCTGTAGAGTTCTTCCATGCGATCCAATTTCTCGAGGTATTTGTTGATGCGGATGCTGAATTGCTCGTTGTACTCTTCGAGGGTGTAATTGCGGTCGTCGAAAGCACCATCAAAGAGAACTTTCAGATCTTCGTATTTGGGGAGAAGACCGATGGGGGTGGAGATGGCATTGTAATCGCCATGTACACGTCCCTCTGCCCATAATGCCCAAACGCGTTTATCGGTTTTTTCGTTCATATACTGACCGTTTTCGCTTTTGAGGAAGTAGTTGGTTGCAAAAACCTTCGGGCAGCGTTTGAGTTTTGCGCCGAATTTGAGATGGTTGCTCAGGTAACGTGAGAGGGGGACGATGACGAAATCCATATTTGCCATTGGGCTGGATGCACGTTTTCCGACCGCACCAAGAATGGTAGCGGTTGTCTCGGATTCGATGGTCGCGCCAACGAAGACGCCGTGTTCCCAGCTCAGGCTTTCTGCCACAGGGACATTTGTGTCTGAATCGCGCCCACCGTAGAAGATGCCATCTACTGCAACACCATCGGGATTATCGTAGTTCTCATCGGCATTGTCCAGCTCACTAATGCTGGTTGTAAAACGGGAGTTGGGGTGTGACATGGGGATTTCTTTACCGGCGGCATCGACGTTGCCTTTTTTCCATGCACCTGAGTGATTGAAGCCCTCTTCGGGAATCACTGTTTCTTTGCCCATGCCAGACCAGTACGTTTTGCCGTCTTCGGTGGTCAGGATATTGCTAAAGATGATTTCTTTGGGTTCTGTGATGGCTTTGAAGATCAGGGGATCGTCTTTAGCGTTTACGTCACCGATAATACCAAAGATACCGCGCTCTATATTGACAGCGCGCATTTCACCTTCTGCGCCTTCGCGGATATAGGCAATATCATCACCAACGATGGTGGAGCCTTCGATCATTGCAGTGGAAGTTTTGCCGCAGCCGCTGGGGTATGCACCCATGAAATAGGTTTTGCGGCGTTCATCGAGTGGATAGAAAGCAGAGATGAACATATGCTCGGCGAGCCAATCTTCATTATTAGCTTTGTTAATCGCGAGGCGTAATGCCAATTTTTTGCAGGCAAGGGAGTTTCCTGCATATTGATTATTTACAGACATTACACAACCTTTTGAAGGGTTAATATAAATGCGACGTTTATCAATATTTTGGGTTACATTATTTTTAAGCTCACCTGCACTATGGCGGAAGCAGAAGAAATCATCTTTATCTTTTAGGTTTTTGAATTGTTCGTAACCAGGGCGATAAAGAATATCTTCACTATGGACTACATAATAAGAGTCTGTAATTTGCATAACGCTGAGTGAGAAGCGAGAGTTTGTTGGACCAAGACAATAGAAACGAATGATCATCTCTTTGCCTTCCATAATGCCGTCCATTAACCCCCAAATTTCTTCCATTGCAGATTCGCGTTCTTTAACATTCAGTCCACGGCTCAGCTTTTCGCCAGCAGGGAGCAAAGTGGCGGTATTGGCTTTATCACGTCCCTGATCGAAATAGCCATCGTAGTGAATGGTATGCCCATCCATTGCCAGAGGTTTCTCTTCACTATTCTCAATAGCCAATTGGCTAATTCTAACTCTATCTTCCTCAGAATCATCAAAGACAACCACTTTGGAAGGTCTTGTTGCTTTTGTTGTTTCGTCGATAATTTGCATCATCTTTGGATTATCCAAAGCCTCTAATTTTGCTTTATCAGCATCTGAAATTTCGTAAGACCACATAAATTTTTTCCTTTCTAGATTGATTTTTAGAAACACTTAGCTTTTGTACTATAAAGTAGTACGTTTCATATACATTAAGAACACTATTTTTTCAAAAAAGTGATTTTATCGGGCATATTCTCATAAATCAAGATGCGCAATGTCACCAATATAAGAAAAAAACCCGCTAAATAATAGCGGGTTTCTTTAGTTTTGAAAGAAATGGATTAGGCCCATCCCTGATTTTTAACAAAATCAGTAATGACAGGGATATTGATTTCCTCTCCCTGATAGGCTTTATAAGCCCAGAACCACATGACCAGACCAAGAAGGAAGCCGCAGCCAAGAGTTAGTGCGCCTATAAAAGGCAAGACGACTGACAACAAAACGCCCACAATAAGAGCCTGGACATTATGCGCCTTGATAAAAGGACGGTCTTTCTTATCTTCCATCAGCAAGATGATAATCGGAGTGATTGGGGAAAAGAAATAAGCTAAGGCTGCCCATAGCTTATCGTCACTGCTAATATTACCTACGGGTTCAGCATGGATCGGTTCTTCAGACATTTTTTTGCTCCTCATATTTTTTAATAAGACTTTTATTACCCTATTTTACAGTGAAGAAGGATAAAAATCAATTCCAAAAGATTGTATAATATCTCCTATGGAAAAAACTCCCCGCATTGTCTTTATGGGTTCGCCCGATTTCGCCGCCATCGCCCTCAAACGCCTCGCGCAAGATTTTAACGTCGTTGGCGTTGTCACCCAACCAGATCGACGTGGCGGACGTGGCAAGAAGCTCATCTCTCCCCCTGTCAAAATTTTGGCGGATGAATTAGAGATTCCCACCATTCAGCCGCGTTGTATACGAGATGATGATGCGATGGATGCCCTGCGTCGCTTCGCCCCTGATCTGATCGTGGTTGCGGCCTACGGGCAGATTCTGCGCCCCGAACTTCTTCAACTCCCCCCGCGTGGATGCATCAACATTCACGGATCATTATTGCCCCGTTGGCGTGGTGCAGCGCCCATCCAAGCCTCCATTCTCGCAGGCGATGCTGAAACCGGCATCACCATCATGATGATGGACGAAGGCGTAGACACAGGCGATATGCTCGACAAACGCGCCCTCCCCATCGCCGATGATGATACCGCCGGAACACTCTTCGACAAACTCGCGCCCCTCGGCGCGGAATTGCTCGTTGAAACCCTCCCAAAATATCTTTCTGGTGAAATAAACCCCCAACTCCAACCCGCAGAAGGCTCAACCTACGCCAAAATGCTCAAAAAAGCAGATGGCTTACTCGACTTCTCACAAACCGCCGAAGAACTCGAACGTCGCGTGCGGGCTTTCTCACCTTGGCCTGGCACCTTCTTTGAATGGAACGGAAAACCGCTCAAGGTTCACCGCGCCCACGTTGACGGGCGTAAAAGTCCGGGCAACGGTATCAAGTTAAAGGTCGCGGGCGTACCGGCAATTGGTACAGCGGAAGGTGTCCTCGTCCTCGATCAAATCCAACCCGCAGGGAAAAAGTCAATGGACGGCAAATCCTTCCTATCTGGCGGAAGAATCTGGGAATAATTACGAAATTGTCACGTTAAAAACGTGAACTACCGTAGGTCATGCTTGTAGCGTGACGTGGATAAAGGAAATCACTATGAAAAAATACATTGCCTCCATCGACCAAGGCACGACAAGCACCCGCTTCATCATCTTCAACCACATGGGCGAAATTGTTGCCGTTGACCAAAAAGAACACCGCCAAATTTACCCCAAGCCCGGCTGGGTGGAACATGATCCGCTCGAAATTTGGGTGCGCACGCACGATGTAATGAAGGGCGCGTTGGAGAAGGGCGGCATTGATGCGAGCGATATTGCCGCTATCGGCATCACCAACCAGCGCGAGACGGCAGTGGTTTGGAATCGCCACACGGGTGAGCCAGTTTACAATGCCATCGTCTGGCAGGATACGCGCACGCACGGGATTTGCAACGAACTCGCCAAAGAGGGTGGGCAGGATCGTCTGCGTGCCAAAACCGGGCTGCCGCTGGCGACTTATTTTTCTGGTCCCAAAGTAAAGTGGATTTTGGATAATGTCGAAGACGCGCGCAAACTCGCCGATGCCAGTGATCTCTATTTTGGCAATATGGATACCTGGATCATCTGGAACTTGACAGGCAAACACGTCACCGACGTGACCAACGCCTCCCGCACCTTGCTCATGGATTTGGAAAGCCTCGATTGGGACGATGAACTCCTCGCGCTGATGGACATCCCGCGCTCGATGATGCCGGAAATTCGCTCGTCGTCAGAAGTTTATGGGCATGTGGAGATGGGACCCGTTGCGCTGGACGGTGTCTTTGAAGGAACGCCCGTTGCCGGAGACCTCGGCGATCAACAGGCAGCGCTTTTCGGTCAGACATGTTTCAACGTGGGTGAAGCCAAGAACACCTACGGCACCGGATGTTTTATGCTCCTAAACACGGGCGAGAAACCGGTTCCGTCAAACTCGGGCTTGCTAACCACGCTCGGATACAAGATTGGCGACACCCCCGCCGTTTACGCCCTCGAAGGCTCGATTGCGATAGCGGGCGCACTCGTCCAATGGCTGCGCGATAATTTGGGGATGATCGAAAAATCAGAAGATGTGGAAGAATTAGCCACGAGCGTCGAAGATAACGGTGGGATTTACTTTGTCCCCGCCTTTAGCGGACTCTTCGCCCCCTACTGGCGCAGTGATGCACGCGGTGCCATCGTAGGCATGACGCGCTACGTCAACAAAGGTCATATCGCCCGCGCCACCCTCGAAGCGACCGCCTTCCAAACTCGCGAAGTCCTCGATGCGATGGAGAAAGACTCCGGCGTAAAATTAACCGCCCTAAAAGTGGATGGCGGCATGGTCTTCAACGAAACGCTAATGCAATTCCAAGCCGATATGGTCAATGTCCCCGTTATCCGTCCGAAAGTCGCAGAAACAACCGCCCTCGGCGCGGCTTATGCGGCGGGGCTGGCAGTCGGATTCTGGAAAAACTTCGACGAACTGCGCGCCAACTGGGGACGCGATAAAGAATGGTCACCAGAGATGGATGCCGATAAGCAAGAGAAACTCTACAAAGATTGGAAGAAAGCCGTTGCGCGGACTTTTGATTGGGTTGAGTAGTGTGACTTGCTCATAACACAGATAGCTCATGTTGAAAATATGAAATAAGCTTAAATCTATGGATATAGCGTTGAAGGAGCTTCTGAGTTATGTGCCATAGCTATCAAAAAACCGCCTTCCGAATTTTGGAAGGCGATTTGCTTTTTTTATTAGAATACTTTTGTTATTGCTTCTTTGGGTTTGATTGTTTCTGTTACATCCCAATGCTCATCTTTTTTACCGTCGACCTGAACACGGAAGAGATCAAAAACGATGGAGTTGGGCAGGATAGGTTTTGAACCGATATTGCTCATAGTAACGACAAAATCCCCCTCTGCGATGGTCTTTTTGATGTCTAAATGTAATTTGATGCCCAGAAAACGCAGTTTTTTGAAGAGCGATACGCCCTTGAAAAAGGCTTGGCTACCATCTGCTGTCCTGGGATTATGCTGATAATATCGTTCCGTTGTGGTGAAGAGAATGAGATCGGTGCGCAGTTCGACAAAGGTCTTGTAATAAGAATCTGCGGTGAGTTGAGCGTGCTGACGACCAGTGTTACTCGAATAATCTACGCCTGCGCCGTCGGTTAGGCTGCGTCCACTGACGGTCTTTTTAGGGTGTTCCTGTCCTGCTGACCAATGCTCGACGATTTTGTCGCCTTGAAAGCGAAAGAGTTCTCCACGTGCGATCATTTCTCCACCTGCTAATTTTTCGTCGGCGTGGAAAAAGACAAGGTCATCTTGTGCGATTTCACGGTGAATAATAAGCTCGTGGGCGGGGTTTTCGGCAAGATGTTGACGCATATAGTTCGCCAGACCTTGTTTGCTGAAACCGACCCCGATTTGATGCTCAATATAGGTATCGCTTAAATGGGTGGCTATTGCCTCTTTATATTTTGCGGAATATAGGGCTTTGTAATACTCTCGTGCGATTTCTTTTTTATCGTTCATTTCATTCTCCTAAATAAAATACGATATGTAGTAAAATATACTACATATTTGAGTAAAAAAAACTAAAGTGTCGCTTTTATCTCTTCCCAAATGTCATTGATTGTTTTTTTTGCAAGCGTTTCTGTTATTAAACCATCTAATTCTTCGTGGATATTACGCATAACTTTTTGAATATTCCCGCCAACAGGGCAATTCGGATTTGGTGGATTAGCGTGCTTCCCTAAACAATCTTCTTTTACTATTTCAAGAATATCTGCCAAAGTAATTTGGCTGGCATCTTTACGTAAAGTTGCGCCCCCCTTGCTGCCGGAGATGGTCTCAACCAAACCTGCTACACGCAATTTGCCAATCGCCTTACGAATTGTGACAGGGTTCGTATTGACGCTGTCTGCAATTGCGGCAGATGATACAGGTACAGGCGCGGCAGCCAGAGCGGTTAAGATATGAACCATGACTGAGAATTGACTGTTTGCACTCATTTGTAGTAATTATATATACATATTGTTCTTTGTCAAGTCCAATGAAGATGAGATTTGACGGGATGCGATTTTTCACTGCATCTATTCCCTTTAGCGGAGACAAGCCCAAAGCACGGGCGAAGCGGGAAAGAGGCTATAATGGGGCGCAACCATCCACATTATCCATCCCCAAAATCAGTTTCTCAAATAATGAAAAGGAGAAGGTATCCGTGATCAGAGAGATGACTGGCCAAGATGGCCCCCGTATCCTTGAAATATACAAAATGGGACTTGAAACCCGAAACGCCACCTTCGAGACAGAAGTGCCTTCTTGGGCCGATTGGGGTGCAAAGCATCTTTCTCATTCGCGATTTGTTTTCGTAGAAAATGAAAAACTTCTTGGATGGATTGCTTTGTCTCCAGTTTCTGCGCGAAAGGTCTACTCGGGTGTAGCTGAGGTGAGTGTTTATGTCAATACGGATGTACACGGAAAAGGGATTGGTTCAAATTTGATGGAGAAGATTGTTCTTTCTTCAGAGGAGAAAGGAATTTGGACACTTTATTCCAGCATATTCCCGGAGAATGAAGCCACACTGAGGTTGCATGAAAAATTTGGTTTTAGAATAATTGGCAGAAGAGAAAAGATCGCCAAACTGGACGGTCGCTGGCGAGATACAATCTTGCTGGAAAGACGAAGTAAAGTAATTGGCATCGAATAAATGCTAAGACAAAAGTCTTGGTAATTAAAAATCATGAAAAAAACAAAACTCCTTTCCCCTGCTGGCTCGATCAAGAATATGCAACATACTTACGCCGTACTCTCCTTTCTTAATTCTTTATTATAGAAGCCTTTTCACTGCTTGACGCTCTATTTTGCCCATGATATGATGCCGACCAGTGAAATCTATGGATAATAATGTAAATAACGATAACTTCGAAGCACAGCAGGGGGATTCTGCTGAAGCACCCCGTTCTGAAAGACCGCCAAATTTTTTCGCCCGCTGGACAGAAATGCTCCTCCAATTGGGCTTGGGCGAGTCCGCTTTGCGTATGGCAACAAATGCTCTCTTTCTGATTGCTGTTATTGGCGTGATCTTGCTTATGCAGGGATTCTACAAAGATGCGCCAAATAGAGAAGCGGGAGAAAGCGTGCAGGCAGCAGAAGCCCAGCCTACTTTTGCGGTTGAGTTTGGCGCAGAGGCGCTTCCGGCCATCTCTAACGCTCAAGGGATCGCGCGCTTGGCCAAGATACACACAACGATCCCATCCCGCCCACGGTTGGAAGTAACAACCTATGATGTTCAGGAGGGCGATACCGTATTTGCTATTTCTGAACAGTATGGTGTTACCCCGCAAACCGTTTTGTGGGGAAATTACAATATCTTATTGGATGATCCTCATAATCTCAAAGCGGGACAAGAGCTGGTTATTTTGCCTGTAAATGGCACCTATTATGAATGGCAAGATGGCGATGGTCTGAACGGCGTGGCAGAATTTTTTGGCGTTACTCCCGATGTGATCGTCGATTACCCTGCAAACCGTTTGAGCGCAGAAAGCATTGGCGATTATGCCAACCCAAATATAGCGCCCGGAACCAACCTGATCGTACCTGGTGGCGAAAGACTCTTTATTTCATGGAGTGCGCCTATCGGCGTAACGCGTGAAGACCCCGCCAGTTCTTATATTCTTGGCGATGGGGCTTGTGAACCGATCACGGGCGGCGCAATTGGCTTTGGAACTTTTGTTTGGCCCGCAGCAAACCATTATCTTTCTGGCTACGATTGGTCGCCGCAAACGAATCATCGCGGTATTGATATTGCTGGTCACGAAGGCGCAGGAATCTTTGCTGTTGACGCCGGCGTAATTGTTTATTCTGGCTGGAATAATTATGGTTACGGCAATGTCGTCATGATCGATCATGGCACTGGTTTTCAGTCTATGTACGCTCATCTTAGTGCCATTTACGTAGGTTGTGGGCAAAGCGTGGGGCAAGGTGAAGCGATTGGTGCTTTTGGTAGCACAGGGCGTTCTTCTGGCTCACATTTGCATTTTGAGCTGATGACATCGATCTACGGGAAAGTGAACCCGTGGGATTTCCTGCCACCACCTTAAATCTGGATAAGTGATTTCAAGAGCGAGCCGACGGCTCGCTCTTTTTTTTCTTTTTCGGTTATGATTATCAGAAAAATATTGGAGAGATCAATGCGCAGGATTTTCCCTCTGCTTTTACTTTTATTGTTAGTTGGATGTAATATGCCCGCCACGCAAACGCCCAGAGACCCTTTTGAGCTTGCCACTGAAATTGCTCTGACGGGAATGCCGACACGCCCTCAGCCCACACTTGCTCCCCTTGTGGAGATAACCCCCTCGTTCACACCTGACCCCGCCAACCCGACCGGCAAAATAGCCTATGTCTGCCAAGTCTTCAAAGTTCAATCGAGCGACCAGATTTGCATTATGAATGCCGATGGTACAGGGCAACGCCGTCTGACCACCGAAGACTATACCCGTCATTTTTATCCCTCGATGGCACCAGATGGGCAGAGTATTGTTTACGCTCAATTTGGTAGCGAAAATGTATACGATATTTATGAGATCACGCTCGATGGTCTGGTAACGCAAATAACAAACGGGCTTGGCGTATTCACCGCACCAGAAATTTCCCCTGATGGTAGCCAAATCGCCTTTACGCATTGGACACCAACATCTGAGCATGCGATTTGGGTGATGAATAGAGATGGAAGCAACCCACATCAGGTTTATAGATCAGGTTGGGACCCGACGTGGTCACCCGATGGGGATGAGATTCTATTTGCGTCGGATTTTAACGGTACTATTCAAATGTACAGAATTAAGCCCACAGGCGGAAGCCCGCTTCAAATCAACGAGATGAGCCGTTTGCGCGGGCGTACGGATTGGTCTCCGCGTGGAGAAATCGTGACTTATTCTGGCCCTCCCTGGAATCGAGAACTCTATCTAATGAACGAAGATGGCTCAAATCTGCATCAGATCACGCCCGATGGTGGCAATAGCCAAGGTCCCGGTTTTTCACCCGATGGGCAGTGGGTTACCTTCACCGCTTATTTTGACCATTATGGTGAAGACCTTGGGTGTGAAATTTATATTATGCGTACCGACGGCAGTGATTTGCGCCGTCTAACCGACAACGATATTTGTGATTGGCAACCCCGCTGGGGGCCTTAATGCATAATCAAGAGAAATGTTTGGAAAGAACCTTGCGAGAGTTATTCTCAAGAGAATGTTGGCGTTTTAAATCAACTCTCTCAAGGTTGACTTAAATAATTATGTTGTTTGAAAATGCTTTAATTCAAAAGCTGCAAAGGAAATAACATTGTGAAAGAAAAGATTCTTGTTGTAGACGACAACAGTGACTTGCGTGAACTTGCTCAAACGATCTTGAGAATGCAAAACTATGAAGTTATATTGGCTAAAGACGGAAAAGAAGCTTTGGAGATTTTTGACCGTACCTCGCCAGATTTGGTTGTTTCAGATATTGCGATGCCAAAAATGGACGGTTTTGCCTTTCTTAGGGCTGTTCGTTCACGAGAAAAAGGGAACGCTGTCCCCTTTTTATTTCTGAGTGCATATTCACAAACGGGAAATCTCTCTCAGGCGCGTCGTTTAGCCGTAGACGATTATCTTTTTAAACCCTTTGACGCTCAAGAGTTATTAGATGCCGTGCGTATTCGCCTGGATCGGCGCCAAGCAGTGCAGCTTTTTGATACGCGCGAAGCTCATCTGCAAACAGTTTTGTTGATGGCAAATATCATTGAAGCCCGCGACCCATACACGCGTGGACATATTGATCGGGTATGTAATATTGCTCTTCGTTTTGGAAAGCAATTGGGTTGGGACGAAGCCTCTCTTTCTGTTTTAGAATTCGGTGCAATTTTGCATGATATAGGCAAACTTGTTGTGCCTACCAATATCTTGACCAAAAAAGGCTCTTTTACGCCTAAAGAGTGGGAAATTGTGTACAAACACCCCGAAAAGGGCGTAGAAATGCTTAATGGAATTGATCATCTCAAACCAGCGATCCCTTTTATTTTGTACCATCATGAAAGATGGAATGGGAGCGGATATCCTTTTGGTTTAAAGGGAGAAGAAATCCCCCTTGCAGGGCGCGTTCTTGCACTTGCCGATTTTTACGATGCAGTTTCTAGCGACCGACCTTATCATAAAGGGCAATCGAAAGAAGTAACGCTAAAAATGATCAAGGAAAATAGCCATATCCTTTTTGACCCCTTTTTGGTATCTAATTTTTTTGAGATCGCCGACGAGCTATAATGATAAAGTTAGGTCACGCTTCAAGCGTGGCCGGCTCAAAAGGTGCATCGCACCAAGATGATAAGAATCTGCCCATCGACAGGCAATATGCTTGTCGATGGGCTTTTTTGTATCGAAGTTGGTGCAACGCACGTCTGTCTCCTCTGCTCAATTGCTAAAATCTCCTCTGCGGTATAATTTTGCTCACCAAAAAAGAATAAAAACTGCCCAATTTCCATTGAGCTTATCGAAATCTGCGGATAAAAAATGAAACCTTCTTTTCGCCCCTATCTCCTGCCTACATTGACCCTTGCCCTTAGCGGCTGGGTTGGGCTTTACTTTCTTGTCAGCTTTACCCTTCCTACCCTTTTACCTCGTTGGGCATTTTTCTTTCTCGCAACCCTCGCTCTTAGCGGTACAGCCCTCCCTATTGTTTACTTTTTCCATCGCCGTTTCGATAAAAAATTCCCCGCAGCCAATATCATCACGCGCCAAGCCCTCTGGGTAGGTTTTTATGGTGCAACGCTCGCTTGGCTACAACTTGGAAAAGTTGCTAATATCTCCATCGCCATCGGCCTGGCTCTTGGGTTGATCGCCATTGAAACGCTGATCCGTATTCGAGAAAAAAGCCAATGGACGCCTCCGGAAATTGACTATGACTGATCTCCGTTCT
>JABGQT010000073.1 GCA_018648685.1 Anaerolineae bacterium
TCCTGCTTTTACCTGCGCGAAGCGCTTAGTTCAACTAGGTGATAGGCGGAGAAAACTTCCGCCTAATACTACGTTTTGAATATTATACGGCAGAAAACGACTCCAAACCCATAATTTTTATCATTAGACCGCGCAAAGTGCTGCATAATGTTAAAAGTACAGTATTATGCGGCGCTTTTTTCCACCTAAATGACTCTGGGCGTCAAAACTAACCCACAAAGAAATTATATCATTGAGAAAAAACGAAAAGTAGTTTTTGTCTAGCTTTAAAAAATAATTCCGATGAAGCTCAATAGTTTTGAGAATTGCTGATTTAATAAATTGAACTGGTACAATCAAAGAAAAGTGATAGAATACTCCGCCCTACTCAACTAAAAAACTACTCAACTAAAAAACTATGTTTATAGATCAAGCAGAAATTTACGTAAGCTCTGGCAAAGGTGGCGATGGGATCATTCACTTTCGCCGTGAAAAATACGTCTCGCGTGGCGGACCCGATGGGGGTGACGGCGGCAAAGGTGGCGACGTCATCTTTGAAGTAAAGGAACACATGAACACCCTCGCCACTTTTCGCCATAAAGGCCGCTTCCTTGCTAAAAATGGCGAGCGGGGCGGGCGCAATAATCGCTATGGCAAATCTGGCGATGATCTCATGCTTCATGTCCCGGCAGGGACATTGGTCTATGATGCCGATACAGACGAACTGCTCGGTGATCTAACCGAAGAAGGGCAGCAAATAATTATCTGTGAAGGCGGACGTGGTGGGCGTGGCAATACTCATTTCAAAAACTCCCGTCACCAAACACCACGTACAGCGGAAAAAGGCGAACCGCCCATGGAAAAAAATATCCGCCTGGAATTGAAATTGATCGCCGATATCGGCTTGGTCGGCGTCCCCAATGCCGGTAAATCAACACTCCTCGCCGCCCTGACAAATGCCCAACCCAAAATTGGTGCTTACCCCTTTACGACTCTGATTCCCAATTTAGGTGTTGCACAAATTGATGAATTCGAGAGCGTTGTTCTAGCCGACATTCCTGGCCTGATCGAAGGCGCATCCATAGGTGTCGGTTTGGGGCATGAATTCCTGCGCCATGTTCAGCGGACGCGGGTTCTCATCCACTTGCTGGATGGCATGGGAGAAGACCCCATCGCCGATTTTAGCCAGATCAATACCGAGCTTTCTCTCTTTGATCCATTATTGGGTGAAAAAAAGCAAATCATTGCCTTCAACAAAATGGATCAGCCCGAAGTTGCCGAACGCTGGGAAGAAGTCAAATCAGCTCTTGAAGAACGGGGCTATCAAATTATGGCGATTTCCGCTTTGGCACGCACCGATATTCGCAAATTACTACTCAAAGCAGTAGAAGAATTGTCGAAAATGCCTACCGTCGAAAAAGATGCGCCCATGCCTGTTTATCGCGTAGAAACTGACCCCAATGAATTTGAGATCCACCGCATCAACGAGGGCGATTGGCAAATTAGCGGACAAGCGATTGAGCGTGCTGCAGCAATGACTTATTGGGGGCATTATGGCTCAATCCGTCGTTTCCAGAAAGTGATGCAAGCCTTAAAAATTGACGTTGCCCTCCGTGAAAAAGGGATTAAAGAAGGTGACACGGTTTTGATCGGCGAGTATGAATTGGAGTGGCAAGAGTAAGCACCAGTAGATCAGTGAAAGAGTAATCAGTATTCAGTAGGTCACGCTTTTAGCGTGACTTGTTCTGGAAAAACAAAGTCTCGCAAAATCTTTAAATTTGCGAGGCTTTGTAGTCCGCTTGAGTGGGCTTTGTCAATCTAGCACGGTTGGTTTACTGCCGTGCGATATCAATCATCACACAAACGCCAATAAGCGGAAGCAAGCTCAAAACACGTGTGCTCCTTTAATTCCCAATTAACGCTTCGGGGCGCAGGATTTCATCCAGTTCTTCTTTGCTCAGTAATCCTTTTTCCAGCACAATTTCCATCACGCCTTTGCCCGTTTTATGTGCTTCTGCGGCGACTGCACTCGCGTTTTCATATCCGATATGGGGGTTGAGCGCGGTCACGATGCCGATGGATTTATCGATCATATCACGCAGATTATCGCGGTTGGCGGTAATGCCGACAATGCACCGAGATGCGAGTGTAGTGCACCCATGTCGTAAAAATCGAAGGCTGTTGAAGAGATTGCGGACGATAATCGGCTCGAAAGCGTTCAATTGTAATTGTCCTGCTTCTGCTGCAAAGGAGACAGTCACGTCGTTGCCGATCACTTCGAAGGCGATCTGGTTAACGACTTCGGGAATAACGGGATTGACCTTGCCGGGCATAATGCTGGAGCCAGCTTGCACGGGAGGGAGATTGATTTCGTTAAAACCAACGCGGGGACCCGATGAAAGCAGCCGCAGGTCGTTGCATGTTTTGGATAATTTAACAGCGACACGTTTTAGCACCCCCGAAAGCTGGACGAACGCACCCGCGTCTTGCGTGGCTTCGACGAGGTTACTCGCGATGACGAGCGGAATCTGCGTTACCTCGCTGAGAATGCCGGAGACAACATTTGCGTAGCCTTTGGGCGCATTAATGCCCGTCCCGATAGCAGTTGCCCCGAGATTGATCTCTCTAATGAGTAAGGAGGCTTCTCGCAAGCGATCTCTGTCTTCTGAGAGCATGATCCCAAAAGCCCCAAATTCTTGCCCCAAAGTCATCGGGACAGCATCCTGAAGTTGTGTGCGCCCCATTTTAAGAATATCGGAGAATTCTTCGGCTTTTTTCTCGAAAGATTCTTGTAGTATGCCCATTGCGTCAATGAGAAGATTGATCTTTGACTGCAAGGCGATTTTGATCGCAGTGGGGTAAACGTCATTGGTGCTTTGGCTCATATTGACATGTTCTACAGGGTGCAATTCGTGATATGCCCCGCGCGGATGCCCAAGATATTCGAGCGCACGATTAGCGATAACTTCGTTTGCGTTCATATTTGTAGAAGTGCCTGCACCGCCCTGAATGATGTCTACCACAAAGCAATCGTGCAATTCGCCAGCGAGAATATCATCGCAAGCGCGGACAATGGCATCTTTACGTTTATCATCGAGTAAGCCAAATTGATGGTTTGCCAATGCTGAGGCTTTTTTGACAGAAGCCAAGGCGTTAACAAGCTCCGGGTAGGCTCTAATTTTTGTGCCGGAGATGGGAAAGTTTTCAACAGCGCGTAGAGAATGGATCCCGTAATAGGCTTCGGCGGGAACCTCTTTATAGCCAAGTAAGTCGTGTTCGGTGCGAGTTGTTTTTTTCATATTTTTTCCTAAAAGAGTGGTATTTTCGAGAAATCAGTATGTGAAAATCGTACTGTGAATTATGTGTTTCGTAAAGCCTAAAAAAATCTCGCTATATTTTCTTCTTCACCATATTTTTGTCATAGTTGGTGCGACGCACGCCTGCCTGAGTGAAAGCCCCAATTAGAAAAAACAGCGTTCTCGCTTATACGCGAGAGCACTGTTTTTCTATGGAAAATGTCAAGTGATGCCGGGATATAGTGATCTCGCGCCCTGATCGAGATGACTACTTTTTCTTTCGTGCTATGATCCGCTTATAAACTCGCTGCCAGGTTTCGCTTGGGACAGCGGGTTTCTCTTCTTTATGCTCGCTTTGACTAAGATAAAAGGCAAAATCTTCAAATAAACTTGATGCTGTCTCTTCTGGATATTTGGAAAGGAAGGGCTGCCCGTAATTAATTGCGTGAACGAATTTGTCTGCTACATAGGGAACCGTAACTGTGATGGGTAAGGAAAGGGCACTTTCTATTTTTTCTTTTGACAACCCTGAGCGAGGCATAATGGCATTCAAAACCAAGATGATTTTTTCAGGCGGATACCCTAATTTACTATAAGTATCCAAGGCCGCTGCGGCCGCGCGAATAGATGCCATCTCTGGAGCAACCACCAATAGGATCAGATCGGCTTCATCAAGGGTGCTGAGAGTCATCGGGTGAAAGTCGTGGGGCAGATCAGCGAAGATATAGCTGTACTTTTTTGCAAGCATTTTCAGGGCAGTTTTTAGTGTTTCTTTTTCTAAGGGTGTTGCTTCTGAAGGTAAAGTTGGCGAAGGAATAAAAGAAAGACCGTTCTCATACTGATTAATAGCCGAGTTGATAGCTTCAATATCAATATTCCCTGCGCTAAAACGAGCAAGGTCTGCCCAAGTGCGCTTGAGAGGGGTATTTAGCATTAGCGCGACTTGTCCAGCGGTTGTCGCAAGATCAAGAAGAAGCGTGGGTTTCTGCCAAAGCTCTCGCATGGCAAGTGAAAGATTAACAGCAAGAGAAGAACAGCCTGTTCCACCTCGTAAGCTATGTACGGCAATTAGGCGGGATTTTTCTTCAGCTAAAGTGCTCGCTTTGCGTGTGTCTATAGTCCGCTGTGAACGTCTCAATAGCGCTTCTATACGTACAAGCAACTCTTGAGGGACAAAAGGTTTGGTGAGGTGATCATCAGCTCCGGCTTCAAAGGCTTCAAGTTTTGCCTGCATATCTGATTGAGCAGTGAGTACAAGGATAGGGGTATGAGCAAATTCATCTTCGCGGCGTAGAGCACTTGTTACTTCGTAGCCATTCATGTCGGGCATCATTACATCGGTAATGATGAGATCGGGTTTGAAGGCGCGTGCTTTTTGGATTCCCTCGTTGCCATTAAGGGCTGTTTCAACTTGATAGTCGCCCCCTTTGAGCGCGTGGATGATCATATTGTGAAAAATTTTTTCGTCGTCAATAGAAAGGATTTTGATCATTGTTTTTGCCTATTGGATTAAGATTTTAATTTTTCTGACTCTTCTAATTCTTGTAAATACGCAATAACGAGCTTTATCTCTTTGGCAATTTCTGTGATGAGGTCATCTGCCTGGCCGAGATCACCTTTTTGACTTTTTTCTTCCAAGACTGCATTTAGGCTTGCCAACTTTGTAGCTGAAAATGTGGCCGCAATACCTTTTAGCGCATGAGCCAAATTATTAATGACTATTGCATCTTTCTTAGCTAAGGCTGCTTTCATTTTCGTAGCATTTTCAGGGAGTTGTTTTTGAAAATCTTGACTCATTTCAAAGAAAAACTTGCGATCATTGCCAAAACGAGGAAGGGCATCCTCTATATCTACAGGAGGGGCGTTTTCTGAACGGAATCCAGCCAAAGGTTGAGCGTCGAGAGCGGTCTTTTCATCCCCAAAAGTTGAAGGGATCTTAGAAAAATCTTCTATTTCTTCAACAACAGGTGGCGACTTTTGACTCCAACGATTGACCGTTGTGAAAAGTGAACGCTTATCAATTGGTTTGGAGATATAGTCATCCATCCCGGCTTTGATACAACGTTCTCTATCGCCTTTCATTGCGTGGGCGGTCATCGCAATAATGGGAATATGCGATTCCTCCGCCTCCGAAGCACGGATTTGGCGAGTAGCTTCAAAACCACCCATAATAGGCATTTGAATATCCATCAATACAAGGCCATACTTTTTCTTCTGGAGCATTTCTATAGCCTCTTTGCCATTATTTGCTATATCTACTGAGTGACCAGCTTTTTGCAGCAAAGCCAGTGCCACTTTTTGATTGACGGGGTTATCTTCAACTTCTCTACCGTACAAACAGGATAAAAAATCAGTCAAAAGGTTACACTTAGGTTAC
>JABGQT010000033.1 GCA_018648685.1 Anaerolineae bacterium
GGATAAATAGCAGGGTTCGTTGTAAGCTTTCGCTAATTACAATTATGCTATACTTTCGGGAAGAAAAAACGCCGGTCAGTGCTGAAACACTCCCGGCGCAAACCCACGCAAGCGGCGCGTGGTATTAAAAAATCTTAGCACACTTTCGCCGCTTTCTCAAATTGAGTAAAGCGGCGTTTTTTATTGATTGCGATGATGAATTCTCAAAAATATAAACTTTCTTTTACTGCTGCCAGTCTTTCCATCTCGGAATCGGTGATTGTTGCTGATGTGTATTTGGCTTGCAAGAACTGGGATGAAACAAAAGCAACCATCAAAGAAAAGAATTTGCTTCAAGCCAGAGCTAGTAGCAGTGGTATTCGGGTTTTACACGAGCTTATGCAAAGGCTACGTGAATTATCAGATCTACAATTGGAATTATTGGTAGATGGGACAGTCGAAGAACAAAAGCAGTTGCTTTGGTTTGCAGTCAGCAAGACCTATTCTTATATCCAGGAATTTGCAATTGAAGTCGTTCGCGAAAAGTTTATGAGCTTGAATTTTGAACTTTCTTCCTTGGATTATGAGGCATTTTACAGTCGGAAAGCAGACTGGCACAGTGAGCTTGATGAGATTACTGCATCCACGCAAGCAAAGCTCAGGCAGGTGATTTTTCGTATGCTTAGGGAAGCAAATGTGATTTCAGCAGAGCACTTTATCATGCCAACCCTACTCTCGCCAAGAGTTGAGGCAGCCTTAGAACCAGATGCCCCAACAAGCTATCAGATTTTCCCTCTTCACAAAATCAACCTTTCAGAAAGGTGATTCATCAAACTATGTATAACCTGCAAAACCGACTGATAGCTGAAAGATACAAGCATCTTCTCAACGCAATTAGTAGCGAGCGTTTCTTGAAAATGCAAGGTTTGGGAAACGAAGTCCCGTTTTTCATTTGTCCTTTTCATCCACAAGAACACGATGAGATGCAAAGGAATATCGCCAGCCTTTCCAATGCGCTCAATAACAGGGGGATTCGCGTTTTAAATATCGACCTGTATGAGCTGAGCATTGAACTTTTGAAAAAAAGAGGAATATGGGAACGGGTTCTGGAGAACGAAGCGGAAATGAGCAAGGCAGAGTTGAAAGAATTGCTCCAGAGTGTTTTGGACCCTGAGCACCATTTAATTCCTGCGATTAATGAGAAGATGGATGAGGGCGATTTTGATGTCATGTTCATCTCTGGAGTAGGCGAAGTTTTTCCTTATATTCGTTCTCACACTGTGCTGAATAATTTACAAAGTACCGCAAAAGATAAACCAACCGTGATGTTCTTCCCCGGTGAGTATATACAATCGCTGGAAGAGGGCGCGTCATTGGATCTGTTCGGAAAGATTCACGACGATAAATACTATCGGGCGTTCAATATCTATCTATATCAAGTTTAGAAGGGGTTCCACTTATGCAACTTTACGATATTTTTGTAAAACCAGTTGACCGCACAATCGAAGGCGTAATCAAAGCGGATGATATGGCAAGTCTTCGGCTTGAAGCCGAAGAGTATGTCATCACCAATGAAGTTTCGCGCAGTATGGAAAACTTCCTGGGTGCCTATACCGATTATCAGGGAGCAAACGGCGTTTGGATTTCCGGTTTCTTTGGCTCCGGTAAATCTCACTTGCTCAAAATGCTGGCACTTTTGCTCGAGAATCAGGAGATTGACGGGCAGTCTGCATTGGAATATTTCCTGCTTAAGGTTGAGCATAATGCGATGCTCAAAGGCGATCTGAGCCGCGCTGCCCATATTCCTTCCAGAAGTATTTTATTCAATATCGACCAAAAAGCGGATACGATCTCCAAGAAAGAGATTGATGCTGTTTTGGCTGTTTTTGTAAAAGTCTTCAACGAAATGCGCGGCTATTATGGCAAATTTGGCTATGTCGCTCATTTTGAAAGCGATCTGGATAAACGCGGCGAATATGATGCTTTTAAAGCTGCTTACCAAGATGTGGCTGGTAAGGATTGGTCTGTGGGACGCGAAGAAGTCATGCTCGAAAAGAGCAATATCGCCAAAGCCTATGCACAAATCTCGGGGACATCGGTAGAGAGCAACAAGAACGTTATTGATGCCTACCGTGAAGAATACAAGATGTCGATTGAAGATTTTGCAGAAGAAGTCAACGCTTATATTCAGCGCCAGGAAGCAGGCTTTCGCTTGAATTTCTTTGTCGATGAAATCGGCCAATATATCGCAGATAATGTCAAGTTGATGACCAACTTGCAGACGATTGCCGAAAGTTTGGCAACGAAATGTAATGGGCAGTCCTGGGTGATTGTGACCGCGCAAGAAGAAATGGATTCTGTTCTCGGTGGGATGAGCAAACAACAAACTTCAGATTTCTCAAAGATTCAGGATCGTTTCAAAACACGCATGAAGCTTACTAGCCAAAATGTGGATGAAGTCATCCAGAAAAGATTGTTGAAGAAGAATACGACTGGCGAGAGTTACTGTCAGGATCTGTACGGGAAAGAGAAGAATAATTTTGGGACGCTTTTTGATTTTACCGATGGAGCAACCAAATATCGCGGCTTCAGGGATGAGCAGGATTTTGTAAATGGCTATCCCTTTATTCCTTACCAATTTCCACTTTTTCAGCAAGCCATCGAAGCGCTTTCACTGCACAATGCTTTTGAAGGGCAGCACCGTTCAGTAGGCGAACGTTCGATGCTGGGTGTTTTTCAACAAGTTGCGATTGATATTTCTCAACAAAATGTCGGAGAGCTTGCCACCTTTGATCGTATGTATAAGGGTTTACATGCAGCACTGAAAGCGCAAATGCAGCGCTCTATTTTATTAGCCGAGAAACACTTGGACAGTGATTTCGCCAAACGGGTGCTGAAAGCGCTCTTTTTGGTCAAGTATGTTAAGGGTTTCAATGCCACGCCACGCAATTTACGAGTGCTATTGCAGGAACGCTTTGACCAGGATGTTGCCGTCCTTCGGAAGGAAGTTGAAGAAGCCTTGGCTCTTTTAGAGCAGCAGACCTATATTCAGCGCAACGGTGAGACATACGAATATCTGACCGAAGACGAAAAAGATATTGAGCAGGAAATCAAGAGCACGAATATTGATTCGGGCGATACTTCAAAAGCGCTTGAAGAACTGCTCTTTACAATGATGGATCGGAAAATCCGTTACGACGTCACCAAGCAAGACTATCCCTTTACCAAGAAATTGGATGACAAGATTATTGGACGTGAGTATGAATTGACGGTTCATTTCATTTCTCCCTTCAGCGAGAATGTCAATAATATTGATCTTCTGAAAGGGTATTCCTTGGGCAGACCTGAGTTGATGATTGTGATGTCTGCCAATGCCCGTTTTATTCAAGATTTGCGTTACTACAAGCAGACCGAGAAATATATCAGGATCAATCACTCGACCACCCAGAGGGAATCGGTTCGAGGTATTCTAGGCAATAAGGGCATTCAGAATACAGAGCGCTTTAAGAAAATTCAGGCACAAGCGTATGAGCTGATTAGCCAGGCACGTTTTTTAGTTTCGGGTGAGGAAGCCGAAATTGCAGGGACAGACCCAAAGACACGGATTGTGAAGGGTTGCAACGAGTTGGTCTCACGCACCTACCCCAATTTACGCATGTTGAAAACTTCCTACTCGGAAAACGAGATCCGCAAATATCTTGATTTGAGCAAAGGGTCTATGTTCGGGGGTGATGATTTGAGCTTGGGTGAGGCAGAGCAGGAAATTTTAGGTTTTGTTCAGTCTAACAAGAATGCAGGCACTCGCATCACCTTGAAAAGTATCGAAGAACATTTCAGCAAAAAACCTTATGGCTGGTATTTGGCTGCGATGCAGTGTTTGGTGGCGCAATTGGTGGGACGGGGCAAGATCGAAGCCAGCGCTGATTCGAATATTTTAGAAGATGCCGATTTGGAACGGGCGCTCAAGAATACCTATGGCTTTGGCAATATTATTTTGTCGCCGCAGGAAGTTGTCTCGCCTCCTAAGATTAGATGGTTGAAAGATTTTTATCGCAATTACTTTGACCGCCCTGCGACGGCGAACGAAGCCAAAGCCCTCGGCGCGGAAACTCGTGATTCGCTGCGGGAAATGCTCGCAGAACTGCGTGAACTGGCTGCCCAAAAGATGCAATATCCTTTTCTGGATACTTTGGCGCAACCTATTCAGACGCTCAGTGAGTTGACGGGCAAAGATTACGCCTATTATTTCAACGAGCTTCCTAGCCGAGAAGATGAATTGCTCAACATGAAGGAAGACCTACTCGACCCTGTGCGCCGTTTTATGAGCGGGAGTAATCGTGAGATTTACGATGATGTGCGGCAGTTCATGCAGATGCAGCAGTCCAATTTTGCGGCGGTAGGCGAAGGGAAACTGGCTGAACTGCAAGCGATTTTGACTGCGCCGAATTCTTTCAAGGGCAACCAGATGCGGGATGCGAAGCGTCTGATGGATAGCTTGAAGAGCGAGGTCGAAACGCAGCTCAAAGCCCAGAAGGATGAAGCGTTGAGAAAGATCTCTGATTTGCAGGGTCGGATGCAAGCCATGCAGGAATACGGCGAGTTGGATGCCAGCCAGCAAACCGAGATCGAGCAGTCTTTTAGCTATGTCACAGAGCAAATCAAGCGCCAGAATTTGATCTCTGGGGTACGGGATCAGGCAGCGCAGTATGAAACGCATGGCTACAGCGATTTGTTGACAAAGATTTCAATCTGGACAAAGCCAACGCCCGAAGATAAGCCGATTGAATACGTCTCGCAACGTCAACTGGATTTGCGCTTTGAACGACCCTATCTCGCTGATGAAGCGGATGTGGAAGCCTATTTGGCAGCGCTGAAAGAGGCGATGCTCAAGGCAATTGCAGAGAATAAGCGGATCAGGTATTAGGTGATTAGGTGTCAGGTATCAGGTAATTACGCAATACGTTTCACGCAACACACATCACGTTAACAGGGAAAAACTATGGACACATCATCATTAAAGAAATTCGCACAAGCCGCTCGGCGGCAGTTGATCGAGCAGGTAGCGGCTCGGATGGAGCAGGTTTTGCGCACGGATAGTGTCGAGATTCGTGAGAAGGCGCAGGCGGTTGAGGAGCTGAAGAAGGAGATTGGGGCGTCGTCGAAGGCGGTGGTGGTCGATAAGGTGGCGTATACCTGGTTCAATCGTTTTTGTGCCCTGCGTTTTATGGATGTTAACCATTACACATCCATCGGGGTGGTCTCACCGATTGAGGGGCATACCCAGCCGGAGGTTCTGGCTGAAGCGAAGCTGGGGGTGATCGACGATGCTTTTGGGCTGGATAAAGCACGGGTTTTCGATCTGCTCAACGGGCAGTATCCATCCAGCAATCCCCAACAAGAGGCTTACCGCCTGCTGCTGAAGGGCGCCTGTAATGCCTTGCACGATCAGATGCCTTTTC
>JABGQT010000032.1 GCA_018648685.1 Anaerolineae bacterium
TTATCCACCTTAACTTTGTCATTTTGTGGTCTTGACATTGGGGTTCACTATAAACATCTCCACTTTTATCTTTGATATCACCCAACACAATACCATTATTCGTAATGGTATCATCGCCTGAGCCGCCCATAATAAATCCGGTGACAGTACCGTCATTGGTAATATCGTCATTATCATAAGAGCCGCTAACAAAGCCATTTACAGTAGCATCTGTTTCTATCTTAATGGTGTCATTTCCTTCATCAGCTTCTACATCCCCTGTTGTATCACCGGTGCAGGTAATATCATCGTCCCCTGTCGTCCCTGGGTCGCAAGCACCACCTGTTGCCAGTACAGTACTGGGTAGAGCAAATGCGGAAAATAACATTATAAAAACAACTAACAATGAAAGAACTCTCTTTTCAATCTTGATCATATCTATCTCCTTTGTGAATAGCATACTTGAGTGCACGAGCCGACATCATACTGTATATGTGACGACATTCTTTGAAAAAAAAAAGTGTTTTCCTCCACAGTTAAGAAAATATTCTAGATTGATTGTCAACATTGTCACCTTAAGGTCAAAAACAAATGTGCTATAATCTTTCTTCATATTTAACTTCTCAAACCCTAACATTTTAAAGGTTCTTTTTATGCAAAAAAACATGATCCGCGTTGTTGGTGCACGCGTACATAATCTTAAAAATATCACCGTTGAAATCCCCCGAGATAAGTTCATTGTCATCACGGGACTCTCTGGCTCTGGCAAATCTTCCTTGGCTTTTGACACGATTTTTGCCGAGGGCCAACGCCGATATGTGGAGTCACTTTCGGCATATGCGCGCCAATTTATAGGGCAGATGGATAAGCCAGATGTCGAGTATATCGAAGGGCTCTCCCCTGCTGTTTCGATTGACCAGAAATCTACATCACATAATCCCCGTTCAACGGTCGGGACGGTGACAGAGATTTACGATTATTTGCGTTTGCTTTACGCCCGTGTTGGCATCCCCCACTGCCCCACTTGCGGACGGGAAGTTGTCAAGCAATCGGCGCAAGAAATTGTAGATAAGGTCGAGGCTCTGCCAGACGAAAGTCGCATTTTGCTTCTTGCGCCTTTGGTGCGCGCTCGCAAAGGAACCTATCAAGCCGTTTTTGAAGAGATTCGTAAAGCCGGTTTCGCCCGTGTTCGTGTAGATGGTGATGTGCGCTCCCTAGACGAAGAATTTGACCTTGATCGATATAAAATCCACACCATCGAAGCAGTAGTAGATCGTTTAGTTATTCACCATGAAGACGGGGAAGAAGAGGCGAATGCCGCGCGTTCACGTCTAACAGATTCTGTAGAAACAGCGTTGAAATTTGGCGATGGCTATTTGACTGTTGCGCTAACACCACGTGAAGGAGAAGGGCAAGACATCCATTATTCAGAGCATTTAGCCTGCCCCGAACACGGCACAAGCATCTCTGAGATTGCTCCGCGCACATTTTCTTTTAACACGCCACACGGTGCTTGCCCAACCTGCGAAGGCTTGGGCAATAAACTTGAAATTGATCCCGATTTGCTCATCACGAATAAAGACCTTTCGCTCAATACGGGTGCTATTGGCTCATCTGAGTGGAGCGGGCCTCGCGATGAGGGCGGTTATTATTGGCAAACGCTTAAAGCCGCCGCAGATCATTATAAAATTGACCTCGATAAACCTGTCGCAGAATTAACCGAGGCAGCCTTAGATATTATTCTCTATGGGAGTAAAGGGGAAGAGTTTGAAATTATTTATCAGAGTGCCAGTAGCGGAAATGAACATGTTTTCAATCGCTCTTTTGAGGGCGTAATTCGCAATTTGGAGCGCAGATATAGAGAAACCAGCTCCGAATATATGCGAAAACGGATTGATGAATTTATGTCAAATCGCCCTTGCCCGGAGTGCAATGGTCAACGCCTGCGCGCAGAGGCAATCGCGGTCACGATTAGCGATAAAAATATCATCGAGATTACCAATTTGCCCGTTTTAGATACCCTCAAATGGGCAGAAGGGCTGAACGATACTCTCAATGAGAGAGATAAAATCATTGCTGAAAGAATAATGAAAGAAATTGAAGCTCGGCTGGGATTTTTGGTCAATGTTGGGCTTGATTATCTCACGCTCAACCGCTCAGCGGGATCACTTTCGGGCGGAGAAGCACAGCGGATTCGGCTCGCGACGCAGGTCGGCTCGCGACTGGTGGGCGTGCTTTATGTTTTGGATGAACCCTCTATAGGATTGCATCCGCGGGACAATGCGCGTTTGCTGAAAACCCTCGAAGGCTTACGGGATTTAGGGAATACCGTCCTTGTAGTGGAGCATGATGATGAAACGATCATGACCGCCGATTGGGTGCTTGATCTCGGACCCCGCGCAGGTGAACATGGGGGCGAAGTAGTCGCAGAAGGCACCCCTGAGCAAATTTTAGCGCACCCAGAGTCACTCACTGGCGCATATCTTTCTAAACGGAAGCAAGTTCCGGTCCCGAGCGAAAGACGCACGGGGAACGGTAAAATGCTCACGGTCATCGGTGCTAGGGCTAATAATCTTAAGAATATCGATGTCCCCATCCCATTAGGAAAATTGGTTTGTATCACGGGCGTTTCAGGCTCTGGAAAATCAACACTAATGGGCGATATTCTCTACCAATCTTTGGCGAGAACACTCAATAGAGCACGCACAATCCCCGCTGAACATGAGCGTATCGAGGGGGTAGAGCATCTCGATAAAATTATCAATATCAATCAACGCCCCATCGGGCGCACACCGCGCTCGAACCCTGCTACCTATACGGGTCTTTTTGATGAGATTCGTAAACTTTTTACGCAATTGCCAGAGAGCAAGGTGCGGGGCTATAAGCCGGGCAGATTTTCCTTTAACGTGCATGGTGGCAGGTGCGAGGCGTGTAAGGGGCAAGGGCAATTGCGCATTGAGATGCAATTTTTACCCGATGTATATGTGCCTTGCGATATATGCCGTGGCTCGCGCTTCAATAGAGAGACTTTGCAGGTCAAATTTAAGGAGTTCAGCATCGCCGATGTACTGGATATGCCCATCGAGCGCGCGGCTGAGGTCTTTGAGGCTTTCCCCAAGATGATCAAGAAGCTTCAGGTTTTGGAAGAGGTTGGGCTGGGCTATATTCGGGTTGGGCAATCTGCGCCCACGCTTTCGGGCGGCGAAGCGCAGCGCGTGAAGCTGGCAAAAGAACTCTCCAAACGCTCCACTGGGCGCACGCTTTATGTGCTCGATGAGCCATCGGTTGGGCTGCACGCTGCCGATGTGCATAAACTCATCGAAGTTCTACAACGCCTTGTGGATGGCGGCAATACAGTCCTGATTATCGAGCATAATGCCGACATTATCAAAACATCAGATTGGATTATTGATCTCGGTCCCGAAGGCGGTCATCGCGGCGGAGAGTTGGTCGCGGCTGGAACGCCTGAGCAGATTTGTGAGGTGGAAGGGTCTTATACTGGGGATTTCCTAAAAAATTATTTGAAAACTTAAACACAAAAAACACAAAGGATATGGGGCAGAAATGTGCACGTTTTGGGGTTGTTATTCTGGCGGAAATTCAGAAGTTGCTAATATCTATCTTCTTATCTTGCCAAAAAATGCCCTTGAAATTTGGCGCATTATAATGATTATAGATAACGCCAAAAGAAATACGCTTGTGTTGATATTCTGAAAAACAAATGGAATCAATATTGCTACAACCCCAAATAATATGCCTAGAAAAAATGGGAGAGTAGTATTTTTCGAGTAGCCTTCTTCCTCATTCAATGTTATTTCTATCAAGCTAATCAAGATCATCACAAAACCAATTGAGCTTGAAAGAAGGATTTTTCCCGGGTATTGTGCATGCTCTAATAGGACAGAAGCAATGCCGATGGCACTGGCGATGATGGCGATATTCAAAAAAATATGAGCATAAACCCAGCCTGCCATTTTTAACCCATCTTCGGGTTTATCAGGCAATTCCCGTTCTGAGACGGCATCGAAATACATTGCCCAAATAGAGAAGCCAATCCAGAGTGCGAGTAGACCGTTGAAAAGTAGCTGGCCTGTAATATGATGAGAATCAGCGAGGGTATTTGCAGCACTTGCGATCATTTCGCCGACAACGATGATCGTCAGAAGCTCGTATCGTTCATCAACTGCCGAAGATTTAACATTGGAAGGCAATTTGACTTGCTGGTTCAACGTAAACATCGGTCCGAGCACTTCCATCAAAATCGCTGCTCCCCACAAGTACAAGCGGATGCTCTCTTCAACAAATAAAGAGCCAATAATCAGAGCAATCGCAAGGCTGGTAAATCCCATAAATCCGATCCCCACAGATTTATATTCTTTTACCGTCACGGTTGCATATAAAATCATGCCAAAGAAAATCACTCGCGAAATCAGGTAGGAAATCGCAAAACCAGGGTAATTTTCTCCAAATCCATGATTCGTAAATATCGTCATCCCAACAACGGGGATCATCATCAGGAAAACATATGTGCGCTGGATCCGCTCTGTTGAAACGAATCTTTCCGTAAAATAGGTCACGCTGCTCCACATCCACCAAACGCTGAGAAACATGAAAATGAAGGTGGTGAATCCGCCCCAGCTAATATCGGATAAAAAGTTATGAGCAATTCTGGCGATGATAACGACAAAAACCAAGTCGAAGAAAAGTTCCAGCCAGGCAACTTTTCTTTGTGGATGGCTATCCGTTCTGAGTTCGATATTTTGCATTTTGGTCCTCCTGAAAAGAAATTGGATTGTCATTGCGAGACAGTTTTTTTGGCGAAGCAATCTCCATCTTTGTGAGGGAGACTGCTTCGCAAGTACAGCTCGCAGTGACAATTCAGATAGGATAAAAAACCGCGTCACTCTTAATTTGGGCTTGAGTACCGTACCCAAGCAGTTTCGCGGCATGAGTGGAAAAATGTCCACGCCACGAATCTGTTGATTGATGGCACGCAAATTGAGGGCACGTTCGAAGCGCTTTCACATCCCATTAAAATGCGTACTTCACGCCTGTAAGCTCCTCTGACATCTCCCACAGTCTTTTGGCATCATCTTCGTTATGTGACGCTTCGCTTGATTCCACTAACTCAGGGAAACCCCTAAACCCACCCATTTTTGTGGGGCCAACATACTGACCATTTTTCAGCGTCCTGTCTGTGGCAGCGCGCATAATGCCGAGCGAACCCATATCTGGGGTCATCGCGAGGAGGACATCAAAAATATTGAACATCATGCTAAAACCGAACGTGCGTTGGGTATGCTCATTTGATTTCATGATATTGGATTTGACGAAGCCCGGATGCGCGCCAATGCTCTCGACGCTGACGCCAGCTTGCGCCAACTTTCGGCTAAGTTCATAGGCAAAAAGAAGATTTGCGAGCTTGCTCTGCTCGTATGCCTTCATCTGGTGAT
>JABGQT010000125.1 GCA_018648685.1 Anaerolineae bacterium
TTTATCCACCTTAACTTTGTCAATTTGTGGTCTTGACAATGGGGTTCACTATAAATCCCAGCCGGTCCCGTTACTTATAGCAATGGTGGCGGAAGTGGAGTTTTCGTCGCGACAGTCACGGTCAATAATGGCAACAGCCTTCCCTTCGGAGAGTATCGACTGCATATTTGCGGAACAACATCCATTTTGGATTTAAATCTCATTGCATTAGCTGGAGATGGCGTGACTGCTGGTACCGATTTGGTCACCACCTTCAACATCGCCGAGGCAACGTCTTTGCCCACAACCGGCTTCCGGCATGGACGCATCACCTCGCTCCCCGAACAACCTGCCGCCAAAGCCTACACCGAAACAGCGATGACGCTCGAAATCCCCAAAATTGGCGTTTCTATGCCCATCGTCGGTGTGCCACAATCTGAAAACGGCTGGGATGTTACTTGGCTCGGCAACAGCGCGGGTTATCTGGCTGGCTCCGCCTTCCCCACCTGGGCCGGGAACACCGTTATCACCGCCCACGTTTGGGATGCCTATAATCAGCCGGGCATTTTCTCGGAGCTGAAAACGCTGAAATACGGGGACCAAGTTCAAATCCAGGCATGGGGCATGACCTACACCTACGAAGTGCGCGAGTCTAAACTTGTCACCGTCAAAAATGTAGGTGCTGCCTTCCAATCCGAAGAATATGATTGGCTGACATTAGTCACTTGTGAATTCTACAATCCCTTTACTGGAGATTATCTTTTCCGTCGCAATGTACGCGCGGTGTTGGTAGATGTGAGATAATTACCTTTATCAAGGATATAATTAAAGTGACTGTCATTTCCAAAATGACAGTCACTTTCTATAAAGGAGCAAAGAATGTTAAATATCGGCGACAAAGCCCCAGGTTTTACCCTCCCCGACGAAAATGGGAAGATTGTCTCAATAAGCGATTATGCAGGCAAGTGGTTGGTGGTCTATTTTTACCCAAAAGACGACACCCCCGGTTGCACGAAAGAAGCCTGCGATTTTACAGATAACAGAAATGAATTTGCAGGACTGAACGCTGAAATTGTGGGCATCAGCCGTGATGATGCAGATGCCCATCAGAAATTTATTGCTAAATACGAGTTGAACGTGACACTTTTGAGCGACCCCAACCACGCCGTTCACGAAGCCTATGGCGCGTGGGGAACGAAGGTCAACTATGGCAAAGAGATCGTTGGCGTGATCCGCTCAACCTTTATCATCTCTCCCGATGGCGAAATTGCTGCGCTCTGGAAAAAGGTAAGTGTGCGTGTAAAACGAAAAAGCGGCGAAGTGAAACACGCCGATAAGGTCAAAGAGAAATTGGCAGAATTGCAGGCATAATCAAAAAAGTTCCCGCTTACAAAAGCGGGAACTTTTTTATTTAATTAAATTCATATCATCATTTTTTTCGCTTCAAATAATGATCATAGTGTTTGGGATATTTGGTCCTAAATTGTTCATTTTCATACTGCAAATACATCTCTTGCCATTTATTCATATTTTTCTTACTTGAAAACATCAACATTATTTTCTCAGCTACAGGTTTAAACTCTCTCCGCTCTTGATATATAGAATTCATGAGTTGTTCTCTATGTGATAAGGTTTGTTTTAACGGAGAATAGTTAAACGGTTGCTGAGTGACAAAGCTTGTTATTCTATCAAGACCATACCATCCATTTTGAGCATCTTGAAAACTGCTAGTCAGAGGACCAATCATACATCCAGCCCCTTCTCCCCAAATGAAAAGAAAGTTGCAATGCTTGGTTTTTATGCCAAGCTCATATCTTGGATGGTAACGCCCTTTATATTTTTGAATATGCACCACTTCAGGAAAATATAATTTAAGAACAGTATCTATATACTCTTCTTGAATTAAGTTTTTAAAATCTTGAAATTCCATTGTTACCTCTAACCTATAACTTAGGGCTTTTGCTTATTTCGTTCTCACTAGAGTTGCAAAGCAGTGATTTTATCGTAAAGAGGGGGAAATCTTTTTCATGCTTTTTATAGAATAAAACTTAAATATACCAGAAGACTTTGTTTGTATAAATAATCGAGTTTAATTTGTATGAAAACACACAGAATCTTGAAATACCCCAAATGCTCCGTTGACTGACGGAGCATTTTCGTCTATAGTGCTTTGGAAAGAATTTAAACATTGATGCTTACGGTTCAAAAAAATGACAAAAGAAAAAATATATCTCCTCTCCCCGAAAAAACACTCTCCTGAAGTGATCGCAGTTACTTTTGCCAAAACTTCCCGCTCCCCGCTCTCTTTTCAAGAGATTGCCGACGAACTTAGTGACGAAAGCAGCGCAGAATTTCACGAAAAATGGGTTGTAGGCTATGGCCATGCTTCGGTTGCCGAACATGCCGTTTTGCATATCGCCATCGAAAATGTTTCGCGGTTGGCAATAGAGAGACTCCAGTCGAATCGGCTTGCCTCCTATACCGAAAAATCCACCCGCTACCAAAAATGGGACCTGAACGCCTTCGTCACCCCGCCAGAGTTGGACGGACATCCGCTAAAGAGCGAATATAAAAATACGATCAAGTTGCTTTTCAAAACTTATGCCGATTCGCTTGCTCCCACACGCGCCATCATTCAAAAGAAATTCCCTCGCAAAGAAGGCGAAGCAGATGAAGCATGGGATCGACGAATCCGTGCCCGCTATGTAGATGCCTGCCGCTTCTTGCTGCCAGCAGCATCTCACGCCAATGTTGGCATGACAGCCAACGCGCGTGTTCTCGAGAGCGCCATTCGTAAAATGCTCTCGCATCCGCTTGCAGAAGTACGCCAAATCGGTGAAAAAATAAAAGCCGCAGCACAAAGCGAAGTCCCCACGCTGGTTAAATATGCTGAATCTGTACCATATCTGCATGAGGTAGAAAAAGAATTTACCTCTTTAGCCAAAAAATGTTGTGCGCCTACCGCACCAAGCGGAAATGGCGTAAAAATGCTCGACCATGACCCTCTTGCAGAGAATAAAATTCTCGCCGCAACACTCTATAGATTTGGCGAAATGTCTTTCAGCCAAGCTCTACAATATATTGAAAGCCTTAACGTAGAAGAACGCGCCGAAATCGCCGAAAAATTACTCGGCAAACTCGGCAAATTCGATATCCCCCTCCGCGAACTCGAATATAGTTATTACACCTTCGATCTCGTCATGGATCAAGGCGCCTATTACGAATTCAAACGTCATCGCCTCATGACCCAAACGCCCCAAAATCTAAGCACAAATCTTGGCTATGCCACACCGACTTTGATAAAAGAAGCTGAGTTTGAGACAGGCTATACTGAAGCGATGGAAGCCGCCACCGAAACCTATCAGAAACTTGCTGCCTTCGACCCTCACCTCGCGGCATATCTTGTCCCCAACGGTTTTAATCGCCGCGTTTTGGCGACCTTCAATCTGCGCCAAGCCTATCATCTTTGCCAATTACGTGCCGCAAAAAATGCCCACTTCTCCATTCGCCGAATTGCCCGAAAAATCTACACCGAGCTGGAAGGCGTGCATCCGCTGCTCACCAAATATATGCGTTTCCCCGAAGGAGAAACATGGCAAGAACATTTAAATCTCTCCTTATAGTAGCGACTTCAGTCGCTTTTTTCTGGGGATTAACCGCCTGCACACCTAATGCAGATGTGGAGCCGACCCGCACGCCAAATTTGGCTGGCTCATTGCAACCCTTTCTTTCTCCGACCCCGAGCGTCACGCCGCTCCCAGCGACCCCAGCACCTACGCAGACGCCGCTCCCCACAGCCACACCACATCTTTATCATGTTTCTGCCGGTGATACGATGGGTAGCATCGCCCTTAAATTTGGTATCACAACCAATGATTTGATCGCTGCTAATCCCGATGTGCCGCCTTCCTCCATGTCTGTTGGGCAAGAATTACTCATCCCATATGGGGATGAAAAAGTAGCCGTTGCCCCCACCTTTGCGCCCCTTGCCATAGAAATTTCTGCGCCCAATTGTTACCCGACTCTCAGCGGCGGGATGTGGTGTTTCATTCGCGCAGAAAATAAAACAGGTGCATCGGTAGAAAGTATTTCGGCCAAGATCAAGGTTTTTGATCTTTCGGGAAACTTGCTAGCAGAAGAAGTTGCTTTTCCGTTGACAGATCGCCTTCTTGTTGATGCTGAAGTTCCCCTTTTAGCCTTTTTCCCTGATCTGTCTGCTGATACACGTGCGGAAGCCAGATTATTAACAGCTTTGCCTATTGCAGACGAAAATGCACGTTATCTCCCCGCTTCGCTGCAAAATGTGCTCACCGAAATCGCTTGGGATGGACGTAGTGCCGAAATTAGCGGAAATGTGCTTATAGAGGAAGATGCATCCCAAATTTGGGTGGTAGCTACGGCTTATGATGCAATGGGCAATATCGTCGGCGTGCGGAGGTGGGAATCTCTTTCGGGGGAGAAAAATGTCCGTTTAACGGTAGCAAGTTTGGGACATGCGGTCGAATCCGTTGAGGTAATTGTTGAAGCGAAAAAATGAGATGAATATCCACACCTTACAAGAGTGAAAAGCACCTTTGATTGACGCATCCTTTTCTGGGATGTTATAATCCTCCCGTTCTTGTCTCCACATTTTAAGGAATTTTTATGGCTCTAAACGGAAATCTTAGAGATTTTACGGTAACGCAATTACTTAATCTGGTTAATTTGGCTAGTAAGACAGGTACTTTAGTTGTCGAAGGTCCAAATGAAAGAGCTGAGGTTTCTTTTCGGGGAGGAAAACTTGCTTATGCTATGATCGGGCGGGAGAATGGCAGCTTGGCTTCTATTTTGCATAAAGGGAAAAAGTTAAGCGCTAACCAGTATCGCTCTATTCAGAAGCGTGCTGGGCATGTAACAGACAAGGAACTGGGGCTTCTTTTGATCAATGCCGGGTATCTTTCTCAGGAAGATATTTTGGGAGCTTTACAGTCTAATTTCATGGGGGTTGTTCGACAGTTATTTACCTGGGTCGAAGGTTTCTTCCGTTTTGAGAACGATAAGTTGCCAGAAGACCGGATCAATGTTCGTCTTGATCTGGAAAATTTGATTATTGAAGGTTCTCGTCAATTACGAGAATGGGAACAATTACAAGATGAAATTCCCAGTCTGGAAATGGCGTTGAAATTTGCAGATCGTCCTGGTGCAAATTTGAAGAACGTCAATTTAAGCGTAGAAGAATGGCGTGTTGTTTCGTATATTACGCCGAAAAATAAAATGAGCCAAATTGCCAAAACAACAAAAATGGATGATTTGGAGATTCGGCGCATTGTTTATGGGTTGATTCAGGCAGGGTTGGTTGAAATTACTCGCCCTGAAGGAGCTAAGCCAAAACTGGCCCAAGATATGTTCCCAACGCAAGATAAGCAGGAACAAAAGAATCTGGTTAATCGTCTTATCAATCGAATTAGTGGCTTTTAAATAAAGTTTTTCATCGAGGGTAGTGTTTATGCAAACAGTCAAAATGGTCGTTACAGGCCCCTTTAGTTCAGGGAAGACACAGTTTATTGGCTCTGTTAGTGAAATTGATGTTGTCGCAACAGAGCGCAAGATCACAGCAGAAGGCGAAAAGGATGTCAAAGACGCAACTACAGTTGCCATGGACTTTGGGCGTATTACAGTAGACGAAGACCTTGTCCTTTATCTTTTTGGTACACCGGGACAAAAACGTTTTGACTTTATGTGGGAAATCCTTTCAGAAGGTATGTTGGGATTTATTGTAATGATCGATAGTGCCCGCCCAGAAACTTTCCGCGAGGCACGCAGCATTTTAGAAACTTTCCGTGCTTATGCGCCAACGCCTTATGTTGTTGCGGCAAACAAACAAGACGTAGACGATGCTTGGGAAATTGAAGATATGCGTAACGCACTTCGTTTAGACTCGAGCATTAAGTTATTGCCCTGTGTGGCAACTGATTTGAAATCGGTTAAATCAGTTCTTTTAGAATTACTCTATAGCATTTTGGCTGAGATGGAAACAGGGGGGTAGTACCCTTCGCTGACAGGATTTTTTGTGTCTTCAATTACCACTGATCAAGGAATTGTTCATTACGAAGTCTACGGACGTGGCCGACCTGTAATTCTTTTACATGGTTGGCTAGGTTCATGGGGGCTATGGCAAGAAACAATGGCATATTTGGGACAACATTATCGTACTTATGCCCTGGATTTTTGGGGATTTGGCGAATCGGGAAAAAAACGAGAAACCTATGCTGTACAAGATTTTGTGAGTTTGGTTGATCAATTTATGGAGCATTTGGGCATTGTCAGTGCGCCTTTGGTCGGCCATAGCATGGGTGGAACTGTAAGCCTTTCTGTTGCCTTAGAGCACCCAGAGCGAGTGAGCAAGGTTGTGGTTATTGGCTCTCCTATTGTTGGCTCTTCATTGGCCTGGCCTTTGAAGTTGTCTGGGAACCGCGCGATTGCGTTTATGCTCTTTAATGCCATGTGGGCTTTTCGTACAGGGATGCGTGTCGCTTCACCCTTTATTAGCCGTGACCCCCGTTTTCCAGATATGATGGATAAGGACCTTTCTCGGACAACGCTTGAATCTTTCTTGCTCAGCATTGCCTCTTTGCACCGTACTGATCTAACGCCAATGCTTTCTGATCTTAGCATCCCCTCAATGGGCATGTACGGTGATTTGGACAATATTGTCAATCCAAATCAGTGGAGCCCGATGCTTGATGGCATCCCCTCTGCCAGAATTGAACGCTTCGATAATGCTGGTCATTTTATTATGTTAGACGAGCCTGATCTTTTTGCAGAAAAATTGAAGAGTTTCTTGGATGACAGCCCTTCAGAGAACTGAGATCTAAGTAATAAACGAATAAATCCCTTGCTTTTTCATAAATGCAGGGGATTTTTGTATATATGCCCACGTTTTCATTTCTAAAGATCACTCTTGACAAAAATAGAACATGTGTTCTATAATCTCCTTGCTTATTCATTTGGCACAATAGGAGATCAAAATGAAAACAAAATCTCGTAATTTAAATGCACCTACATTCCTGGGCGGTCGCACATTAGAGCGTGGCGCTGCTTGGGGAGTGATGATCATAGCAGCCTTACTCGCTTTCGAAATTTTCAACTTTAGTTCTACAGACTTTGCGTTGAGAGATGTTCTCGGAGAACTGCGCTTTATGGGCATTCGCTGGGCAACCATTCTAGCCATCGCCTTCTGTGGGATCGATTTTGCGGGTGTTGCGCGTCTTTTCACCCCCGAACAGGGGAATGACGAACCCGCAGAAGTCTGGTATCTTTTTGGAGCCTGGCTTCTTGCCGCAGTAATGAATGCCATGCTTACATGGTGGGGTGTTTCTATTGCTATCGCCCAAAATGACCATGTCGGGACAGCGGTCGTTAGTTCTGCAACGATGACAAAAGTCGTTCCAATCTTCGTGGCCGTTATGGTTTGGCTCATTCGTGTCCTCATCATTGGCACATTCTCCATTGCTGGCGAACGCCTCTTTAGCCAGGATGTACAAAAGCGAAGAAGAATATCTACAACAAAAGCGACCAGCAATAGAAGCTATCGCCAGCAGCCAGCTACCCGCACAGCATCTGCGCGCCGTCCTAGCCCTAAACCTCGTTCGCAGCAGCCAAGCTTTAACGCTGAGCCGACTTATCACAATCTCTCTGCATCAAGCGCAAGACAACAACAGAAATTTGATAGCAGAGATCGACATAACCAAGAATTCTAGTCTAGTGAAAGCAAACTATGTATGATGATGATTATTTCGAGGAGGAGGATTACTACGCCGAAGACGATGACTATTCTGATGAAAATCATTGGAATAGCGACGAAGTCCGTACCTCCTCCCCGACATTTTTATTCCCCCCTCTGATTTTTGTTGTCGTCGCAGCTTTGCTTGTATTTTTTCTAAGCGGATTAAATACATCGGCACAAGCGGGAAGTCAACCTGCTTCCCCTAGTGGGCAGTATGCCGATCATCCGGGCATTTCCCCTTTATTTACACCTGAAATCGATTTTTGGGGCGATAAAATTATGGCTTGGGCATCCCAAACAGGATTAGACCCAAACCTGATCGCCACCATTATGCAAATCGAATCCTGTGGCGACCCTCGTGCCACATCTGGTGTTGGCGCAATGGGACTTTTTCAGGTCATGCCCTATCATTTTGAAGACGGAGAAAATCCCTACTATCCAGATACGAATGCTTTGCGTGGACTAGGCTATCTGCAAAAATCACTGGAAACAGCAAGTGGAAATGCGCGTCTTGCCTTCGCTGGCTACAACGGCGGGATTGGCGTCATCCCCAGAGCTGAATCTTCTTGGGCAAACGAAACACAACGCTATGCCTATTGGGGTAGTGGCATTTATGCAGATGCACTACAGGGAGCCTCAACAAGTGCTCGTTTAGATGAATGGCTGGGACATGGTGGAGCGAGTCTTTGCGCACAAGCAAGAGATAGCCAATAATTTCAAAGTAGGGGCAATAAGATTTCGAAACTTGTCCCTTGCCCCTCTGTACTCTTTACATTAATTTTCCCCTTATGCTTTTCTATTATCCAATACGCGATAGAAAGCCCCAAACCAAAGCCAGCATTTTTTGATCTCGTTCGGGATTTTTCAGTTCGGTAGAAACGTTCAAAAATATGGGGCAGGTCTTCTGCCGGGATGCCAGGCCCGGTATCTTGGATCAGGAGACAGGCCTTTTTCTTTTTCTTTGACAGGCTCAAGAAAATCTCGCCACCTTCAGGGGTATATTGAACAGCGTTCGAGATAAGATTTAGCAAAACTTGTTTGAGTCTGTCTCTATCTCCCAAAATTTGGATTTGGTCGATCTCTGTCAACTTGATCTTTATTTTCCCTTCAGCCAAAACATGCATTTCTTGTAAAACTTCAAAAAGAAGGCTATCAAGTTCCAGTTTTTCTTTCTGAAGAGGAATATTACCTGTCTCTGCCTGTGCGAGAAGAAGCAGATCGCCAACAAGACGAGTTAGACGATTTGCCTCTTCATCAATACTGGCAAGCGTTTCTTCGTCAACGGCATCCATGCGTCGCATCAGCCCAACATTCCCTTTAATAACCGTTAGGGGCGTACGCAGTTCATGGCTTACATCTGCCAAAAAGCGTTGCTGCGAAGTGAAAATCGTTTCCAAACGTTCGAGTGTCTGATTAAAAGTTAGTACAAGTTTCCCGACTTCATCATTGGGTAAATGTTTATGGGGGATACGGCGAGAAAGGTCGTCAGCTCTATTGATTTGTACTGCGGTTTCCACAATTGTGTCGAGTGGTGCCAAAGAACGCTCAATGGTGAGCCACGAGCCAATCCCCACTAAAATGACAGCAAAAATAGCTGACATAATCAGAATATAGAGTAAGTCTTCACGCACAGCATCAATGACTGCCAAACTTGTAGCAACCTGCATTGTTCCTGCGCCACGTCCACCTACGCTAAGGGGTACGCTCAGAACACGCAGAGAAACACCGTGATATTTTATACTGCGAAAATCAGTTTCGAGAACCGTTAGCCCACCGATATTTAAAGGCTCAGAAAACTCTGAACGATCAAGCGATGAAGAAATGAGCCGCCCCTCACGGTCCCAAACCTGTACATAAATATTGGTAGTCATATCCAACGGGGGCAAATGAAGAATGGTTAATTCCCCCACAGAATCAACACGTGCAACTTCAAGAATTTCTTGCGCTGTACTATTTAGCAGCTTGTCAACTTGTCCAATCAAAGTGACATTAACAAGGGCATAGACAGCCATGCCAAAGAGCAATAAAACACCCCCTAAAAGCGTTGAATATAGTAGTGTAAGTCTGGCGCGTAGCATAATAAAATTCTCCCCCCCCCCGTTGCGAGGGGAGCTAGAAGAACTAGGGAGTTTCGCGAATTACATAACCAACGCCGCGCACTGTTTGGAGCAAACGATCTTCTCCCCCGTCTTCCAGTTTTTGACGTAAATAGCGAATATATACTTCAAGAACATTGCTCTCTCCGCCAAAATCATAACCCCAAACGCGGTCAAAGATCACTTCGCGGGTCAAAACCTGGCGCGGATGCCGCATAAAAAGGTCGAGCAACTCATACTCTTTGGCGGTCAAAGAGATCATTCGTTCGCCGCGAGAAGCCTGTCGAGAGCCAGTATCCAGTTTGAGATCAGCAAATTCCAAGACCGGGATACGTTTTACCTGTGTTCTTCGAAGTAAAGCGCGAACGCGCGCTAAAAGCTCATCTAAATTAAAAGGTTTAACGAGATAATCGTCGGCTCCCGCATCCAGCCCTTGCACACGATCCTGAATGGTGTCTTTAGCGGTCAGCATCACGATCGGGACTTCACCTCCGGTTCTTAAACGGTGGCAAACCTCAAGACCGTCCATGCCCGGCAACATCCAATCGAGCACGACTAAGTCAGGATGATTATCCCGTGCCAGCAACAAGCCGCTGCGCCCATCCGTTGCTGTATCCACAAGGTAGCCTTCATAAGCCAGCCCGCGTCGCAATAATTTTAAAATAGCAGGGTCGTCTTCGATAACTAAAATTCTTTCACTCATGATTTTCTCCTGCTGAAACTATACCATCTTTTTTGGTAAAATCAACGTATGCAAAGAATTTTGAAACGCCTTTTTGATCTGCTCGTGGCTTTCGTGGGTCTTCTTCTTTTTTCGCCTGTTTTGCTCATTGTGGCAATTCTTGTGCGTTTTTTTCATGGTACGCCGATTCTCTTTAAACAAGAGCGACCGGGATATAAAGGAAAGCCATTTTTTATTTATAAGTTCAGGACGATGACAAACCGTCTCGCGCCGGATGGAAGCTTGCTCCCGGACGCCGAACGGATGACGCGTTTTGGGCGTTTTCTCCGCGCAACCAGCATGGACGAATTGCCCGAACTCCTCAACATCTTGCGTGGCGAAATGAGCTTGGTCGGACCCCGTCCGCTGCTGATGCAATATCTGCCTCTCTACAACGATGAGCAAATGCGCCGCCACGATGCTCTGCCTGGCATCACTGGTTGGGCGCAAATTAACGGGCGCAACAACATCTCGTGGGATGAAAAGTTCAAGCTCGATTTGTGGTATATCGACAACCAGTCTTTCTGGCTAGATATGAGAATACTCTGGCAGACCTTCTCGAAGGTCTTTAAACGAGAAGATGTCAGCATGGAAGGGGAAGCAACGACGACGTTTTTCGAGGGGAATAAGTAGCAAAAAAAACGGGCGACTGTGATACAGTTGCCCGTCTTGATTCTAATTTCTAATATCGGTTTTCTAAACCTTACTCAAGGTTATGAAGACCATCGTCTTCCGCTTTGTTTCATTATATAAGAAGGAGCGGATCGCGTTCATAATCGTATTTCTATCATCCAAGCCGCCGTCAATCAGATCTACTACTTTTTTCTGCACAACAGGGATCAAAGCCTCAGCTTCCTCGGGAGAAACAAATCCGCGCGTGATGATTTCAGGATCGTGCATCAATTTTCCTGTAAATTTATCGATATTCAGGTCAATTAAGAAGATACCGCCTTGTGCAAGACGTTCACGTTCGCGCATTACCTTATGATCTATGTCGCCGATGCTGTGGCCATCCACAAAAACGTAGCCGCCGGGGATGCGTTCTCCAAGATTTAATTTGCCATCTGCAAGTTCTATTACTTGCCCGTTTTCAACGATCTGGATATTCTCAGGGTCCACACCCATTTCTTCAGCGAGCAGAGCATGACGCTTGAGCATATGAAGCTCACCGTGCATAGGGATGAAATTCTTCGGGCGCACGAGATTCAGTAAAAGTTTCATTTCTTCTTGACTAGCATGGCCTGAAACGTGGATAGGGAGGAGGGTATCGTCAATGACTGTTGCGCCGCGGCGTAAAAGGCTATTGAGTGTCTTATTGACCGATTCTTCATTTCCGGGAATAGGGTGAGAAGAAAGCACAATCGTATCGTCTGACTTTAAGCCGAAATGACGATTTGTGCCGGTTGCCAATCTGCCCATAATAGAAGAAGGTTCACCCTGAGAACCTGTCCCCATCAAAACGACATCTTTACCTTTCATCCCCAAAGCTTGCTCAAGGCTGACCAAAGTATTTACTGGCACATCAAGATAACCCATCTTAATAGCCAATTTTGAGTTGTCTACCATGCTCATTCCGACAAAGGCTAATTTACGCCCATGCTTTACTGCTGCATCTGCAACCTGCTGCATACGGGATATTTGCGATGCGAATGATGCTACGATGATTCGGGCAGGTGCATTCTCAAAAACGGTATCAAGCGCAGGGCCAATGACCATCTCGGAGCGTGTCCAGCCGGGGCGAGTAGCATTTGTTGAATCAGCAAGAAGCAAGTCCACACCACGTTGGGAGAACTCTGCCAACTTCGCATAGTCAGTAGGCCATCCATCCACAGGGGTATGGTCAAATTTATAGTCGCTCACATGAACCACTAATCCGGCTGGCGAAGTAATCCCCAAGCCAACACTATCGGGTATAGAATGGCAAACGTGGAACAATTCGACCTTAAATGGACCGATATTGACAGTATCACCTGCCTGAACGGTTTGGAAATCTCCCTGCCCTGCCATTTTATTACGCTTCATCTTGACTTCTGCCAAGCCCATCGTTAGGGGAGTGCCATAAACGGGAGCCGAAACTTTTTGCAAGATATGCGAGATCGCCCCAATATGGTCTTCGTGTCCGTGTGTAATTACAATGCCGCGTACAAGGTCAGCTTTATCATTCAAATATGCTTCAAAATCGGGGATGATGTAATCAACCCCTAACATATCATTCTCTGGGAACATAATGCCCACATCTACGATGAGAATATTCTCACCATATTCATAAGCCATCATATTCTTGCCCACTTCCCCGAGTCCCCCCAGGGGCACAATTTTCAATTTTTTACTCATTTTTTCCTCTTAAATAGTTGAATAACCGCCAATGGCGGATAAAGTTAAATATATAAAAAAAGAACCCAGGGGAATCTTTCTACCGAGGGTTTCTTACAGACTTCTATTTGTCTTCGCAAAAAACTGCCTTAAGGCAGTAAAAGTTAACTCCATATCTAACGAAGCGCAGTATAGCAGGGTGAGGGGGATTTGTCAAAGTAAGTGGGAATGATTCTGTGAGGAGCATGCTCTCGCGACGACGCAGTCTCACTCTTTTGGGAAGATGAAAAACCGCTTCGCGATTAATTTAGGTTTGCTGAGGTCTCCCAAGCACTTTCCTGTCTCTAGCTTCTTTTTGAGAAAGTCACGCTTTCAACGCAACTTTCTCATTATGGAAAACTCCGCTCCAACCAAATCATCGGATTAACCTGCACCTGATTGACCCACACCTCCCAATGCAGATGCGCGCCTGTCACACGCCCAGATGCACCGACTAAACCGATTACTTGCCCGGCTTCAACCGTATCGCCAGTTTGGACGTAACTCTCTGACTGATGCCAATACCCTGTAAAAATGCCCCTGCCGTGATCGATAATCGTCGCATTGCCGCGCACGATCGTATTCTCCGCAAAAACGACAATGCCATTTGCCGCTGCATCAATTTGAAGCCCTGTTCCACCGCAGAAATCTAGCCCACTGTGGAAGCTGAAATAAGGGTCAACACTCCCATCATCAGCGCGATATTCACGTCTGCTACCATAACGAGAAGTAAAACAATCTTCATAGACAGAGGGGTTTGTAAATGCTCCTGCCCATAATTGTTCTGGACTGGCTACTGAGATGGTGGCTATCAAATCATCTTGTTCTTCTTGTGTAATGCTCGCATCAAGGGTTGCGGGCGGGACAATCAGAAGCGGGTCGTTCGGGTAGCCGCCAGAAGTGACCAGAACCATTTGTTCGTAAGATTCCACGCTCCCATCTGGGTAAGTTGCTTCTAGTCTGAGCGGATACGCGCCCGGCTCTGTCATGGCATGAACACCTTGCAAGGCAACGAAACTATTCTCTCCGTCTGGGAAAAATTGCAAAGAATACTCTTTATTTGAAGTCAATGCTCCTGAAAGGACGACATCTTGGCTAACACTGACCCTGATGACAGCCGTGCTACCTTGAACAAGGGGTAGCGTGGAGACTGTGGCGGAGGTGAAGGCAGCAGGTAAACCATTGGCGTTATTTCCTGTCCCTTCATCGGCTGGGGCATATAAAACTTCGCCGGGTAAGGCAGTGGATGTATTGCCTAAGCTGTTAATTTCTGACAACGTCCAAATATCACTGTTTTGGCGAACAGCTTCTTCGAGCAGCGTATCACCTTCGTGTAAGGAAACTTTTGCCGCCAGCGTAGGGAGTTCAGTGTCTATGGGAACAATTAGGCTGACACCTGCATAAAGTTCTGTAGGACTAACAAGTCTATTTAATTTGCGGAGAACGCTTTGGGGAGCTTGTGTACGCCGCTGTAAAGAACGGAGATTATCTCCATAAGGAACAGTTTCTGTACGTAGGACACCGCTCACGCCTTCTAAGCCTGGAATGACGACCTCTTGCCCGACAACCAAATTCCCATCTTCGAGGTTGTTGGCTACCATTAAATCGTCCAAATTAACGTTGAAGCGTGAGGCAATATCCCAGAGCGTGTCGCCGGCTTGGACAATATAGGTTGGCCCTTCTTCTGTTTCTTGTGCGTGTGCGGGGCTTGTGCTGAAAAGGAGAGAAATTGCTAAAAAGATTAGAAAAAAACGTTTAAACATCTTCAAATTTGACCTTGTTTCCGATTTCAAAATCCCCTAGGCGGTCGGGGTGGATTTCTAGAATATATTGTGCGGCTTCTTTTGGCGCATAAGCTAAACGCCAGCTTTTTGCCAAAACTTTATCGACAACCTGCATGGATGAATTGATCCAGATCACAGCAAGATCAAAGCTAACACCAAGCATGTGGATAGAGGTGTCGATGCGAGAATCCTGTTTTTGAACGAGTAGCAAGCCCTCGGTCTGAGAAAGTTCCGCCCGAAAGGTTAATCCACGCAAACGGCAGAGAAATGAGTCACAGTATTTGATTTGTAGAGGCGTTTGGGAGGGGATATCCAAGTTGCGGACATGAATGATACGAGACATAGGCATAAAAAAGCAGGGCGACTTTTCGCCCTGCTTTGTAAGTTTTGAGATCGCTAAGAAATTGGTAGCCCTAAAACCTTTTGGACGCTTTCGAGAAGAGCTTGGGGGCTGAAGGGTTTGGAGATGTAGTCATCTACTTTTGCGACATGAAGCCCGAGCACTTTGTCTATATTTTGTGCTTTTGCGGTGACGATAATCACAGGGATGTGGTTGGTCTTTTCATCAGCTTTTATTTGCTGGTATACTTCCCAACCGTCTACGTCTGGCATCATTAAGTCTAGTAAAATCAGGCTTGGCGGATTTTTTTTGACTTTTTCAAGCCCTTCTTTTCCGCCATTAGCGCCTTGTACATTGAAGCCATGTCGACCAAGAATCAGTCGAACCAACTCGATCATTTCTGGTTCGTCTTCAATACAAAGAATGTTTTTTACTTCATCTTTCATAAAAATAGTCCCTTATAAAAATATAAAGCAAGTTTACCATAGAAGAGAGTAGCAAAAATGAAAATAATTACCTGGAATGTGAATGGTTTAAGAGCTGCGCTAAAAAAAGGCGTGCTTGAGTGGATCGTTGAACAGTCGCCCGATGCGATGTGTTTGCAGGAAACGCGTGTTTTACCAGAGCAATTGACAGAAGAACAACGAGAAATTTCTGGCTATGAGATTGTCTGGAATCCTGCTGAGAAAAAAGGCTACAGTGGCGTTGCAACATGGACAAAGGAAAACGCCCTTGAAGTGAGCTTGGGATTGGGAGAAGAGCGTTTCGATGTAGAGGGGCGCGTGATCCGTACCCGTTTCCCTGATTTTTATCTCTATAATATCTACTTCCCGAATGGACAGCGTGGTCACGACCGCGTGGAATATAAACTTGAATTCTACGAGAATTTATTGGAGCAGTGTAATGCCCTCCATGCAGCAGGGGAATCGGTCATCATTACCGGCGATTTCAACACCGCTCATAACGAAATCGATTTGAAGAATCATAAATCTAATCACAAAACTTCCGGCTTTTTGCCTGAAGAGCGTGCGATGATAGATAAATATCTCACGCATGGCTTTGTAGACCCTTTTAGAGAGTTATACCCGGAAAAAGAACAGTATTCGTGGTGGTCTTATCGTGCTGGAGCGCGTGCCCGCAATGTAGGCTGGCGGATTGATTATTTCTTGATCTCCGAAAACTTGCTCCCCCGTGTGCAAGATGTCATCATCCACGACGACGCGATGGGATCTGATCATTGCCCGGTAGAGTTAGAAATCAAGTAATTTTTTGTATCAAGAAAGCATCTATTAATAGTTAAATATTATCTTAGAAAAGTATATGAATATTAAGATAATGAGTTTTTTACGGTATAGATTGGTATAATTTTCAATCTATAGGAGGATTCTGTGGAATCAAAACGAAATCAATCATATTTTGTCTACGTTTTACTTTTCATTGCGATTATTGCAATGGTCTTTATGAACGTAAGGCAAGGCACTGGAACGGATGATGCTACTCTCACGATTAACGAACTTGCACGTGCTGTGCAAGACGGAGATGTTAACCGTATTATTGTTCAGGAAGATAATAAAGTTATTGCTGTTTATGGAACGGGCGAAGATGAAATAGAGCGTCTTTCTCATAAGGAGCCATCAAGCTCTTTTGTTGAACAGTTGCTTAATTTAGGTGTTTCTCCTGATGCTCTATCTTCTGAAAAAGTTAAGATAGAAGCGCAAGCTCCTAGCGCATGGTCTGGATTTTTAGCCAGCGCGCTTTATATTCTGCCTGTTATTTTTATGGCGGGGATTCTTTTCTTCATCTTCCGTCAGGCGCAGGGCAGCAATAATCAGGCGATGTCTTTTGGTAAATCTCGCGCTCGCATGTTTACAGGCGAGAATCCCACTGTCACCTTTGAAGATGTCGCTGGTGCTGACGAAGCAAAAGAAGAATTGGGCGAAATTGTCGAGTTCCTGAAAGAGCCGGAGAAATTTATCCAACTGGGAGCACGTATCCCCAAGGGCGTTCTCTTGGTCGGTGCGCCGGGAACAGGCAAAACTTTAATGGCAAAAGCTGTTTCAGGCGAAGCCGGCGTCCCTTTCTTCTCTATTTCTGGCTCAGAATTTGTTGAGATGTTCGTGGGTGTTGGCGCAAGCCGTGTACGCGATCTTTTCGAGCAGGCCAAGCGTCATGCTCCTACCATTATTTTTGTAGATGAAATTGATGCGGTGGGTAGACAGCGTGGTGCCGGATTAGGTGGCTCGCATGATGAACGTGAGCAAACCCTTAACCAAATGCTTGTTGAAATGGATGGTTTTGATACGGATACCAACGTGATTATGATCGCGGCAACCAATCGCCCGGACATCCTTGACCCCGCCTTGATGCGTCCTGGACGCTTTGATCGACGCGTAATGATGGATCGCCCCGATATGAAAGGCCGCGAAGCCATTCTTCAGGTACATTCCAAAGGTAAACCCCTCGACCCCGATGTCGATCTGGGCTCCCTCGCTCGTGGCACTCCCGGATTTGTAGGTGCAGACCTTGAAAATCTGATCAACGAAGGTGCGCTTTTAGCTGCGCGACGTGATAAGAAATCAATTAGCCAAGCCGAATTAGAAGAGGCAATTGAACGCGTAGTAATGGGACCTGAGCGAAAATCTCGTTTGATCTCGGAAGAAGAAAAACGAATTATCGCCTATCACGAAGCTGGGCATGCTGTTGTGGGCAATGCTCTCGCAGAAGCTGATCCTGTCCAGAAAGTGACAATTATTGGACGTGGACAAGCTGGTGGCGTAACCTGGTTCCGTCCGGACGAAGAGCGGATGCTTCAATCTCGCAAAAAAATGAAAGCTACTCTGGCATATGCTCTTGGTGGGCGTGTGGCCGAAGAAGAAGCTTTTGATGATATTACTTCGGGCGCATCCAGCGATCTTGAGCAGGTGACTCGAATGGCGCGTACAATGGTCACTCGTCTTGGTATGAGCGATGAGATGGGTTTGATGACTTACGGGCAAAAAGAAGAATTAGTTTTCTTGGGCCGTGAGATTTCAGAACAACGTGATTACTCCGATGCAATTGCTGAGAAAATTGATGCCGAAGTCCGTAAGATGGTGGACGAAGCCTATAAAACAGCAAAGAAAATTTTGAAGAAATATCGCAAAGAATTAAACGCCGTTGCTGAAGCACTCATGGAAAACGAGAATATCAGCCGCGAAGAATTTGAAGCTATCTTCCCACCTCCTTTCGAGAAGAAAAGCGGTACGCCGCAGGTTGCGTAAACAGTAGTCAGTATTCAGTAGAATCAAAAAAGGAGACTTTCATTGCGAAAGTCTCCTTTTTATTTCTGATTGCTAAGCTATATATTAAAAGACTTCCGAAGTTTTAAAATTTAAAACTTCGGAAGTCTTGTTTTTACTGAATACTGCCCCCCCCCTGAATATCAATTACTCTCCCGCTTCTTTATGCTGCCGCACCAACTCTCGGCGCAAGATCTTGCCAACAGTTGTTTTGGGCAACTCATCACGGAATTCAACATGCGAGGGGACTTTGTATTTCGCAAGTTTTTCTTTTGCAAAATCTCTAACTTCATCTACAGTTAGTGTTTCGCCTTCCTTTACGACAACCCAAGCCTTTACAGTCTCGCCGCGATATGGGTCAGGGATGCCTGCTACGCCAACTTCCAGCACTTTTGGGTGATCAGAAATCGTTTCTTCTACTTCGCGAGGCCAAACCTGGAAACCGCCGGGCTTGATCAATTCTTTTTTGCGATCAACGATATAGAAATAGCCTTCATCGTCCATGCGAGCAATATCGCCAGTGTATAGCCATGTTTCACCATTCCACTCACGCAAGGAATTTGCGGTCTCTGTAGGCATATTATGATAGCCATGCATCACTTGCGGGCCTTGTAGCACAATTTCTCCGATCTCACCAATCGCCATTTCGGTCTCACCGTCATCCAGGCTGACAATACGACAATCAACATCGGGGAGCGGCATACCAATGGAGCCGGTCTTATTTGCGCCATCAAAGGGATTGCAGTGGGTGGCTGTTGGCGCTTCTGAAAGACCATAGCCCTCGAAAACTTTTCCACCAGTTAGTTCTTCAAATTTATCTTTTGTTTCGCGCATGAGCGCAGCGGAGCCAGAGATGCAAGCTTTGATGGAGGAAAGGTCATATTTACCCGCCAACACATCAGGGTGATTATTGATCGCGTTATAAAGCGTTGGCACACCGGGGAAAATTGATGCGCGGTATTTGCTGATATTCTCTAAAACATCCTTCAAATCGCGTGGGTTGGGAACCATCACTAAAGTAGCGCCATTTGCAAAGCCAAAGTTCATCCCTGCGACCATGCCATAAACATGGAAAAGGGGAATGCCCATCAAGACGACTTCTTTTCCTTCTTCAAGATCGGTCATCCAACTGGAAATTTGCAAAGAGTTGGCAACGATATTGCGATGCAATGCAACCGCGCCTTTGGGCACACCAGTTGTTCCGCCGCTATACTGGAACAAACATGGATCATCGGGACCAATATCCAGTTTCGGGCGATCCGAAGGGTTATATTTGGCAAGCAGGTCCTGCATCCAGATATCGCCTTCAGCCAAACCGCCTTCAATTCGGTGTCCGCCTTTCTTCTCTACAGCCAAAGTGAAAAGAACGCGCGTTAAAGCCGGGAGTGTTTCCTTGAGATTGGTAACAATGACTGTTTTTAATTTTGTTTTATCTCGTGCAGACTGGATCGTTTCATAAAAATTACTCATCACGAGCATCACTTCGATGCCCGCATCATTTGCCTGATGCGCAATTTCAGTTGCTGTATAGAGGGGGTTCGATGCTACTACAACGCCGCCAGCTTTCAAGACAGCATAATAAGCCATCACAAATTGGGGTGTATTTGGCATAAAAACGCCCACGCGGTCGCCTTTCTTTACTCCCAAATCTACCAGAGCACCAGCGAGAGCATCAGTGATCTCATTCATCTCTTTATAAGAAACTTTCGCGCCCTTAAAAATAGTACATGCTTTGTCGGGGTACTTTTCGGCAGCTTCTTCTAAAAAGTGGAATAAAGGTTTCTGTGGGTACTCAACACTGTGCGGAACACCTTTATCGTAATTCTTTAACCAGACTTGCTCCATTGGGGAACCTCCTCCATATTCAATTGATTTTGACTATTGGCTTTGTCTATTATACAGGATAAAATCCCAAAAATTACATTTTAGCTAACCATTTGAAAATTTCTTTTTCTGTTTGGATGAAAAGCTCGGCATCGCCCGCGTCAAACCACTTGATGCGTTCGTCATCATCTTTGAACCAATTGGCTTGCCTCCGTACGAAAACCCGCGTTACCCGTTTCATCTGCACAATTGCTTCATCCTGAGACATCTTACCGTTTAATACCGCCACACATTGACGGTATCCCAAAGCAGACATACTCGGCAGCTCTGACGCATGCCCCGCATCAAGCAGATTTTGCACCTCATCCAATAACCCCGCTGCAAACATCTGCTCGATCCGCAAATCTACGCGTTCATACAACTCCGGGCGCGGACGTTTCAGCCCAATTGTTAGCAAATTATAAGGAGATTTCCCACTCTGCTTTCGTTGCGATGAAAATCTCTTCCCTGTTGTCAAGATCACTTCCAATGCCCTTATCGTCCGCCGCACATTACGATAATCAATTTTTTCAGCCGCAACAGAATCAAGCGTAGCAAGTTTAGCGTGTAGCCACTCAGCCCCTCTTTCCTCTTTCATTCTTTCTAGTTCACCCCGCAACCTTTTGTCTGCCTTAACTTCTGGTGGCAGCCAACCCTCCGTCACCGCTCGAAAGTATTGCCCCGTCCCGCCAACGAGAAAAGGTAGCTTGCCCCGCGCAACAATATCTTCAATAATTTTCGATGCCGTTTTCTGAAATTGTCCCAACGACCACGTTTCATCAGGGTTCGACACATCAATTAAATGATGGGACACTCGCGCCATCTCCTTCGCGGAGGGTTTTGCCGTACCTATATTCATCCCACGATAAAAAAGTCGCGAATCGGATGAGATGATCTCGCCGTTAAAGTGTTCAGCAAGTTGGAGAGATAATTCTGTTTTCCCAACGGCTGTGGGACCAATAATTGCAATAAGGGGGGGCTTTAAACCTTCAACTTTCAACTTTTCAACCTTCTAACCTATAAAATATCTTCAAAATGCGTGATCTTCGGTTTCTTTCCCGAAGGTTTCCCTTCTACAGAAATTGCATCAATGCGCCAATGTTCTAAATTCTTCTCTTGAGCGTAATGCTCTGCGCAATCGAAGATATGCTGTTGTTTTCGGGGTGTAATAGAATCTTCAGGATATCCGAAGCCAGCCGAAGTCCGCGTTTTGACTTCGACGAAGACGATGATCTCATCACGCTTAAGGATGAGATCGACCTCCCCATATGGAGTGCGGACATTCTTATCCACAAGTGCATAGCCTTCCTTTTGCAAATATTCAGCGGCGATTCCCTCGCCCCAGCGTCCGACTTTCTGATTATGAGACATAGCAGAATCCTACCATAAAAGGTACTGAGCATTTCAAAAATGCTCAGTACCTGCTCAACAATGGTAAAATCCCGCCCATGAAATATAAAACCACAATTGTTCTGCGTGACAAAAAATATGAAGTAAAAGCTGGCAGCACTTTGCTTTCTGCACTCAAAAAACTTGAGATATTGCCCGAATCTGTCATCTGCGTACGTGGTGGAGAACTCATCACTGAAGATAGCATTTTAAAAGATGGCGAAACCATCAAACTCGTCTCCGTCATCTCCGGTGGATAACCTTGTAAGGGCGACCCTTCGTGCTAATAATGTGATTTTTATATTGATAAGCACTCTAGTAATAATGACATTCCTTTTTATCAAAACGGGTCGCCCCTACGAAATTATCAAACTACCCAACTAACTATGAAATGTAAAAAATGCCGCGGCAAAGCCGTTATCAATATGCGTCACCACAATATGGGTTTATGCAAGGATGATTTCCTGCAATGGATCCCGGAGCAGACGCAGAAGCATATTGAAAAACAGAAGATGTTCACAACAGATGAGAAGATTCTGGTCGCCGTTTCGGGAGGAAAGGATTCTCTCGCGCTTTGGGATATTCTACAAATTCTCGGCTACCAAGCGGATGGACTCTACATCGCCCTCGGCATTGATGAGGGAATTAGTTACTCAGCTGAATCGCAGCGATTAACTTCAGCGTTCGCCAACGCCCGTGACCTGAAATTGCATGTCGTTAATATCGCATCCGATTATGGGACAGACCTCCCAACGCTCGCGAAAGGGACCAAGCGTGGACGCGATAAGCCCTGTTCCTCCTGTGGCCTCGTTAAACGTCATGAGATGAATCGCATTGCTCGCGATTATGGTTATGACGTTCTCGCCACAGGGCATAATCTCGACGATGAAGCCGCGACCCTCTTCTCAAATACTCTGCAATGGAATGGCGACTATCTCATTCGTCAGCATCCCGTTCTCCCTTCAAGGGATGGCTTGGCGCGTAAGGTAAAGCCCCTCTTCCGCTTTTACGAGAAAGAGATGGCAGCCTATGCCCTCCTGAGGGGTATCGAATATATTTACGATGAATGCCCCTTTGCGGAGGGTTCAACATCCACGCAGTATAAAGAATTGCTCAATGAATTGGAGAATAAACATCCCGGTGCAAAGCAGCATTTCTTTGTCAAATTTCTTTCTGCAAAAAAGAAAGGGCTTTTTGCAGAACCGACCGAAAAGATCGTGCCAGCGTTGCATATTTGCCCCGTTTGTGGGCAACCAACGTCAATGGAAGGTGAATGTACTTTTTGCAGGATGATGGGCGTTAGTAAAAGTTGAAGCCGCACCCCTTGTAGTAATCGCTTTAGCGATTTCTTCTCTCGCAAGGTTAAGGGCTGAAACCCTTACTGTAAAGGGAGAATTATCATGCTTTTTGCTGAATCTCTACTCATTAAATGGGAGCAAGCCACGGGTCACGTGCGCTCCGGTTTCTTATCTCCCTAAAAGAGTAAATAAAAATCCCTCCAAGATTTTCATCTCGGAGGGATTTCGTGTTTGTACTGAAAACTGTTTACTGGTATTACGCTGATTCCAGATAGCGTTCAACTTCCCAGTCAGAAACGTTCAGGCGATGTTCTTCGATCTCTGCCCATTTTGCGCGGGAGAATGCTGAATAAGCGGCTTCGCCCAATGCCTCTTTGAGCACATCATTATCTTCCAACTCACGCATGGCTTCTGCGAGTGAGCCGGGCAGCGAATCGATGCCTTTCTCTGCGCGCTCTTCGGCGGTGAGATGGTAGATATTGATATTATTCATCGGGGCAGGAACGGTCATTTCGTTGTCAATTCCGTCAAGTGCCGCACCAAGCATGGCTGCAAATGCCAAATATGGATTCGAAGCGGGATCAGGGAAGCGCAATTCGGCGCGGACGGCTTTGTCGCGCCCTTCGATGTGACGGGGGATGCGGATAAGCGCCGAGCGGTTGGTTTGTGCCCAGCCGATATAGACAGGTGCTTCGTAGCCGGGAACCAAGCGTTTGTAGGAGTTAATGGTCGGAGAGACCACAGCTGTTAATGCACGAGCGTGTTTCAACTGCCCAGCCATGAAGCTGTATGCGAGCTTGGAAAGTTTGAACTCATCGCTATCATCGAAGAAGAGATTTTCTCCATCTGCATCAAAGAGCGATTGGTGGCAGTGCATGCCGGAGCCATTTTCGCCGTAAATTGGTTTTGGCATGAAAGAAGCGATCAAACCGTTTTGTGCTGCAATCGCCTTGACCGTATATTTTAGGGTCAAGATATTGTCGGCAATACGCAGCGCGTCTCCATAGCGGAAATCAATTTCGTGCTGCCCAAGAGCAACTTCGTGGTGACCGACTTCAATATCCAAGCCCATTTCGTCGAGGGCTTCCATTAGCTCGGTGCGGACGCGTACAGCTTCATCGTTGGCTGAAAAATCGAAATATCCGCCAATATCATGCGGTACGGGGTGAACGCCTTCACCGTTGCTGCGTTTGAAAAGGAAGAACTCAGGCTCTGCACCGATATTCAGTGTCCAGCCGCGATCGGCAATTTTCTTCAACATTCTTTTCAATGTGCCGCGAGGGTCACCTTCAAAAGGCTCTCCATCGGGGGTATAAACATCACAGAAAACACGTGCGCGGCGACGTTCTTCGGGTGACCAAGGCAAGACAGCGTATGTGTCTTTGTCTACGATCAGGCGCATATCGCTTTCCTGAATGCGTCCAAATCCTGCTACTGAAGAGCCGTCAAACCAAACGCCATCTTCAGCGGCATCGGGGAAATTGCGTACAGGCATATCTACTGATTTGACCGTACCGCTGACATCGGTAAATTGCAATGAAATAAATTTAACGTTGTCTTTTTCAATTTGTGCGAGTAATTCTTTGGTATCCATTTTTTTCTCCTATAAAATTAGTTGGATAGATTGACTTTCCAAACTGCGCGAGTTGGTAACACGCAGATAGTGGATAAATTAGGTGGACGGGAGGACTTCCTCCGCGTCAGGTGTGGATTTTGGCTGGGCAGGCTTCGAGCGGCTTTTTCCGGTCGTGATCAGGATGACTGCCCCAAGAATAACTACTGCGGCGAGAATAGTTCTACCGTTTAATGACTCTTGGGCGATCCACGTGCCGAGCAAAATCGCAATGACGGGGTTCACATAGGCATAAGTTGAAACGAGTGAAATAGGCGCGTTTTTCAGCAAATAAGCATAAGCCACAAAGCCGCCCAGCGAACCGACAATAGAGAGATAAACCAGCCCGATCCATGATTCGCTGTGTACAGCCGCAAAGCTAAATCCGCTCCATTCGCTGCGTAAAACGCTCACAAGGAATAAACCTGCGCTGCCGACTAACATCTCCACGCTCGTAGTCATCAGCGTAGACTCGGGCAGATCGGAACTTTTGCTATGAACCGAGCCAAAAGACCAGAGCAAAGCGGCGGCGGGAAGCGCTATCAGCCCAAGCGGATGTAATGCACCAATTTCTTGGCTCAGTTCGCCGGGTCCGATCATTAAGGCAACACCACCAAAGCCAAGTACCAAGCCAATGATCGCTCTCACGGTCGGTTTCTCGCCGCCCGGGCGCAATGATTCTATGACCACCATCCATATAGGGACGGTGCTGATAAGCAATGCCGCGATCCCCGATGGAACAAATTGCTCTGCCCATGCGACTAAACCATTCCCGCCGACGAGTAGCAGTAAACCGATGATGCCCGCATCCCGCCATTGATTGCGTGTGGGGACAGAGTCGCCTTTGGCAATGCGCCACGCATATAATGCTACGCCTGCAACGATAAAACGCATTCCCATGCTCATAAAGGGCGGCATACTCTCGACCACATAGCGAATGGCAAGATAAGTTGATCCCCAAATGAGATAGATGGCGATCAGCGCGATCCAGATGAGTGTTTTTTTGTTGAGTGTTGTCATGTTTTTCCTTGTAATAATGGAGTCCAAAATCTCCAGATTTTGGCTTTAGTATCCCAACGTCAGGAGACGTTGGACTCCGTTACTATTTACGCTTGTGCCATCTCCCAACCGAGAATGGCTTTTTTGCGCGTGCTGCCAAAGGCATATTGCCCAAATTCGCCCGTCGCGCGGATGACGCGGTGGCAGGGAATTAGCAGAGGGACAGGGTTTTTGCCAACCGCACTACCAACGGCGCGCGATGCTTTTGGCGAGCCAATCGCGGCGGCAATGCTTTGGTAGGTGGTCACTTCTCCGGTGGGGATACGGAGGAGCGCTTCCCAGACTTGTATCTGAAAATTGGTGCCTCGCAAGTCTAGAGTTAAGGGCGTTCCATCGTTGCTCGAAGAAAATATCTTTTCGATGAGATTCTGCGTATGGGCAGCATCCAGGATGAGAGTCGCATTTCCAAAATCTGCTTTTAGGGTGGCGAGCGCATTTTCTACATCGAAGGCGAGACGGCAAATGCCGCGCTCGGTTGTGGCGATGAGTGCTTGCCCAAAGGGGGTGGGGTGGCTGCCATAACGGATTTTTAGCCCTGCTCCTTTGCCTTTAATCTCACCGGGGGTGAGCGCTTCGGTCTGGACAAAAAGATCGTGCAGACGACCGGCACTTGAAAGCCCGCTTTCGTAGGCGGCATCAAGCAGGCTGCTTTCTGCAAGCAGACGTTTGGCGTTTTCTTTGGTGAGAAACTGCAAAAAACGTTTGGGGCTGATGCCAACCCAGCGTGTGAAGAGACGCTGAAAGTGATATTCGCTGAGATTGACGCTTGCAGCGACCTCGGCGAGGGTGGGTTGGTTGCGTTGATGGCTTTCAATGAAACGGATGGCTTCTGCGACGATTTTATAATCGTTGCCTGCCTGGGTGAAATTCAGGGTCATGAAGACCTCCTTGGAGAAAAAATGGATACTCCAAGTATAGGTTTTGCCCCGTAAAAAGCGACCCGTTTCTTGCGGACTTGATTTTTTGCTTTCATTTTCTTTCCTTTCAATAGTTAAAGAAAAAAGGTATGCCTATACAGGCATACCTTAAGCAAACGAAGTCCGTTTAAATAAAGATGCCCTTCCAATAAATACAAACAGGAGTTTTCACCTGTACCACTGTATTTTCCTTGTGGCGCACGTTACCGCACGCTTTTCAGAGCATACTTTCTTTGGAAGGGAGAAGGGAGTTTGTGATCAAACTCCAAAGGCATCCGCTGATCTATCCGATTTTTTCCTGCATTTGCAGGATTAGCGCGTCCCTCGCGGGACGGAACCTTCACCTCGTAATCCCATGGTTTCGCGTTTGTCGAAACACGGGACCCAGCCGCTGGTTCTCCGTTATTCAGTTGTTAAACCCGATAAAGGGTAACCCCGCCGAAGCCGTGTGCCGCTATGTTTTGAACCTGCTTTCACAGGTGGGTCCTTACCGCAGAACTTTCGCCTTGGCTCAGGCCTATCGCGTAATCTCTGAGAGATCAGAACCCTTCATACAATTGTTGGTACAAAACTTTGAGTGCGACATCACCTGCATAGCAGGGTTAAGCACTTTATACCATAAAGTTTTGGGGCTGGGTAGGGAATTCTGAGAATCCAGTTGATAATTTTGTTTGGATGAAAATACAGAGGCTACAAAAGTCTCCTGGATGTGGTCTGTACCGAAAATCCACGCTAGAGTGCGCTGAGTGGAAAGGGATATTTTCTACACAAGCTTTTTTGCATAGCTTTCTTTGTCTATTTCACAGATTTCAACCGTTAATGAAGTCGAAGATAAACTGAGTTTTTCGAGTTCTGACAAAACAGCATTTGACAAAATGGCTCGTTGCTCTTCACTACGCCCAGCTAAAATTCTAACCGTGACGTGGATAAAATTAAGTTTTGTACTCCCCACTTGATAATCTTTAAAGGAAAGGATTCTGGTCTTTATATCTTTTTCTCGAAAAAGCCCAGCTTCGAAAGCTCCCTGATGCACAGCTATAATTAATTTCGCGGGAGAAATTGAATTTCCCAATTCTTTTGAGTGTTCGATAATACAATGGGGCATGAATTTTCTCCTAAAATAAGTAGGGGCGGGTCTGAGACCCACCCCTACTACGATAAATTAAGGATAAACCCTCTTTATCGTCCTCGGGAAGGGTATCGTCTCCCGAATATGATCTGTGCCACAGATCCAGGCGACGGTGCGTTCGATGCCCATCCCGAAGCCTGAGTGCGGAACGGAGCCGTATTTGCGCAGCTCGAGATACCATTTGAAGGATTCTTCGGGCAGCCCGTGTTCGTGGAGGCGTTGGAGGAGCAGGTCAGGGTCAGACATACGTTCGGAACCGCCGGTGATCTCGCCGTAGCCTTCGGGAGCGAGCAAGTCTACACTTTTGCAGGCTTCAGGGCGACCGGGCATCGGTTCCATGTAGAAGGCTTTGACTTGGGTGGGGTAGCCATAAACGAAGAGGGGTTTGTCGAATTGTTGGGTCAGGACTGTTTCGTGGCGTGCGCCAAAGTCCATGCCCCATTCGATCTCGAGGAAGGCTTTTTCTTCGGGATCTTCTGTTTGAGCCTGAATTTCTTTAATCATCTCGACGGCTTTATCGTAAGTGATGCGGGGGAATTCTCCATTCACTTTTTCGAGGGCAGAGATGTCTCGTCCCAGTGATTCGAGTTCGGGGCGATTCTTTTCAAGCACTTTTTTGACGATATGACTGACAAATTGCTCTTCGACATTCATCAACTCGTCGAGGTCGCAGAAAGCCATTTCGGGTTCGACCATCCAGAACTCGGTCAGGTGACGGCGGGTTTTGGATTTCTCGGCACGGAAGGTAGGACCAAAACAGTAGACCTTGCCAAAGGCGAAGATATTGGCTTCGTTATATAGCTGTCCGGTTTGCGCGAGATAAGCTTTGCCTTCGTCGAAATATTCGGTTTCAAAAAGCGTTGTGGTTCCTTCGGCTGCAGCGGGGGTCAGGATGGGGGTGTCTACCAGGGTGAAACCGTTATCATCGAGCCATTCACGGATGGCGGAGATTACCGTCGCACGGATGCGCAAAATTGCCCATTGGCTGGGCATTCGCAGCCAGAAGTGGCGGTTATCCAGCGCAAAGTCGGCACCATGTTCTTTTAACGCCATCGGATAATCGTCGGCGGCTGATTGGATGATGCTGAGGGCGCTGATCCCCAGTTCGTAGCCGCCGGGCAAGCCCGGGGCACGGTCGTCTTTCCGTACGGTTCCTGTGATGACGACCGATGATTCTTGCGGAATCCGCTTGATGGTTTCGAAGACTTCCTCGTCCAAATCCCCTTTAAAAGCAACACATTGTGCAAAACCCGAGCCATCACGGAGGAGCAAAAATGAGAGTTTGCCCTTGCCCGTGCGCTTATAAACCCATCCCTGGATGGTGACTTCCTCGCCCTCGTGGGCGTGAAGGTCTTTGATTCTGGTAATTGTCATAATTTCCTCGCTGTAGGGGTGGGTCTAAGACCCACCCCTACGATAAATTATTCTTTGATGTCAATATGTAATTCTACCAGTTGCTGATCTTCCACTGGCGAGGGGGCATCCCCCATTACGTCGCGGGCGTTTTGGTTTTTCGGGAAGGCAATTACTTCACGAATATTGGGGGCGTCGGCGAGGAGCATCACGAGGCGATCCATGCCGATGGCGATGCCGCCGTGCGGGGGCGCGCCATAAGTGAAGGCTTCGAGCATGTGTCCGAAACGCTCTTTTGCCACATCGGGGTCGAGACCGATCAGCTTGAAAACCTGCTCCTGCAACTCACCGTTATGAATACGGATAGAGCCGCCGCCGATCTCGTAATTATTCAGCACAAGGTCATATTGCTGCCCACGCACCTTCGCCGTGTCACTCTCGAGCATGGGAATATCTTCGACCATCGGGGAGGTGAAAAGGTGATGGGATGGGTCCCAGCGCTCTTCGTTTTTGTTCCAGAAAACAAAGGGGAATTCGGTCACCCAGCAGAAGCCGAGGACCTTGGGATCACGCAGATTTAGGAGGTCGGCGACATGCACACGCAATTTCCCGAGCGCATCGAACGTGGTTTCGGCTTGGTCGGCGACAAAGAGCAGAAGATCGCCACTTTGGGCATCTAGCCGTTTAATGAGCGCATCCTGAACATCTTCCGTTAAGAATTTTGCAAAAGATGAACGCATCTGTCCATCGCTGGTGAGCGCAATATAAGCAAGACCTTTCGCCTTGCTATTTTCTTTAACATAAGCCGTGAGCGCATCAATCTTCTTGCGGGAGTAATCGCCCAAACCTTTGGCGTTGATAGCACGGACTTCACCGCCAGAAGCAATTGCGCCTTCAAAAACGCCAAAGCCACATTCAGCAACAATATCGCCAACGTTGACAAGCTCCAGCCCAAAGCGGATGTCGGGATTGTCTTTACCGAAGCGTTCCATTGATTCTTGATAAGTAATGCGAGGCCAGGGCGTTTGGAAAACTTTCTTTTCGGGAGTCACTTTCTCAACCAAAGCCGTGAACATGCCCTCGGCGAGAGAGATCACATCGTCACGCTCGACGAAAGACATCTCAAGGTCAAGCTGCGTGAACTCAGGCTGACGGTCGCCACGCTGATCTTCATCACGGAAACAGCGAGCGATCTGGAAATAACGCTCCACGCTGGCGACCATGAGCATCTGCTTCAACTGCTGCGGCGATTGCGGCAACGCATAAAACTGCCCGGGATGCACACGGGAGGGGACGAGATAATCTCGTGCGCCTTCGGGCGTGGTCTTGAAGAGAATGGGGGTCTCCACTTCAAGAAAGCGGTCTTCATCGAGATAGTCTCGGATGAACTTCGTCGTTTTGTGACGCAATTCGATATTGTGGCGCATGGTCTCACGGCGCAGATCAAGATAACGGTATTTCAGACGGAGGTGCTCATCTACTTCTTCATCTTTGTTGATGAGGATAGGCAGCATTTTGGCTTTATTCAAAACCTTGACTTCTTTCACATCCACTTCGATCTCGCCTGTGCAAAGGTTGGGATTTTCAGCGCCTTCGACGCGCTTGCGGACTTCACCCGTCACCTGCAAGACCCACTCAGAACGAGCGGCCTTCAGCGGAGCGAGATCGGCATTCACTTCGACGTTCCCAACGATCTGGGTCATCCCGAAACGGTCGCGCAAGTCAATAAAGGTCACACCGCCGTGATTACGAAAATTATGTACCCAGCCAGCGAGCGTGATCGTCTCGCCGATATGAGATGGGCGTAATTCGCCGCAAGAATGAGTTTTGTACATGAGTTCCTCCGATATTTAGCTCACCACAGAGACACAAAGGGCACAAAGTTTTTTCTTTGTGGACACAGAGAAAACCTTTGTGAACTCTGTGACGCCTGTGCCCTTCAGGGCATTGTGGTGAAAATAGTCCTTATAATGAAAATCGCCCTTAGCTTTCTCAGCTTTGGGCGAAGGGTGTCTCGAAAATGAATTCGTTACTCAGGCAAGTTTTATCGCCCGTCCCATCGCCAGATGGTCGAATTATCATTATCGTTATTATTATTGTTGTTGTAGACGTTGTTTTTGAAGGTCATTTTTGCTCCAATGGGCGGTATTATAGCACAAGGTTAGGGAGAAGAGAACACAGATTGATCATTTAATCCAGTTCTACGCAATTTCGCCCCTTGGCTTTCGCCCTGTACAATGCAAGATCGGCGCGATTATAGATTGCATCAACATCTTCACCCGGTAAAATTTCAGCAACACCGATACTGATCGTAATTTGGATCTCTATTTCTTGAGACCCCATTTCGCTTTTGCTCACAGTTTCTCGAATACGCTCAGCCATAACTTTTGCCTCTTCTTTTTTTGCTTCGGGCAGCAATATACTAAACTCCTCACCACCTGTGCGAGCGACAATATCTTGTTCTCTGGCAGTTTCTTGCAAAATCTTTGCAAGCTTTTGCAAGACTACATCCCCTCTAGAGTGGCCAAAGGAGTCGTTAACTTTTTTGAAGTGGTCAATATCCATTAAAAGCAATGAAAATGGCCTTTGCTGACGCTCATACCGCGATATTTCTTTTTTCATGCTTAGGAAATAGCTGCGCCTATTGAAAAGCCCTGTCAAACTATCGGTGTTTGCCTGTTTTCTTAATTTTTTCTGCGCATTTAGTAGCCTTCGATTTACGTTTTCCATATCTGCTTTTGTTTTAGAAACGAGAAAGTTTTGATAAAAAATGATCGAAGACGCTAATAGAGAAGCAATCCCAGAGATGAGCGTAGTACCGATAATATCTGATGACGCAAGGGGTGGAGAATAGAGCGTCTCAAAAATATAGACAAGGATATTTGAGAAGATGATGCTGACAAGGGTGGTGATGAAGATTGCTTTGATGAGCTCCCACTTGGTGTTGATCTCAATTTTCATAATCCAATTGTACTTTGATTTGTAAATAAAGGTCTATTCCGCACGGAATTTGAAATGCTTTCCGTTATTTTTGCCTCCGCTTGACCTCCCAGGGTAGCTTTTCCCATTGCCTTTTCTCGATCTGAAAATATACAAGAAAAAATATAGTAAAGGGTATAACAAAATGGTAAGATAGTTATATCTTCTTTGTCCCCCTGTTTTTCATAAGGAGCGCAAATGGCTAAACCAGTTTATTTCAATTGGCAAAATGAATTTTTATGCAAAACGATCTATCCCATGCGGGAAGTGAAGTTGCGAGACTTTTTACGCTTCTTTGCCGAGATCGATAAATGGGTGCAATATAAAGATAAGACGGATATTGAAGAAGAGAGTAAGAAATATCTGAAAGCCCAGGAGAAATTAGCGCGCGCGGCTTATGATACCTATGCGGTACGAAAAGAATATTTCATGCAGCCGGATGCGCGTGTCAATTACAATGAATTTGACCCGATTGATGAAGAAGAGCTGGCAGAGATCAATAAAATGCACGCAGTTTTTATTCAGTCCTGGCCCAAGGATATTCGCGGAGAGAAAAATTTCGTAGAGCTGATCATCCGAAATTGGCGCAACCACCGTAAACGCGTTGCGGCGAAGATCAAATCCCGTAAACGTCGTCAGGCAGCGATGGACCCGAATCACGCCAAATTTGAGCCAGAGAAAAAGGAACTCGAATTTTGGGAAGGCACCACGCTCCCCATGCTGGATAAAGAATTCGATCTTTTGAAAGCCTTTCTCAAAACTTATGACAGTATCGAGAAGCCAAAGCTGGATTGGTATTGGATGGCAAAACGCGGTGAAACCCCCAAAGGCATGACCGAAGAAGATTTCCTGACCCAATTCGAGCCGGAAGGCGAGCCAGATGTCCGTGATATTGCTCTTTGGAAAGTTGCCGAATACGAAGAATCGCTAAAAGGAAAAGACCAATACGAACTCCTTGCCTTGATAAAAGAGCGTTTCGACAAAGAACCCAAGCGTTACCCTTACTGGCTTCAATATATGGTCGTTCACTTTTCAGGGATGCGTTACGCCAGCGCGCACGGCTCCTGGGCAGATGCACGCGACTTATTAATTCGTCTCCGCGAACCCGAACTGGAAAAAGAACTCAAAGCCCTCGATAGCGATGCGGTTGCTAAACTTTGTGAAGAAAAGATTGCCACCTACGATCACAAAAAAGGCAAGAATATTCCCGCTCTTGCTACGGCAACTGAGAAAAAATGGACACAGCAAGTTGAGTGGTATCTTCCCAATCTAAAAACAAGGGGCACGGGCTCACGTCGTTTGGGGCTTGAGCAATTGGGAAAGGGAGAAGTTGCCTGTGAATATATGAGAAAAACTACGCAGGAAGCGCTCGATATTTTAATGACGAGAAAAGATGAATTTCCTGACTGGGCATGGAAGGAAATTGTCAAACTCACCCCGCTACGTTTGACCGAAGTGAAATCTGATGGTTGGGAGAAGCTCACATCTGATGAAGAGCAGGAAAGCTATGCGTATGAAAATTACGCTTTGCGTAAGATTATCTCAGATTGGAAAAACCACAATACCGTTCTGTGGCGTGATGAACATGGGCGTTCGCATCAACTCATCGTTACGCGCGCCGTCTGCAATGAAACCGCAGAGCATTGCCAGCATATGCGCGGACACCTGCCTCCCGGTGGTTTGACGCCTAAGCCTAATTGGTATTTGTCTCACGAAAAATCCCAAACGATCAAAGGCGATCCTGCCCCTTATTTCACCAAAGCAAAAACAGCCGAAGAATATACGACCGGGGCGAGTGTGCTTTGGCTGCGCTTTGTTAATAAAAAGCCAAATGCTTGGCAAATTGCCAAATCCATTGTCACCAAAAACGGGGATGGTCTTTTGTCTGGAAATATTTCGGGTAATAGAAAACAAAAGATTAAAAAGAAAGGCAAAGATAAAGGGAAGAAAAGGAAAGGCGGCACCACCCCCTGGAAATATCATATAGGCGAAACTGTTATGCGTGAGCGGAGAGTGGCCTATAACGACCCAAAGAATCCTCGGAAACGGATCATGTCTAACCAAAGACAGTGGTTGCGCTGGATCCACGAAGCGACTGTGATCCAAGCCACCGAAACCGCAGAAGGAAAGATGATGTACACCTTCGAAACCGCCCTCCCCGACGACGATAAAGGCACATCATCCATTGGCATGTTTAAATCAACACAGAATTACTTCCTTTCTGATGGAAAAGAAGATACCTACAATCGCTCATTTGTCGGCTATATCCCGGAAGGAGAATTGCCGATGGAGCATATCAAGGAAATGTTGGATTGGAATAAATTGCTTCCAAAAGGATAAGGAAGATTCGCTCGTGATTTAGGCTGGCTCCTGTTAATAAGCGGGATGCCGGCCTTTTTCTTTTACCGTTCCCCCTATTTGCAGATGAAGCTAGGTTGGGAATAAATTAAAAAAGCCACCCTTTGATCTTTTTCTCCCAATCGGGGATCCATTTTACAAAATCTTCTCGCTGGGGCGGATTTGACATCCAGGATACATCTGGTTCACGAAGGTCGAAGCATTCTCGCACGGCCATCAATTTTGGCACAGAAACAGATTGTGGCTTACCGCTCCCACTTGTCCAGCGGATTTCTTGCGTTTCTTGAATATTTTGGGCTAATGCTAAAGTTTGCTCCACATCACCGCGTAAATAAGTCAGAACAGCCTCATATTCACTATCTGCCCATAATTTTGGTGCATGCCCACCATGCATATCATGTAAAATTTCCCCATTCTTAAGTTCCACATCATGAACTTTCCCCGCAATCTCGGCGCCTTTTAGCGCTTTGTCCAAACCCAGGAACCAGCCCTTTTTGAAAGTGACCAAGAGCATTAAGTCAACATGGTTTAACGCCAACTGACCGCATTCTTCAACCATCCCGCTCTCTTCTGCCAAAAGCCGAAAATCAAATCCGCACCCGTTCCAGGTCATGAAAGTATAGCCATCTTTGGCATAAGCCATCAACTCACGCACCATTTCCTGATTTTCTTCCCTGGACAATTGCGGCACAGCCTGCCAGAATTTGACTTCGTCATGGGCAACTGCGGCACAAGAAATGCCCAAGGGTGCATGATCAAATAAATTACCTGAGAATTCTAGCAGTATCTTTGATATTTCAATATCGAATGAGATCAGTTTCATGGCAACTCCTTTTTAGGAATAGTCGGATCGCACACTTTTTAGGCTTGATATCGTTACATTTACATTATCTACGCTGGGATTTCTGCAATGCACTCGATCTCAATCAGCGCATCGAGCGGATTTTGTCGTATCGCGATCGTGGAGCGGGCGGGTGTATGCCCTTCAAATACCTTCGCATAAGCGCCGTTCATGCCCTGAAAATCATCCATGCTTTTTAAAAATACCGTTGTTTTAACGATGCTTTGGAGCGTAAGCCCTAAGCCACCTAATACGATGCCAAGATTTTGCAAAACACGCTCTGTCTGTTCTTCAATGGTTGTGCCGACTAATTTCATTGTGGCAGGGTCAATGGGAGTTTGTCCGGAGCAGAAGACCAAATTCCCACTCTGAATGGCGTGGGCATAAGGGCCGATCGCTTCAGGTGCGCCGTTGATATTGTGGATTTTCATTGTAAATTTCCTTTTAACTCCTCCCCTAAATTCCGTTTTCAGAATTTGGGGGAGGTTGGGTGGGGGCTATTCCTTTGTAAATTCTTCGCTAGTTTCGTCTAATGCAGCAACTTGATCTTCTGTCAGTTGCCAACCGAGTGCGCCTGCATTTGCCTCGGCTTGTTTAGCATTTTTTGCGCCGGGGATTGGCATTGTCCCTTTGCAAATAAGCCAGTTGAGCGCGATCTGGGCATTCGATTTTCCACCATGATCTTGTCCGATCTGTGTCATTAGTTTGAGCAGCGGCGGGAGTTTAGGCAAAATACGTGAGAAGCGTCGTCCGCGCATCCCGGGTGGGGGCGAATCAACTGTATATTTACCCGTGAGCAAGCCCATGCCCAGGGGCGAATACGCGATCAGCCGGATGTCGAGTTCCTTGCATCGGGCAAGTAATCCATTTTTTTCTACGCGACGATCCAGAAGATGATATTCCAATTGATTGGATGCAAGAGGGATATCGTGCCGAGCTAATGCAGAGTAGGCTTGGAGCATCTGACTTTGGTCATAATTGGATACGCCAACGGTGCGGGTAAGCCCCTCTTGAACGGCGATGGCGAGTTCGTTCATCCAGGTTTCTATGGAAATGGGTGGGATAGGCCAGTGGATTTGATATAGGTCCACGGATTCTACATCCAGGCGTTCGAGGCTGCGACGCAAGGAGCGTAGGAGTGCTTTTTTGCGAAAACGCCAAGGGAAGGGCATAAATTTGGTGGCGAGAAGTACAGGGACTTCGGTTTCTTTAAGGAATTCGCCGATGAGGCGTTCTGAGCGTCCGCGCCCGTAGACTTCGGCGGTGTCAACAAGACGGACACCTTTTTCGAGTGAGATGTCGAATGCGCCGCGCACATCGTCGTTGCTGTAGCTGCCCCCATAGTTCCAGATGATCTTATCTCCCCAAGCCCAAGCCCCTACCCCCATTTCTGTTGCATGCAAGAAACGTGTAGATGTTTCCATGTGCCCTCCGAGTTTAGATTTGCCCCATTTTACTGTCTTTTTTCTTTTTGTGGAAATTTGCGCTCTCTGTCATTCACCTTGTCGAGTACAGGCAGACATCTCCCCTTGCGCAGTATCCTTTAGGGCAAATTTTAAGTGCGGAATTTAGGGGGGAGTAATACCGTGGATTTGCTGGGCAGAGAAAGCGAATGCTTGACCCGATAGCGGCATCACGGTAAAATCCTTTTCGCAATCTGATAGGGGTTGTTTGCGGGAGTCGCCAAGTGGTAAGGCATCAGCCTTCCAAGCTGACATTCGCGGGT
>JABGQT010000110.1 GCA_018648685.1 Anaerolineae bacterium
GCTGACTGTGCGACATCAACCGTTTAAGGTGTGCGTTTTCACCGTTTTACGCATCCATGCAATAATACCTGCGATAATTGTGATTGCAATTAAAGGCCAGATGCAAAAAAATAATACTCCAAAAAATTCAATGAAACCCATTTTTTATTACTCCACTATTATTTATTTACTTTCAGATAACCACTGTTAGCATAAGACTGCTCATCTCAATCACGTATCTGAGTTTATCATCATTGTCTCATCCATCAAGCCAGAAAGATCTTTATCTTTTTTATATTCTCTCCAAATACCATTACCACCCATCTTAATATGAAAATTCTCTTTGGATTATACATGAAGTCATAAGGGGAACACCTCGCTCGCTCACTACAACATTCATAAAAAAGGCGACCAAATGGTCGCCTTTTTCATGTTTAGAGTAATGCCGTGATCTCTTCGATCAATGCATCTGGTTCTTCTTCAGCGAGAAAGTGCCCCGCCCCAGCAAAACGGAGAACCTTCACATCGGGGAAATGCGTCATCCAATGCTTGAGTTCCTTCTCCCAAAAAGCGATGTCTTTCATCCCCCAGGCAATGAGCTTGATCTTACCCTGTAAAAGATCTCGCTGCGACCAAAGTTCATCCAGCCAATCGGATGCGGCGATAATTTGCTTGGGGAAAACCCAATTCCCTTTTCTTTCTTCGGGCTTGGCAAGGGGCATCAGAAAATGCTGATGGATATCAGGCGTGAGTTTGCTTTTGTCACCATAGATCGATTTGAGCACTGCACCAGCAAAGAAATGATGCTTGCGAATCAACCAACGCCCAATCGCGCCGCCGACAAAGCCGCTGAAACCCTGATAATACCAATCGCTTTTGGCTGACCACATCCAGGTGTTGGTGATGATGATATTCTTGATCCGCTCAGGATGTTCGATGACATAAGAAAGCCCAATGGGGCCACCCCAATCGCCGACGAGAAGGGTGATATTTTTAAGGTCGAGCAATTCGAGCAAGTCATCAAGGTTTTCAGCATGCTGCTTGGGGAGATAATCCCAATCAGTCGGTTTATCAGACAAGCCAAAGCCAATATGGTCGGGCGCAATACAGCGATGTGTTTTGGAGAAGTGCTTGATCAATTCTCTAAATTCAAAAGACCAGGAAGGGTTGCCGTGGATCATCACAATTGGCTCGCCTTCACCTTCGTCCACATAGCTCATCGTGCCCATCGGCAGGGTAAATTCTTTTGGCGTGAAGGGGTATTCCTTTCTATTTATCCAGCTTTTTATCATTTACTTGCTTCCTTTATCAGTGAAGGTCATTTTATAAAATGAAAATCATGCACCGTGATCGCTATCAATGTGGGATCTGGCAAGGCTTTCCCTTTAGGGGAGCGGGGCGTGACCAATCTCTTTGATGTGTACAAAATGCCTTCGTTATTGCGAGCGTGCTCCAAGACAACATTGGCGGCTTTGGCTAGATTGCTGATAATCTCGGCGGTGTAGTCGTGCTGGATAAGCCGACCAGTTTCCTTGTCAAAGCAAAAATGCTGCACAAGGTTGTGCGTAGGAATCTCTTTTGGGAAAATCGCTTCAAAGCAACCAGGTTTATTTTCCTGCCAAAGAATTTCTTCACGCATCAGCAATGCAGGGAGCGTAAAATAGTTCCAGAAGGCATAATTCGCGAAATAAGCCATGTCCAGATCATCCCAATAGAAGAGTCTTCTCCCGGCCGGGAAATAAGAGCGAGCATTTTTTCGCTCGCTGATGATCTCGCCGTGCTGATTTTCGAGTCGAACGTCATGTCCATCAAGAACGCCGGTGATCCCTGCTTCTTTGCCAATCGGAGTCAGCCGAGAGTACGGACGAGCGATATCCATTACGATTTTGGAGTGCTTGAAAAAAGGTCTGCGTTTCAAGGTAAATGCAAGCCCATGCACGCTGACTTCAGCTTCAATTCTTTTCGATTCTGTCCAAAGTTCCCTGCCGCCATAGGCATCGAGGGCTTTCTGCGCTAGTAAATTCATTTTTTATTTTTTCAACTCTTTTATCACTTCTTCTGGCGCTTCTTCGGGCGGGTAGTGCCCTATTTGCTCCAGTATCGTCAAGCTATGGTTTTCCATCAACTCTGTCCAAACCTTCAGTTCACCTTCTTGAAAAGCGATATCTGAATCGCCCCAAACGATAGCTGTTGGGATATGCTTGACCTTATCCCTCTGCGCCCACAACGTATCCAGCCAATCGGAGGAACCGATAATCTCACGTGGGAAAACCCAAGTACCTTTTCGCGCGCTCCTTTCAACGTGGGGCATATAATAATGTTTGCGAACCCACTCAGGCATTTTTTTCTTGGGACCATAGGCTTGTTTTGAGAGAACCTTCCCAATCAGGTTGAAATTATGGGTAAGGAATTTCCCGATTTTTCCGCCTGCCATACCACTGAAATTTTCAAAATTCTTATTCCCCTTAACCGACCAGAACCAGGTATTACATACGACCAACTTTTTGATCTTCTCAGGATTTTTAATGGCGTAAGCCATAGCGAACGGTCCACCCCAATCGTTGATGACAAAAGTGATATTCTCAAGATCAAGGCTCTCAAGAAATGCTTCGATTTGCAGTGCGTAATTCTTAGGCAAATAGTCCCAATCGGCAGGTTTATCTGAAAGTCCAAAGCCGATGTAATCCGGTGCAATACAGCGATGCGTTTTAGACATTTCTTTAATAATTTCACGATATTCAAAAGACCAGCCCGGATTTCCGTGCATTAAAACAATCGGCTCGCCCTCACCTTCGTCAATATAGTGCATATTGCCAACAGGTGTTTCAAAAAAATGTGAGTCGAAGGGGTATTCTTCTTTGTTAACCCAGTCAGGTTTAGTCATAATATATATCTCCTATAAAAACTGATTGATAAGTAATAAAAAAATCAGGCAACGAAACCCTCAATTACCTTTTGCAGCATCACGCGGCTGAGAAGCAAGAAATCATCGCGCTCATCCAATAGAATTGTCGTCTGCAAAGAAGCAATCCCATGCACAGTTGCCCAGCAATGATAGGCAATCGTAGCGGCATCGTAATCATCTTGTGCCACAAATTCTCCCTGCATCAGCCCAAATTCCACGATCTGCAACAACGAACGCATTGCAATATCACGCTGCTCGCCAGAAGTCGCTTTCGAAGACTCCATGTTGAACATCAGAAAATATTCTTGCGGATGCAGCGCCGCATATTCGATATACGCCAAGCCTCCGTTCAAAAGCATCTCTGCCGCGTTGTTCGTAGGCTGGATGCGCATCGCAATAAAGGAATTGAGCCGCTCAAAAGATGCAGCACGCACAGCATCGATCAGATCGTCTTTGCTATCAAAATACTTATAAAGTGCTCCAGGCGTATAGTCGATCTGGTCTGCCAATGCGCGGATAGACAAGCCGTCAACACCTTGCCTAACGATCATTTGGCGCGCATTCTCGAGAATATCGCGACGGGTTTGTTCTTTTCGGCGTTCCTGTGGAGTTGGGTTCTTCGTCACCATGCCAATCCCAGCGCTTCAGTCAGAAACTGCATCATCGGGCTGGCGGCTTTGCACAGATTCACATAGTGATCCAGAAAGTCATCGCGACAGACAAGCGCTTCGCTCAGTTCCACTGAGCCGATAAAATCTTTGCGTTTCAGTTCTTCGATCAGGGGATGGTCAGCGTCAAATCCACGCGGCGGACGTTTGAGCGATTCTCCCCCAAGTTGAAATGTGTTTCGAAAAGCGTCGTTCTCGATTGCAGCACGCCATGCGTCAGGCTTCTCCACGATGGCTTCACGGATATTGACAGCAACTTTGCTTTCGGGGTGCCAAATTCCGCAACCTGCGAAGACGCTGCCTGGCTCCAAATGCAGGTAAAAGCCCGGGGCGTGGACATCCTTCCCAGCTGCATGCCGAAATTGGACAGCCGCCGCCGTTTTATAGGGCGATTTATCCTTGCTAAAACGCACATCCCGGTAAATGCGGAACATCGAGCCACCGGTCGCTTTGGGAACAGCAATGTAATTCGAACTGATCTCCGGCAAGTGTGCGCCAAAATCTCTGATGAATTGCAATAGAGGGTCTTTGACGTGTTCTTCATAACGGGTTTTGTTTTCCCGAAACCAGGGGCGGTTGTTATTTTCTTTTAGTTCGCGCAGAAAAGCGAATAAAGCTGGGGAAATAGAAGGCATTTATCATTCCTTTTGACAGGGCAGTAAAAGAACCGCACTCAGTAAACAGTGTTCACTACTATACACCATAGAGAACTTGTTGTCAAACGCATCTCTATCGACGCAAGATAGCAGCTGCACTACAATCTTTTTTCTTGTCCTTCCCTCTAATTAATGCTATATTGTTATTGTCTCCTTTCTTTCTAAACAAAATAATAATCAATGTTATGGCTCTAATTCGCATCACACTTACCCTATACGGGTCTCTTGCGAAATTTGCAGGTGGAAAATATATAGCCCAGAAAACTGTCGAGCTCGAAGAAGGAGCAACGATCCAGGAGCTGATGGACTTTTTTAATATTCCTTACGATCAAAAAAGTTATCTCTTTATTAATAATATCCTTTCTGATATGCCCGGTCTTTCAGCCTCTTTAGATGAGGCTCTAAGCGATAATGCCCGCGTTGGTATTTTTTCCCTTCAACATATGTATCCCTATCAATACCGAGATGGATTGCCAATGTCTGAAGCGCTCACCAAAATTTTAGCAGAGCGTGATGATGGCGTAATGCACAATACTTATTAATTTGTTCTGACGGGTTTCTTTAGAAGCCTTTAAAAATAGCTCATAATTTTTATGGCGCGACCAATGGTCGTTTTAGGTGCTTTAATCTGAAACCCGCAGGGAGTGGACTATCAAATCAAAGTAAAAGGAGAGTATTATGGCAAAACAGATTTTACGTATCAATATGACCAACCTTAGTGCCACTTATGAGCCTGTTCCAGAAAAATGGGCAAAGTGGGCAGGGCGCGGACTCACCTCCGCTGTTCTTGTTGACGAAGTAGACCCAACTTGTCATCCGCTGGGGCCGAATAACAAACTTGTCATGGCGCCCGGTTGGGTTTCTGGCAGCCCCGCAGCCCCCAGCAGCGGACGAACCTCCTTTGGCGCAAAAAGTCCTCTCACGGGCGGCATTAAAGAAGCCAACTCTGGCGGTCTTTCCAGCCAAAAAATTGCCAAATTGGGTCTCGCCGCCATTATTCTCGAAGGTATGCCCGCAGATGGCAAATTCTATGAGATTTTTGTCAACAAAGATGGCGTTACTTTTGAAGATGCCGCGCCCTTATTAGGCAAAGGCATGTACGAAACCGCCGAATTGATGTGGGCAAAATATGACAACAAACCTGCAGTGATCGGCGTTGGTCCCGTTGGCGAGAGAAAACTCTCCAATGCTGGCATCTCCGTCAATGACCCCGAAAACTCCCCCGGTCGCTATGCTGGTCGCGGCGGTTTGGGCGCAGTCATGGGCGCACGCGGCGTAAAAGTCATGATCGTGGACGACAAAGGCGGTCCTGGCGTTGAGCTTGCCAACAAAGAACTCTATACAGAAGGGCGCAAAAAAGTTGCCGCCGCAATGGGCGAACACGCCCTCACCAAAGTAGATGGCGGTCTCTGGGCTTTCGGGACCAATGTTCTCATGAACATCATCAACGAAGCTGGCGGTCTCCCCACGCGCAACTTCAGCGCAGGTCAGTTTGAAGGCGCAGCAAAGATCTCTGGCGAAGCCGTTTCCGAAAGAATCGAAGCCCGCGGAGGTGTCGGAAAAGTGCACCACGCCTGCCATCCCGGCTGCATCATGCAATGCTCCAATATCTACCCGCACGAAGATGGTAGCGAATTTGTCTCTGTACTTGAATATGAAACATGCTGGGCATTAGGCGCAAACTGCGGCATTGACGATATTGAATATATTGCCCAAGCCACCTGGGAATGCAACGATATCGGCCTCGACACCATCGAAGCTGGCAATACTATTGCGATAGCGATGGATGGTGGACACCTCGAGTTTGGCGATGTAAAAGGCGCGTTGAAGCTCTTTGATGAGATGCGTGAAGGAACCCCTCTTGGACGAGTGCTTGGTCAGGGTGTGGAAGCAACGGCAAAGGCCTTCGGCGTTTACCGTGTCCCCACCGTTAAAGGACAATCGATGCCCGCCTATGAACCTCGTGCGATTAAAGGCATCGGTGTGACCTATGCAACCACCGTTATGGGTGCAGATCATACCGCTGGCTACACCATCGCCCCCGAAATTGCAGGCGTTGGCGGCAAAGTGGATCCTCTCGACAATACCGACAAAGGCGATCTTTCGCTCACCTTCCAGGCTGCAACTGCTTTCATTGACAGCACCGGTTATTGTCTCTTCATCGCCTTCCCCATCCTCGACATTCCTGAAGGCTGGGCTGGCATGGCAGAATCCGTTGCAGGCGTAACCGGCCTCGATATCACCGGAGACAATGTAATCGAGATCGGCAAAGAGATTTTGAAGATGGAACGCCTCTTCAACGAAGCCGCTGGCTTCACCCCTGCAGACGACCGTCTCCCCGAATTCATGCGCGACGAAGCGCTTCCCCCACACAATGTTAAATGGGATATGGAAGACAAAGTCCTCGACAAAGTATACGATTGGGTGCACGAATAAATCCCTAGAGTAAAAGAAGAGGCTTGCGCAATTGCGTGAGCCTCTTTTTGTTTAATGCCGATGGTAGAATTGCAATTGAAAATCATCAATTAAGGATTGAAAATTGAAAGTTAAAGTAGAAGTTAGAGTTTTTGCTACATTAAGAAAATATCTCCCTGAGTTAGGTATTGGAGAACCAAAGATCGTTGAACTCCCCCAAGGTTCAACCTTTGAAGACTTGCGAGAAATGCTGGGACTGCCCATCGAAGAGATAAAGATCATCATGCGAAACGGCATCCAGACCGAAATGGATGAAATCATCGAAGATGGTGATCGCATTGCTTATGCGCCAGCTGTGGCGGGTGGCTAAAAAAAACAAAAACTAAAAAACGAGAATTAAAATGGCTATTTTTCAAAATCCGTTATGGGGGTTTGAGTTGACCTACCCCGATAGTTGGGCGCAGGTATCTAACCTGGGGGCAGATGGCTTTGCACAAAATGTCGAAGCATTTGACCCGGTTAGTGATGTCAATGAGCAAGCCGCTTACATGCTCGTTCGTGGTGAGTTTAACGGGAAACGTGAGGCCATCGCTCCACTCTGGAGTCAGCATATCAGCAAATTATCCATCATGCTGGGTGCGAAAAAATTGGGTGCGTCCCCCTTTAGCATGGGTGGTGCAAACGGATTTGAAGCTGAGATCCAACTCCCCAAGAAAACGAACCGTCGTCTTTGGGCTGGGATTTTAGCGCGGGATACGATCATCCTGCATTTTATGGTTTCGCATAAAAAAACAGAGAGAGCTAATTTTGAACCACACGCCACAAAAATTATCTCCAGCTTGCGTTTCCTTGAGCGGATCGAAAATCTCGCAACGAATGCCGATAATCTGCCTCTACCGCGAAATTATGCTCTCGTTGACCCTGTAAGCCTTATCCCCGATGTGAAAAATGTTGAGCGGTGGCAAGCTTACGCTGGCGATAGTGAACTCGCTGCGTTGCAAGCCTTTTATTATCGAGAATTGCCCCAACACGGTTGGGAGATCAGCGAATTTATTCCTTTCCCAAATCAAGAAGAGATCGGCTTTGCTCGTTTGCGTATTCACAAAGACGATTTAACGGCAACCCTGGGCATACTGCCTACTGGTGAAAAGAAACTATTGGGGCAGATTGTGGTTATGTATGATTAGTTGGTAAATAAAAACAGAAAACTGAGAATAACTATGGTCTCCATACACCTATACGGAAAACTACGCCGTTATGCGGCCGATAAAAGCCCCTCTGGTAATAGTGTTATCGAAGCAGAAGTACTTGAGAACGAAGGTCTATACGATTTTCTCCTGCGCCTAGGTTTTGATATTGGCGAACTTTATACCATTTTCATCAACTCGCGTTTGCTGACTTCGCGTACCAAAATGGCCCCTTTTTTGGGCTATCAACAGGTTTGTGAAGATGATTGCCTCTGCTGGGAATTAACGGAAACGATCAAAGACGGCGACCGGATCGGATTGTTTGGCGAGGATATGCCCGCGTTGGTGGCATAAAGCTTCGCTCCTGATTTTGGCTTGCTTTCGTTTAAAAAGTATTATTCTTAATTTACCCTAACCCCCTAAAATAAAACTGACACTCGATGAGTGTCAGTTTTTGCTTTGCATAGTTGGGGAAATGCGTCGCACCAAAACGATATGAATCTGCCCTTCGACAAACAAAATCTATTCGATAAGCATCTTTTTGTCGAAGTTCGTGCGACGCATACCTATCTTTCTTTGTAGCAACTATTTCTTCTTCCAATCCATTTTCATATACACATCCCCTTTTTCCAGTTCAACTAACATTTGTGTAAGACGTTTTTGCTTGGTCTCTTCCCGTTTTGCGCGAGTGATCCAGCCGATATAGTCGTTCTGCTGATAATTAGGGCGGGCGTAGTAGTTTTCTGTTAATGCGTGTTTCTCAAGCGCATCACGGACAAAATCTGGCATCGGGTAGCGTGGACGTTTTAACGGGGACATTTTATTCTCTCCAAAATCCTAGATGAACCTGACGCGCTTCTTCCTCGAGGAAGGGCCCTTCCACTTCAACGGGATGTGTACCGTGCGCAAAAACTTCTCGACAGGGCAAGGCTAACTCGTAGGGTGTTTTGCCTGTGATCTCATACAAGCCTTCTTCACTAAGTGCGTAGACTACATGCCTTACATCTCCCCAAAAGATCGCGCCTGAGCACATGGGGCAGGGTTCTGTACTGGTATAGAGCGTACTATTAATGAGTGTTTCAACTGTGAAATACTTCGATGCCATTCTTATCAAGTTTAGCTCAGCATGAGCGGTGCAATCACTATCTGTTACAACGGTGTTTTCCGCTTCGAGGAGAATATTCCCCGCTTCGTCAGCAAGCAGCGCCCCAAAGGGATGGTTGCCATGCTCGCGTGCGTTTTGGGCAATCTCGATCGCGCGGCGGAGCAATCTTTCTTTTATCTTCATCAGAATATCAGTTCCATAACGTCTTCGCCATCATCTACTTCGCCTGTTGGCTCAAATCCCAAAGTGTTGTAAAACTCGAAAGGGCTCCCTTCGCCGGGGACACAACTGGTTAACAGCTTCGTTGCGTTAGGACGTGTTTTGACGTGTGCTACAAGAAGTGTTATCGCGTGCCGACCAAAGCCCATGCCCTGATATTTCCCATCCACCATTAGACGCCAAAGGAAATACTCAGCTTTCTTGGGATCATCAGATAACATCAAAAAACCGATCGGGGTCTCACCTGCGTAGATGGCGCGGAACCAGGCTTCTTCGGGATAAAAATGGGCTTGAGCGATAGATGTTGAATTCGGCGCAACAAATTTGCTTTGCGCTTCAGCAACTTTCAGGCGCAGCACTTCATCCAGATTATCGCGGGTCACTTCTCGTAAAGAGACTTCTGAATCTTTATGGATGATCTCGTTTTTTTCTGTCATTGTTATTCCCTAAAACTTTCTTCAATTGTTTTTCTTTTTCTTCTCGCATCCTGATCGCGATGGGCGCATCCAAAAAACGTTGAATGACAGATGTTTGAAGATCGGGTGTGTAATGGTCGCGGTAGCAATCTAATAAAGAGACACTTTCTTCATCATATTTCTCTACGTGGACAGAGTCTCCAGCTTGCACCTTTCCTTCTTTGAGAACGCGGCAATATAGTCCCGGTCGTTCTGCCGCGCGGAATTTTTTGACCAATTGCGGGTCTTCCATGCGTGCTGAAAAAGTTTTGCAGGGGATGCGCGGCGCGGTCACTTGCAGGGTCACTTCGCCAATATATAAAATGTCGCCAATAGCGAAGGACGCGCTCTCTAATCCGCTTATTGTCAGATTCTCGCCAAATATACCGGGAGCAAGCTCACGGTTGAGTTCGTTCCGCCACCAATCGTAATCGGCATCCCCGTAGATGTAGACTGCCTGATCGGGGCCACCATGATGCTTTTCGCTGACGATCACATCACCTGGTAAACCAAGTTTTGTTATCTGCACCGCTCCTTCGGCGGGGACTTTGAATATCCCCGTTTTCTCTTTATAGAGCTTGCGCTGAACGGTTCCTTCTTCGCCGATATTTACGCTGAGTAATTTCATTATTTAGCCAATAGAGCTATAAAGTCGATCTCTAGTAAAACTTCATCATCTACATCTGCAACGCGCGGTACTGAGGGGATAAAAATATCGTAATCGGCATAGGCGACCATTGTCTCGGCGTGTCCTTGAATTTCTGTTGCCGAAATGGGCGTAATATTTGCTGTGAAAGTGACTTTTTGCGTCACTTCTTTGATGGTCAGGTCACCGCTGATTTCGAGTGAGAGACTTTCATCAAAATTGATCGTTTCGGGGAGCGTAATAATTTCTGTCGGCAAAAAGGAGATCAGCGGATATGTACTCGTATCTAATATTTGCCCCTGAATGGCCCTGTTCCTAAAGGAATTATCAGTTGTCAGGGCACTGGGGTCGATTTGGATTTCGGTAATTTCCGTCTTTTGTGGATTCTCAAAATCGACCGAGATTTCGCCCGTAACCTGATTTGTTTTCCCGATGACCGTAGTCGGCACACCTCCCAATAATTCGCCCAAAGTAAAACGAACTTCAGACTGTGATGCTGCAATTCGGAAAAGACCATCTAATGCTGTTGTAGAAGTGTTTTCTTCTGCGGATTCGGAGGTCATAACTTCTTCCGTAGCTTCAGCGAGCGGCGCAACATTCTCATCCACAGTGGATGACGTTAGAGATTCCTTAAAAAGAAATTGATCCATCGCAGCGATCCCCAAGACAGCGAGAACGCCGACGATAATAACAATGGTGAGCATATTCTGACTTTTTTTCATTTCAAACTCCTTAATAGGACTGTTTTTGTATTATTTTAGCGCATAATACCATAAAGCTCATCGCTTTCTTAGCGCAAAAAAAATATACTATAATTCTTTTCGCCTATAAAGTCCTTTCTATCTTTCCCCTTTAAACAGGAGTAAAAAATGCGCAGAAAAGCAACCCTTATTACCGGCGCAGCCGGTGAAGTTGGGCAAGCCCTCGTAGAAAGAATCGCCGAAGAAAACAACACCCATGTCATTAGCATGGACATTAAGCCCCTGCCCCCAGAGCTCGATAAAAAAGTACAACACATCGTTGGTGATATTCTCGATGAAGCCCTTTTTGCTCGTCTCGTCAGCGAATTCGATATCACGCATATCTATCATCTCGCCGCCCTCCTCTCTACCAGAGCAGAATATTCCCCCATGCTCGCCCACAATGTCAACGTTGGCGGGACAATGCGTCTGCTCCAGCTTGCCGCCGAGCAATCTTCATGGAAGCGCGAACCGGTTATTTTCATCTTTCCCAGCTCTGTTGCTGCCTTCGGGATGGATACCCTCAAAAATAAAGCCGCTCATCCACGCCCCGAAGAATGGGAATGGAATAAACCCATCACCATGTACGGCTGCAATAAACTCTACGGCGAAACCCTCGGCATCTACTACAGCAACCATTATCAGCAACTCGCCGAAAATGAACCCACCATGCTTGATTTCCGCTGCGTACGCTACCCCGGGCTAATTTCTGCCTTTACCGTTCCCAGTGGTGGAACCAGCGATTATGGTCCCGAAATGCTCCACGCCGCCGCGCAAGGCAAACCCTACGAATCCTTTGTCCGTGAAGATGCCGCAATTTCCTTCATGGCAATGCCCGACGCCGTAACTTCTGTCATTCAATTGGCGAACGCCCCACGTGAAAATCTCAGCCGCCAAATTTACAATATCACCGCCTTTAGCCTGAGCGCAGAAGAATTTGCAGGCTACGTCAAAAAACACTTCCCCGATGCAGAAATTACCTACGCACCCGATGTCAACCGCCAACGCATCATCGACTCCTGGCCCATCGACATGAACGACGATGCCGCCCGCCGCGATTGGGGCTGGAAACCCGAATTTGACGCCGAAAAAGCCTTCAGCGAATACCTTGTACCTAATATCCGCAAGCGTTACGAAAAATAAGTTAAAGGAAGTGACAGTCACCTTCGAGGTGACTGTCACTTTTTTGATAGAATCTTTTTATGGAATCCACACCTCGCCTCACCTCCATCCTGATACTAACCATTATCATCTTCATTACTTTGTCAGCCTGCGTGCCGACACAAACCTTGCCCACACCTGTTCCCGCTACCCCAACAGCCACCGTAGCCCCAAGCGCGACGGTGCAATGGTTCCCCGCAACATCTACTGCCACCCCTCGCTTGGTACAAGTTTCAACAGCAACCCCTGTACAAATGCCAGGTATTGGCGGAAGTCTCGTCATTGACGATTTTAGTTCTGGGAGCGCATGGAATACATCAACCTCCGATCAGGGGAATGTCAGCGTCAGCCGCAATCGCATCACCATTGCTGCAAAAGAACCTGATATCTATATTTTCAGCTTGAGAAACGAACCTTTGATAACCGATTTTTACGCCGAAATTAATGCACACCTCGCCCTCTGCAAAGGCAACGATTCTTACGGCCTGCTCTTTCGGGCGAACAACAACGCATCCTATAGATATGCCCTCTCCTGCAACGGGACAGTCCGTCTTGAGCGGATGAGCGTCAGCCGCGCCCGTCCCATCCACGAAGCGATCTACAGCGGCGATGTGCCGCCCGGCTCCCCCGGTGATGTTCATCTCGGCGTTTGGGTAGCGGGATCCGAGATGCGTTTCTTTTTAAATGGTCGCCATCAATTTACGGCCACAGATGTGAATTTAGGTATCGGCACGATCGGTGTTTTTGCCCAAACTGCGCCAGAGAATATGGCAATGACCGTCACTTTTTCTAATTTGAATGTACAATCAGTAGTGTACGTCAGCCCAACACCAACGCCGACGATGACGAAGACCCCGGCGCCGACGAGTACGAGGGCACCTTAATCTGTCATTGCGAGGCAGTTTTATCGCCGAAGCAATCTCCACGAGTGAGAGGGAGATCGCCGCGTCGGAAAAGCATCCTCCTCGCGAAGACATAGCTAATTTTGTTTTTATTCGTGTAATTCGCCCTATTCGCGTAATTCGTGTTAAAAAAATCAAAGAGACCCAAAAATGGCCTACAAAAACCGCATGAACGACATCGACAATAAGACCTGGTTGAAGTTCCAGAAATCATGGTTCATCCACAACCCGCCGCGCCGAAAGAAGGGCGTTTTGCGCCACCCTGCCAAATATCCTGAAACGATGGTGCAGGAGTTCATCGAGTTTTTCACCAAAGAAGGCGCGACTGTCCTCGACCCGATGGCTGGGACGGGATCGACTCTCGTAGCCGCCCTGCGCAGTGGACGGCACTCTTATGGAATCGAGTTGAATCCCAAATATGCGCAGATTGCCCGAGATGTTCTTGCCGAGGAAAAAGAGATTTTAGCGGAGGCAAGCCAAGAAACAAGTTTGACGGCGGAGATCATCACCGGAGATGCCGCAAAAGCAACAGATTATGCCATCCCCGAAATTGATTATCTGATCACATCTCCGCCCTACTGGGATATGCTCCACGCGCGCGGCTCGGCAACTCAGAAAAAACGCCGCGATGAATCCGAGCTGGACGTGGTCTATTCGAATGATCCGAATGATGTTGGGAATATGAGCGATTACGAAGAATTTTTAGAGAAATTGGTCAATATTTACGCGGCGATGAAGCCTCTGCTGCGGGATCGGGCTTATCTGACGATCATCGTGAAAAATGTGAAGAAGGGCGGGAAAATTTACCCGCTGGCCTGGGATATTGGGCGCGAGTTGGGGAAGGTTTATACGCTGAAGGATGAGAAGATCTGGTGCCAGGATAACCAGCGCCTTGCGCCTTATGGAATGGGGAATGCCTGGGTGAGCAATACTTTCCATCATTATTGTTTGCAGTTTAGGAAGGAAGATTAGTCATTAGTGAAGAGCGGGGGTACCCCGCTCAAGGTCAGGAGGAAATATGGGCAAAGGCGATTCTGAAAAACCTGCTTTCGAACAATATAGAGAGCAGATCGAATGGGAAAATAGTTCGTCAAGGGGATATTTAGGAAAACGGTTTAATTCTGCTGTTTGGAAAATAAAGCATTCTCCACGAGAGATTTTCTTTATATGGGCAGCAATAATAGGTGCTATTCTCTTTTTTTTGTATACGTTTTTCTCAAATTACGATTCATCAATACTTCCTTTTATCATTTTGCCCGCTATTGCGGGGATAATCATTTTCTTTGCAATCCGGGATGGGATAAAAGAGGATGAATAGCTGAAAACACATCTTTTCTCAAAGGAGGAAAAATGACGTATCCCAAAGCAGCAACTATTAGAGTAAGCTGGAATCCAAGGGGAAGATTAAAGCATACATTAAAAGTTAACGAATTCTCAAAAAATCCGTTTTTGTGGCTGTTTGCGCCTAGTGCCCCAATGCTAATAACGCATCAACTAGGCGCAATGAAACCTTCACACGGTTTACATCTTTGTTCAAAAATTTTGGGAATTATTGGTACTGGCAAGTATGTTGCTTCTCCAATCAACTCTGCCCTAAAAGGAGTACAAATTAATCTTGTCTACGTACAACAAGAAACCGTTATGCTGCAATATGTTCCAAAGCATGCTTTCTTTCATAATGATCATAGTCTTGAAGAAGGGACTAGACAATTTGTAGCTAATTACTATTCCTATGTTTTATCTAAATTGCAAGAGTATGGGAAAATCGCCGCAAAATCTTTTACAATTGTTGGTATCAACGGATATTTAGAGTTTCTAGAGCAGCATCTACAGTCTGGTTTCTCTAACATAGGACAGGACAAATGGAGCCAAGATTTCATAATGAATTCCCAAAGTATTAATTTTGCAATCTCCACAAATTTTATAGCCCCAGATGAATGGTCTGAGAATGAGCATAAAAAAAATGAAACCTGGGCTAATGGTGCAAAACAAAAAATAAAAGAAGAAATCTCAAAGATTGACATAAAACTTCATGATATTTCAAACCAAATTGGGAAGTATTAGCAGTCGAACAAAAATCAATTCAATTCATATATCACGCCCCGAAGAAAATATAGGAGAAAAATCATGAAACTAACCGATCTCTGGAATTCACGCAATACCCCGACCCTGTCCTTTGAACTCTTCCCTGCCCGCAACGAGAAAGCTGCTGCCAATTTAGACAAAGCAATCGATAAACTGGCTGCCCTCGAACCCAATTTTGTTTCGGTTACCTTTGGGGCAGGCGGCTCAACGCGCGAAGGCTCCCGTCAATTGGTGAAGAAACTCTGCGAAGAAAAAGGACTGGAGACGCTGGCTTACTTCGCTGGTTTCGGTCTTAGCCCAGATGAGATCACGGCCGTAATCGACGACTATCAAGCCCTCGGCGTGGAGAATATCCTCGTCGTGCGCGGCGACGAACCACGCGATGAAGATTTTCTTCCACATCCCGAGGGTTTCAAATACGCTTCCGAGTTGATGGGATTTATCCGTCCGCGCTATGAGCTTTGTCTCGGCGTGGCGGGCTATCCCGAAGCCCATATTGACGCAGTCAATCAGGCAAAAGATATGGAATATCTCAAACTCAAGGTTGAGCGTGGCGCAGAGTTCATCATCACCAATTATTTTTACGACAATCAATACTTCTTCGACTATGTCGAGCGCTGCCGCGCGGCGGGCATCAACGTTTCGATTATTCCCGGCGTGATGCCGATCTACAGCATCAAGATGATGCGCATGTTAGCTGGGATGTGCGGTGCAACCATCACCGAGAAGATCGAATCCGGTCTCGCCGCTTTGCCGGAAGATGACAAAGATGCACTGAACGATTTCGGCATTAATTTCGCAGCAGAACAATGCACAGAACTGATCCGCGCCGGTGTGCCCGGTTTGCATATCTACACGATGGATCGCAGCAAATCGACGGTTGGTTTGGTCAATAGGCTCAGAGCTGAATCTTTGTTGTAAACCGTAAGGGCGACCCGTTTTTCTGCATAGAAAATTTCCCTGTCAAGAAAAATATTAGACCTCTTGCAAAAGTCAGTTTAGCTCAAAATTATAGATGGAAGTAATCAGATTGAACCGCAACCCGAAGCGTTTGCGACGATTACGATAGCGTTCGCTGAGGATACGAAAGACCTTTAGTTTTCCAATCACATGTTCCACAAAAATACGTTGACTTGCCAGCTCACGATTTCCAGCTTTTTCTTCCAGCGTCAGCGGATAAAGTTTCGAATTCTTGACAGGTATCTGGCTATTGGAGTGAAGTTTGTTGATACCGAGATACCCTGTATCTGCTAAACATAGAATGTCTTGTGCTATTCCAGCATAGTTTTCTTTGAACAAACGATAATCATGTTTACTGCCAGTTCCAAATGCGGTTGCAATAATTTGCATCGTGCTTTGCTGGATAATTACTTGTGCTTTTTGGGTATGTCGCTTCTTTTTACCGCTGTAGTACCGTTTTTGCTTTTTTTCGGGCGTTCAATCGGTTGTTCGCTCGCATCAACCGGAATCACTTCAATGAGAGTATCACTGGGTTGAAGTACTTTCTTACCCGGCAAACGAAATTCTCCTGAAAGCATAAGAGCATCTTCAACTTTGTTGATCGTGCGACAAACGGTTGCTTCACTAACGCCATAGGAACCAGCGATGTGAAACTGTGTGCGATATTCTCTCCAGTACATCAAGGTCATTAGCAATTGATCTGCCCGACTCAGCTTTGGCGGACGACCGAAATTTGGGAGTTCTTTTTCAAGAACAGTCAGCATCTTTTTGAAAGTTGTTGGGCGGACACCTGTGAGCCGTTTGAAATCTGTCTCTTTCCATGTTTTTATGTCTTCATATCTCATATGCCTATTATGGCACTCTTATGCAAGAGGTCTAATAGCTAAAAAGAATTTTTTCTATAAATCCAAAAGGGTCGCCCTTACCAACCACAATTCCCGATTCCCAGTGCCCAATCACCTAATTCCTGCCCCTCCCCTTAGTGGACAAAAAACACTTTGCGCGGTTAAATAGAGCCGATGAATTTCAAAAAACGTTCTCTCTTTGAATACGCGCTTCTCTTGCAGGCTTTTGCCAGTGGTCTTGCGCTGACGGTCTATGCTTATATCGGCACATTCACACGTCTACTCGCGGATGATTATTATCATATCTATCTTACGCGCAGCGCTGATGGATTGCTCGCCACGAGCATCGAAAAATATCTCGAAATCTCCAATCGGTATTCAAATTTGCTCCTCTTCGCCTTAGGTGATCAGCTTGGCCAGCAATGGCTCCCTACACTGATGATCTTTCTGTGGCTACTTGGGCTATTATGGCTTTTTATTGAGCTAAATAAACGGGCAAAATCTCAACTACCTCACCTTATGCTTTTAGCTATTGCATCCCTGCTGGTTTTTCTAAGTATTTTACAAGCGCCAAATCTTTACCAGACCATTTACTGGCTCTCCGGAATGACGGCTTATTTTGCGCCGCTTGTTTTCTTCCCCTTTTTGCTAGTAGGAATTTTTGCCTTTTTGCGAAAATCGCGCCCTAAAGTTGCGCTCTTTGGGATGGCACTCTTTAATACTCTGATAGCCTTTCTCATCGGTGGGTTATCGGAAACAGTCGGTGCGATGCACATTTCCATTCTTGCCCTCATCTTGATCACGTTTTGGATTTGGGGTACAAAAGAGCAGCGCATTTCTGCATCGGTCTTGCTTGGCTCGACAATGCTCGGAGGGCTGCTCTCTCTTGCGACAATGGCTCTTTCGCCCGCCAACACAATCCGCTCCAGCGCGCCGCCGCTGCCTATCCCCGTATTTATTGAGCGACTTTTTATTTTCCCCTATGGCTTTATCACCGACACATTTAAGACCTTGCCTTTACCGACTCTTTTTACGGTCTTGGTTGCATTCTTGATATTCAACAATTTGCCCAGCCACTTGAAAGATAGAAAACTAATATCCTATAGTCTGGCATTAGCGCCCATTATCACCTTCGCTCTCATCGCGGCAAGTTTCGCCCCCAGTGCTTATGCCCTCTCTTATCCCGATGCCCGCGTCCGCTTTCCGGCACGATTTATTATGACAAGCGGGCTTTTCATCGAGGGGGCATTGTTGGGGATGCTTTTCGCGCGGGAGAAATTCCGCACCCTTAGCACGCTGTTTCTCGTTGCCGCCGCGATCTATCCGCTGCGGGGCGCGTGGCAAGCTTACCAATCTCTCCCAAAATATCAGGCCTACGCAAATGCTTGGGACACGCGCGACGCGTATATCCAATCCAAACGGGATAGTGGTATCATGGACATCGCTGTCCCGCCGATGGATGGGATGGCAGGAATCAAGGAATTTGATATTGACCCCAACCACTGGGTCAATCGTGGCGCAGCAGATTATTATGGCGTGGATGCGATTAGTGTCCACTCGACGAGTTTAGATTATGACGAATAAAAAGGGATCGGACGTGGATTTGAACTTGCCACTGGTCTCGATCATCACCCCATCATTTGACCAATCGGCGTATATCGCCGCGACGATCGAATCGGTGCTATCGCAAGATTATCCAAATCTCGAATATATCGTCGTGGATGGCGGCTCGACCGACAGCAGCGCAGAAATCATAGAAGGCTACGCCGACAAATTATCTTGGTGGGTTTCCGAAAAGGATAAGGGCCAAACTGACGCGATAAACAAAGGCTTTGCGCGCGCCAATGGCCAGATTTTGGCATGGCTCAATTCAGACGATACCTATGAACCGGGCGCAGTCAGCGCAGCAGTTGAATTTTTAATGGCAAACCCCGATGTGGGCTTGGTCTATGGTGATTGCAATTTCATCGACGAAAACGGGCATAAATTTGGGGTATTCAACGCCGCCCAAACCGATTTGGAGAAGCTAAAACAAGGATACGTCCACATCCCGCAGCAATCGTCTTTTTGGCGAGCAGAGTTGTGGAAAGAAGTTGCCCCGCTCGATGATAGTTTCTTCTTCGCAATGGATTATGACCTGTGGACACGCTTAGCAAAAATTAGTGAGCTTCGCTATTTGCCCGGCCAAAATTGGGCGAACTTCCGCCTGCATAGCGATGCAAAATCCATCGCCGCAGACAAACATTGCTGGAACGAGATGATGCGCGTTCACTATCGCGAAGGCGGCTCTTTCTTTTCGGTCATCAATGCCAAACATCTTACCCGCAAGGTGGTCGCCCCCTGGTGGAATTGGCGGCGAAGGCGAAAGATGGAAAAGGCTTTAAATAATGGGTAAGGGCGGGGTAATCACGCCCCTACATTTAGGTAAATGATGATGAACTGGCTTTTATCCCCCCCCTCCCTCGATGATTTCCTCCGCCTTTTGCGCGCGTGGAAATTTTGGATTCTATTCTCCGTTCTGGGTGCGCTATTAGGCGCGGGAGCTTATTATGCCTTCCCGCCCGATTATCGTGCACAAGCAACTGTGGTCGTGGATTTCAATCTCGAAGAATCACTCACAGAAGGAAATGACCGCGACCTTTTCTATTATCTTGAACGTGAAACGCGCAAATTAGTCGAAGTCGCGTGGGCAGATGAAACAATCGAAGCTGTTGCCCAAGAACTTGACGATTTAAGAGTAGCAGAATTACGCGATGAACGTCTCCAACTTTCTCAACCCCAGGATGGTGCCTGGCATTTTTATGCTGCTGATGTCGACCCTGCACGCGCTGAGAAGATGGTCGCATTGTGGGCAGAGAGCTTTAATCAGCAAGTTCAGGAAGGTGCAGCAAATGCGCTCGCACTGAACGCGCTTAAAACCGGATTGACAAATGGGGATATAAATTTAGCTGATGTAGAAGAAGATATAGCACGACTCGAAGCAAATTCTTTAGGCATCACTTCTTATATAGAAACATCCTTTAGCCAGAAAGAGAATTTGCCGATTACGCGCACAAACTCTCTCGGAGAATATATTTTCTTTGGTGCAGTAACAACGCTTTTCCTTGCTGCTTTAGTTATTTTATTTTCAGGAAAAGTAAATGGCTGATAAACAAGATATTCACGATAGAGGTAAAAAGAAACTCTCCGTGAACTTTCTGCTTGCATGGTTAAATCTGGATAAGCTCTCTCGCGTTTTATGGGGGCTTGTTTTGCTCACCCTTCCCGTGACAAGCTTTCGCTACTTTCCCCTTTTAGGAAAACATACCCAAGTTCGGCCACTGGCTTTTTACCCTTTAGCCTTATTATATTTAATTTTAGTATTGCGTCTTTTACGTAAAGAAATAAAACTCCCTTGGAGTAACGCACTTTTACCGCTCTTGCTCTTCTTTCTATTTACGATTCTAGCTACAGCTGCCGGAGCACTTCTCTCTCCCATCCCCATGCGTGGACAGGAGTATTGGGCGCGCGCCCTGCGCGCTTTTTTGACTTTCGGGATTGGGCTATCTTTTTTCATCGCCGCGCTGTGGATGCATCGCGATCAAGATGATTTGCGCTACTCTCTAAAATGGCTTTATGCTGGCCTATTCCTGACAATGCTTTGGGCTGGTGTCCAAGCCCTCGCTTTTTATACTCCGCTGCTCACAAAAGCACAGGTGTCTGAATTGCAGTTGCTTTTCTCCATGCGCGGCATCCCAAAATTACGCCGCGTTTCTGGCTTCGCCTTTGAAGCCTCCTGGCTGGCGGGGCAGATCGTGACTTTGTACCTCCCCTGGCTCTTCGCTTCGCTCCTAACTCGTTTTCGAGCGACAAAATATACTTGGCTAGAACCACTTCTTTTGCTTGGCTCTTTAGCGGTGCTCTTTCTCACCTATTCACGCGGCGGGCTACTGATCGGAATCATCGCGACGGGTGTAACCTTGCTCATTAGCGGTAAAAAAGCAATTTCGCGACTCTTTGGATGGTTCTTCAATCCAAAAGAAATAAACCGCCACGGCGCGGAAAACGCCAAGATTCTTTTAAAAATGCCGAGAACAAAAAACTTGGGGGCCTTAAAGAAAACTTGGCGCACTTGGCAGCTTGGTGGTTCAAAAACTTATAATTTCACCATTCGAGCAATTCTTTTCACCCTCATCATCGCCATTGTTTGGGGCGGAATTTCCTTCCTCGCCCAGCAAAAATACGTTAGTCGTTTGTGGACAGTCGAAGCAACCAGCATCTCCGATTATTTTGTCAAAACCAATGCAGGCGGGCGTTTTACTTATCTTTGGGCAGAAACGCAACTCTTTCTAGATTATCCCATTTTTGGCACAGGTCTTGGCAGCAGCGGGCTTTATCTCTATCAATATATCCCCGACTGGGCACTCTACAACAACCCAGAAGTCACAAAGCAACTTACTCCCACAAGTCAGCTATACCCCAATTCAAAAAATCTTTATCTACGCCTTTTGGCCGAAACAGGTATCTTTGGTTTTACTATTTTTATTAGCTTTCTACTCGCAATTTTGGCACAGATCGCCAAATCTCTTCGCCAAAACAAGCTCATCGGCACAGCCGGGCTTTTCTCATTTATCGCCATCCTGACCTACTACCTTATGCAAGACTCTTTCGCAATGGCAGAGCTGTGGGTAAACTTCGGGATTATTTTAGGAATAACATATAGAACCGCCAAGACGCAGAGAACGCTGAGAAAGCCTTAAAGATGCCAAGAAATTTTCTTTCTTGACAATCTTGGAAAAAACTCTGCGTCCTGCGCGCCCCTGTGCCACGCAGGGGTATGGCAGTTAAAAATCAGGAGCAATTATGATCGTCTTATCCGTCGGAATGCCCCGCGCTGGCTCAGGCTGGCACTACAATATCACCCACGACTTGATGGAAGCCGCGGGATACGATGAAGCCCGTGACATTCGAGAGCAATATAAATTGCAAAGCATTCTCACCGAAGTCAACGTCAATATCGGCGTTTTATCGTTAAGACGCTTGGGGATGGTAATGATCCCGGCGTTGATGGGCAAGGATTTTGTGCTCAAAGCCCATGCTGGTCCCACACTTTGGTCACGGACACTCGCCGCTCTGGGCTTGCTACGGATTGTCTACATCTACCGCGACCCACGCGATGCGATGCTCTCCGCCTACGAATACGGTCAACGCTCCATCGCTAAAGGCCGCCCCAACTTTTTCTCCCGTTTAACCAACTTCGCCGAAAGCCTCGACTTTATGGCAGACTATGTCCTCATCTGGAAAGACTGGATGAATGAGAAAAATGTGCTCACCGCCCGCTACGAAGATCTGCTCACCAATTACGATTCCGAAATGGAACGTCTCCTTGCTTACTTGGATTTAGATGCTGCAGACGAAAAATTCAAAGCTGTTATCGAAGAGTATCGCCCGGGTAAAGCAGATGCCGCCCAACAAGGCTTGCATTTCTTTAAAGGGAAAATTGGTCGGTACAAAGAAGCATATACCAACGCCGAGCAAGCCCAAATGCAAGAGCATTTCGGCGAATACCTCCAAGATATGGGGTATTAAATTAGCAATCTTCACAATTCTTTAACATAATCTCTATCATTTAAGGAAGTTTTTAGAGTATCATAAAGTCATGCGAAAATTTGACTCTCCCTACATCGCTGATTGGTTCGCAATTTCATTACGCTGGATGACGCTTTTCGCGCTTACTGTGGCATTGGGCAAAGATAGAGAACTAATATCTCTTTTACCACTCTTTGTTCTGGCCTTGGGGAATTTGGCATGGAGCGTGATGGCAGGGTTAAATATCCGCTTGACTTATCATAGGCAATTAGCCATTCTCGTCGATATTATTTTCGCAATATTGATCTTTTTGTTAGAAAAAGGCTTAACGGGGGCTGTCGCGTGGATTGGTATCTTACCCATACTAAGTGGTGCGATCTATTTTGAAATTTTGGGCGGCGTGCTTGCAGCAAGCGTAATGGCAGTTACGGCGCTAGCTTTTTCTTATTTTGGTATGTCTGCGGGGTCTCTACCTGCAGGGGCAATTGCCGCTGTTATTACCTTGGCCTTAGGGCTTTTATTTGGCTTTTTGAGCAATCAGTTAATCAACAGCTTGCGCCGCATGAGGGAAGAGCAGGAAAAAACCGAAAAGAAACGACAATGGGTAGAAAACGAACGTTTGCGCGCCATTTATGAGCTAACGACCACGCTCAATGCAACCCTCAGCTATAAACGCGTTTTGGAAAACGCACTTGATTTAAGTGTACGCGCTATGCACCCCGATGCAGACGAAGATTTTAGTGACCAACTAGTCAGTGCGGTTTTACTTTTTGTAGGCAACGAGCTCATTGTAAAATCGGCACGACGCTTTACCACCGCAGATCAACGGCGCGTTTTTACTGGAGCAGAAGGAATCTTGGGGAACGCAATCGAAGAGGGCGAACCCGTACTCACCCAAAATATAGGTTACGACCCCGAATTACGCGGTGTGATTGCGCTGCGCTCTTGCACAGCTAGCTACTGTGTGCCCTTACGGACAGGTTTTAATGTTTACGGTGTTCTCCTTTTTGCACATCCTGACCCAAATTATTTCACAGCCGAACGCCGCGAGATGCTCGAATTGATTGGGCGGCAATCTGTGATCGCCATTCAAAATGCGCGCCTTTACCAAGACTTGGTAGAAGAAAAAGAGCGCATGATCGAAGTACAAGAAGAAGCGCGCAAAAAGCTTGCCCGTGATTTGCACGATGGCCCCACTCAATCTGTTTCCGCAATTGCAATGCGTATCAACCTGATCCGCATGATGCTCACCCGCGCGCCCGATAAAGTAGAAGGGGAGCTGATCCGCGCCGAAGATCTCGCGCGCCGCACCACCAAAGAAATTCGCCATATGCTCTTCACCCTGCGTCCGCTCGTGCTCGAATCGCAAGGCTTGCGTGCCGCTTTAGAAGCAATGGCAGAGAAAATGGTTGAAACTTTCAACCAAAATGTCGCGATTGAAGTAGACGATAAAATTATCGAAAACTTGGAAATGGGGAAACAAGGGGTCATCTTCTTCATCTCAGAAGAATCTGTCAACAATGCTCGAAAACACGCCAAGGCAAGCCTTATCAAAGTTCGCTTACGTTCTTTAGAACATAGCCTGATCGTTCTCGAAATCATGGACAACGGGCGCGGATTTGACGTTACAGAAGTCAACCAAAATTACGAAAAACGAGGCTCTCTAGGGATGGTCAATCTCAGAGAGCGCACAGAATTGATCAATGGGCTACTCCACATTGACTCAACACTCGGCAAGGGAACCAATGTACAAGTCTTCATTCCACTCACCGAAGATGCCGCAGATCGTCTTCACCGCTCAAAATAGAGGCCCCAATGCCAACCGCTGCCAGCTTGTATTACTTCTCTCACGAAGCAGAAGACTCTTCTTTCCCGCCCTTCATTCTCATTCACGGCGCAGGTGGCTCGCATCTCCACTTTCCTCCTGAGTTACGCCGCCTAAACGGATATCAAATTGCCGCCATCGACCTGCCCGGGCACGGCAAATCAGAGGGGATAGGCAGGCAATCTATCAGCGACTATGTACAAAGCATTCAAGATTTTATGGATGCGATAAACTTGCCAGCCGCCATCATCATCGGGCACTCGATGGGCAGTGCCGTTGCCCTTCAAATTGCGTTAAACGCGCCTGACCGTGTGCTTGCCCTCGTTATATTGGGCGGGGGAAGCCGCTTACGCGTGAATCCGTCAATTTTAGAAAACACAGCAAACGAAGCAACATTCCCTCTTGCCGTCAAAAATATCATCGAATGGTCTTTCGGCTCCGAAGCATCTCCCCGCCTAAAAGAACTTGCTACCCAACGGATGAGTGAAACTCGTCCCACCGTTCTCTACGGAGACTTTATCGCCTGCAACAATTTTGATATTAGCGAAGAGCTCTCTAAAGTTGAAAAACCTACCCTGATCCTCTGCGGCACAGAAGATAAAATGACCCCGCCAAAATACTCAAAACTTCTCCATGAGCAAATGCCCAATGCCGAGCTAAGGCTTATTCAAGGTGCTGGACATATGATTATGCTCGAAAAACCACGCGAAGTTGCAGAAGCAATTGAGCGTTTTGTAGAAAAGTTATAACTCTTCAAAAATCTATTGAAATATAAAAAATCCATCTTCGTTTGAACGAAGATGGATTTTTAGATTATGCCAACCTCGATAATTTCATTGTCTTCGCCACGCCTGCCATTTAAGTAAATAATTCTCCAGCCACGCAACAATGCCATATAAAGCGAGGGCAAGCATAACGAGCGCAAAAATGGCAACAAAGACCAAGGCGGTATCGTATTGCCCACGCCCGACATTGATCAAAAAACCCAAGCCTTTATCTGCACCGACAAATTCTCCTACGACTGCCCCAATAACAGATAGAGCGGCTCCGATCCGTAAGCCGCCGAGAAAAACAGGTAATGCCGCGGGAATTTCAAGATAGCGTAAAATTTGCCAGCGTGTAGCGCGCAAAGAGCGCATCAGGTCGCGCAGAGCAGAGGGGACAGCTCTTACGCCAACTACGGTATTTACCAAAACGGGGAAGAAGACGATCAACGCACAGATGAGTATTTTTGAGAAGATACCTGGGCCAAACCAGATGACAAGAAGAGGGGCAATCGCGACAACAGGTACAGCCTGGCTCGCAACAAGATAGGGTGCGAGAATCCGTTCAAAAAGGCGTGATTTTGCAAGCAAATATCCTAAAACGGTAGCTGCTGCGGTTCCGGTTAATAGCCCGAGGAGCACTTCGCCGAGAGTCACGATCGAGTGGCGTAGCAAGCTTCCATCCACGAGCGTTCGCGCGAAGCGAGTCCCTACATCTGCAGGAGAGGGGAGAATAAAGGCGGGCAATTCGGTGAAATATACAGTGAGCTGCCAGCCTGCCATAGCAAGAAAAAGGGAAAGTAGCGTAACCCCAAAGCTTCCCCGTTGAGTATTTTTTTTGAATTTATGCGTGATGTTGATGTCCATAGCTTTAGACTCGTTTGTGGTTATGTTACTTATGACGAAAAGGAAAACGCCCTGCAAAAAATCCTTGCAGGGCGTGATAGTAGACAAGCAGATTGGCGCGCAATTTGCATAAAAAATCCCGAAAACATGAGGTTTTCGGGGCAAATACACAACCAATACCAATATTTGGCATTACTTGAAAGACCTTCTACTATCCGGACTATACCGTCGGCTTTGGAATCTCACCAAATCCTGCACTTCGATAAATTCAGTGCTCGTGGGCTATACCACCGATCGGGAATTCACTTGCGTTTTACAAGTGTCACCCTGCCCCGAAGGCTAATTTGAATATATAGCTATTATAGCCTCTCCTTGCAAAAGGGCAATATGAGTTTTGTTAGATATTTCACGAAAAGATAGCATATCTAAAATTTGTCGTTAGATTAAAATGAAAGAACCCGTGCTTTGCATGAACGGGTTCCACACTTTTATTTTAGAGAGCGTGCCTACATAAAAAACCAGGTAACAAGATAATAGCCTATTGGTGCAGCCCAAAGCCAGGTGTCGATGCGATCAAAAACACCACCGTGCCCAGGAAATAGTTGGCTTGAATCTTTGATATTTGCCTGTCTTTTGATCATGCTCTCACCCAAATCGCCAAGGGTTGTGAGCAATGACAACAAAAGCCCAACCAATGCCCCATCAAGCAAAGAAAGGTCTATATTATTTCGCCAGAGCCATGCAAAAAGAACGCCGCCCAAGGTGCCGAAGACAACACCTCCCCAGTAGCCTTCCCATGTTTTTTTGGGGCTTAATCGAGGAGCTAGTTTATGTTTTCCGAAATTTTTACCGACAAAATACGCCGCAGTATCTGCGAACCAAGCCGTAGGCAATATGAGGAAAAACCACCATAACCCTCCTGGCAGCTCACGTAATTTGACAAGGTAGGAACCGATCCAGCCCATATATATCAGGCTTGTGGCTGTTATGGCGAAATCTCCTGCTGCTTTGTCTCGTCCTCGCTCAAAAGCATTTAAATGATATGCCATAGCCAATAGCACGAGAGCGGTAAAGACGGCACTCTCATAGGCTGGGAATTGTGTGCGTGCGATCAAAATAGCCAATACGCCACCAATGGAGATCAGTGGGGCTGGTTCAAACTTTGCCCCCCGCATCAAATTGACATATTCCCATGCGGCATAGGTTAAGAAAAATGCCATCATCAGCCAAAAGAAAATGCCCCCGTATATTGTTGCTGGTAGTCCTATTGCGGCAAGTACAAGGGCAGTCAAAAAGCGTTTTAACATATTATTTTACCCATAATGTTCATCTGATACACCACCATAGCGGCGGTCGCGTTCGGCGTATGTTTTGAGAGCTTTCGCATATTCTTCTCTATCAAAATCGGGCCAAAAAGTGGGGGTGATATACCACTCAGAGTAAGCACTTTGCCAGATCAAGAAATTGCTTGTGCGCAACTCTCCCGATGTGCGAATGATCAGATCAGGGTCTGGGCTACCTACTGTAAAGAGGTATTGATTGATCAACTCAATATTTACTTCTTCTGCAGAGACACCATCCCGAAGCATATTTTGGACAGCATAAACGATTTCATCGCGTCCGCCATAGTTAAAGGCAATATTTAATACCAGCCGAGTATTATCCTTTGTCAGGTCTATCGCTGCTAATACTTTCTTATGCAGTTTGGGGGTCAGTTTTTCAAGCCGACCTATGTGGCGAAGCTGAACACCCTCTTCATGCAGTTCTTCCAATTCCTGGTCTATGACATTTTCAAAAATGTGCATTAACCCTTTTACTTCTGCTGGAGGGCGCCCCCAATTTTCTGTAGAGAAGGCATAAATAGTGAGATATCTAACACCAAACTCAACACTGGCGCGGATAATCCGGCGCAGATTTTCTGTGCCTGCACGATGACCGGCCAGGCGCGGTTTGCCACGCGACAACGCCCAGCGGCCGTTACCATCCATAATGATGGCAACGTGCTGGGGCGTTTTCTCGGGCGGGATTTGAAATATTTCGCCCATTATTTGCTCAAACTTCTAGAATTTCTTCTTCTTTGGCTTCATAGAGCTGATCAATTTTTTCAACGAAGAGATCAGTCTCCTTTTGAAGAGCATCTTCTCCCCGCTTCTGCTCATCTTCTGAAATCATTTTTTCGTTTTCGTAATCACGTAAATCCCGAATCAGGTCACGGCGAATATTTCGGACAGAAATGCGCGCTTCTTCGGCCCGGCGGTTAACGACCTTAACTAACTCTTTGCGACGATCTTCAGTTAACGGGGGCAAGTTTAGGCGCACGAGCTTCCCGTCGTTGTTGGGGGTTAATCCCACGTCTGAGGCTAAAATCCCTCGTTCTATTTCTTTAAGGGTTGAGGGGTCAAATGGTTTAATCAAAATAGAGCGCGGTTCAGGAACGCTAATTGAAGCCAATTGCTGCAAGGGGGTGGGAACACCATAATACTCAACGTGAATATGCTCTACCAATGCGGGGTTTGCCCGGCCTGTGCGAATACGTAAAAAATCATTTTCTAACGCTTGAATAGCTCCCTGCATACGTTTTTTGGCATCTGCTTGAATGTCATTTAGCACATCAGCCTCCTATTTTTCGGTGAGTGTCTCGGCTATAAGGATACCTTAAAATTAGAAAATTTGCACGTACGGCCGCTCTGTATCGCTCTCTAGGAAGTAACAATAGTGCCTATTTTTTCACCACGCAAGGCTGCCTGAATAGCATCTTGATCCCAAAGGTTAAGAACCAAAATAGGCATCTCGTTATCCATACAAAGTGAAATGGCCGTGCTGTCCATCACGTTGAGACGGCGGTTAAGTACTTCTATGTAGCTCAGTTGTTCAAATTTCACTGCATCAGGGTTCTGCTTGGGATCAGAATCGTAAACGCCATCGACCTTTGTTGCTTTGATAAGAACATCTGCGCCAATTTCCATTGCTCGCAAGGCAGCTGCTGTGTCTGTAGAAAAATAAGGATTGCCCGTCCCTGCACCAAGAATAACGACGCGTCCCTTCTCAAGATGGCGAATCGCTCTCCGCCTGATGTAGGGCTCCGCTATGGTACGCATTTCGAGCGCAGTTTGTACACGGGTCATAATGCCATCTCGTTCAAGCGCATCCATTAGGGTCATTGCATTCATCACCGTTGCCAACATGCCCATATAATCGGCTGTTGCCCGATCCATGCCTCGATCTAGGCCTTGTTTACCACGCCAAAGGTTACCAGCACCGATCACAATGACGATCTCGACGCCCATTTCATAGATATCTTTAATTCGCTTTGCAATGGATTCGGCTTCAGAGACGTCGATCCCATATCCTGATGGGGCAGATAATGCTTCTCCGCTCAATTTGAGTAAAACACGTTTATATTTTAGCTCAGACATATTTTCTCCTTCTTCTATGTGGCATGATAGATATAAAAAAGGTCAACCATATGGTTGACCTTTTTTAGAGATTTAATCAGCGAGGTGTTCACCCAACTCCCAACGCTGGAAGCGGCGAATGACGATATTCTCACCAAGAGAGCCGACGTTTTCCATGATGACATCTTTAACTGTCAGGCTATCATCACGGATATATTTTTGCTGCATTAGGCAAACTTCTTCTTTATATTTACGCAATCTGCCTTCTACGATCTTCTCAATGATATTCTCGGGCTTACCCTCTTCAAGGGAGCGTTTGCGAGCAATATCTGCTTCGTGAGCAAGAATATCTTCAGGGATGCTATTCTCATCAACAAAGAGCGGGGATGCAGCAGCGATTTGCAAAGCGATTTCATGTGCCAATTTTCGGAAAGTTTCACCACGAGCGACAAAGTCTGTTTCGCAGTTGAGCTCAAGCATTACGCCAACGCGACCATCACCGTGTGAATATAGCTCCACAACACCATCAGATGCATCACGGTCAGCACGTTTAGCAGCTTTAGCCATTCCTTTTTTACGCAGATAATCAACAGCTTTCTTATAATCACCTTCTGCTTCTTGCAAGGCTTTTCGACATTCAAGAATACCAACACCGGTTGTGGCGCGTAATTCTTTGATCATTTCAGTTGTAATTTCCATGGTGCCTCTATTTTTTCTCTAGGGATTATTCCGCTTTTTCTTCTGCGGCGGCAGCTTCTGCCGCGGTATCTTTTGCCGCAGCTTCTTCAGTTTTTGGAGCTTCTTCTTCAGCTTTCTCTTCTACAGCTTTTTCTTCTGCAGCAGCAACAGCTTCAGCAGCTTCACGTTCGTCGCTCATTTTCTTGAGGGTGGCTGCACCGAGCAATTCTTCGTCGCTCAGGTCAGAAGCATCTGCAACAGCTTTGCTTGCTTTACGTTGTGATTTCTTTGCGGGGAGAGCTTCAGCAGCGGCTTGGGCTTCTTCCTCTTCTTCTTCGCGGGCAGATTTGCCTTCGAGAACGGCATTTGCCATTGTGCCAACGATCAATTTGATGGCACGGATCGCATCGTCGTTCGAGGGGATCACATAATCAATATACCGGGGATCGTAATTTGTATCTGCCATTGCGATAACAGGAATCTTTAGCAAATTCGCTTCATGAATAGCGGCTTGCTCGCGTCCGATATCGACAACAAAGAGCAATTTGGGAACACGTTTCATTGTGATCAAACCAGAAAGGCGATGGTGCAAACGATCAATCTGGCGTTGGATCATCAAGCCTTCTTTTTTGGTCAAGAGATCAACTTCGCCGCTTTCTTGCATTTTTTCCAAGCGTTCTAATTCTGCAATACGTTTGGAAATTGTGGGCCAGTTTGTAAGAGAGCCACCCAGCCAACGTTCGTTAACATAGGGCATACCGCAACGTTCTGCTTCATCAGCAACAGTTTGTTGAGCTTGTCGCTTGGTGCCAACGAAAAGAATTTCGCCACCGTCAGAAACAGCTTGGCTGACGATGCCATAAACTTCTTTAATCGCATGTACAGTTTGTTGCAAATCGATAATGTGGATGCCGTTGCGCTCAGTGAAGATATATTCTGCCATCTTAGGATTCCAACGGTTGGTACGATGCCCAAAGTGGACGCCACTTTCGAGCAAGGCTTTCATAGAAATGATTTTAGCCATGAGGGGTAAAACTCCTTTACGTTTTTTTCCTCCGTTTCCTTCTTCCTTGCCCCGACCGCGCTCTTTTTTGATCCGCGGCACGCAGGGTAAGTCCAGAAACGTGTGAGATATGCTTCTCACCCACGGTGAGAGCGGCGAACAGTATACCACAAAATCACGAGATTGGATGAGTAAATCGACTAGCAAAATAGGGCAATCGCATCTAATTCAAAATTTATGCTTTTTCTGTGTTTTCGTGCGGGCTAAAGCCGCTTTCTCAGTACACGGAAGCCCTTTGGGCTAAAAACCGAGCCGGATTTATCCGGCTTTCATGCTATGAGGCAGAGATTTATCCCGCACCGATCTTTGAATTTGAACATTTTTCATCTTTTGGAGACAAAATAATTTAGATGCGATTGCCCTAACCAGTAAAACTCTTTTCTCTTGACCCCTCTAATTTCTCATGTTAGACTAGTCTCCGTTGCTCAGGTAACAAATCTAAAAAAAAAGGAGACGCACAAAATGAACACGATTAACCACACGATCATCAACTTTCTTTCCAAAGGCGATGTTTCCCTCATTCCTTCTCGAAGTGCGTCTGTTTCTCTTTAGACTACTAATTACCTAATCATCTAAAGCCACAGAGCATTTCGCTCTGTGGCTTTTTTTATATTTCTCACCCGAGAAAGACCTGACAGGTTTTTGAAACCCGTCAGGTCTACTGAAAAGTCACAAAGAAATTTTGTGGCTTTTTTGTTTTCATCATCCAAAACTTTAAACACGAAGACCACAAAGTCTCTCTAAGAAAAAAACAAAAAAGCTTTTTCCTTCGTGTTCCTTCGTGACCTTTGTGTTTAAGCCCTTCTCCGTGTTATCCGTGTATTCCGTGTACAAAAAATTTAAGGAAATCATCATGCTAGCAAACCCTATCAACCGCGCCAAAGCAGTCTACGCCGAATACCCCAAACAATTTTGGGTGGTCGTGGGCGCATCATTTGTAGACCATCTTGGTGGAGCCTTGCTCTTCACCTTTTTCTCCCTCTACGTCACCCAACATTTCAATGTGGGGATGACCGAAGTCGGTATCCTCTTCGGCATCTTCTCCATCTCTGAGTTTTTCGGCAGTATGTTCGGCGGCGCACTCACCGATCAGATCGGGCGAAAAAGCGTCATCATCATTGGTTTAATTGTCAGCGCCCTGACCAGCGTCGGGATGGGCTTGGTCAATAAGCTCGAACTTTTCTATCTGATGGCAGTTATCACCGGTCTCTTTGCCGATATGGCAGGACCCGCCAGACAAGCAATGATCACAGATCTGCTTCCTGAAGAAAAACGCGCCGATGGTTTTGGCATTATGCGTGTCTTCATGAATCTCTCTGTCGCCATTGGTCCCGCTATTGGCGGATTTTTGGCGGCAAAATCCTATTTGCTCCTCTTCGGCGCAGATGCCTTTAGCAGCATTCTCACCGCCATCGGGTTCTATTTTCTGGTCGCCGAGACCATGCCAAAAGCAAGCAAAGAAGCAGAAGAAAGTGAAGAAAAAACCACATTCAGCGATAGCTTCCGTGGCTACGCAACCGTGCTCAAAGACCGCGCTTTTATCCTCTTCATGCTGCTTTCAATGGTCGTCACCATCGTTTATATGCAAATGTACGGCGCACTGCCCGTCTTCCTACGTGATTTTCACGGCATCCCCGAAACAGGCTTTGGCATGATAATGAGTCTCAACGCCAGTATGGTCGTTCTGATGCAATTCGCCATCACCCGCAAGATCGGCAAGCGCCCGCCCATGCTCATGATGGCACTCGGCGCACTCATCTACGCCATCGGTTTTGGTTTATATGGCTTCGTGAACCAGTTTTCACTCTTCCTCGTCGCCATGGCAGTCATCACCATTGGCGAGATGGTCGTCACACCTGTTGCGCAAGCTCTCGTTGCAAAATTCTCCCCCGAAGAAATGCGCGGGCGTTATATGGCGGTCTTCGGCATCTCGTGGCTTTTGCCCGGGGCAATTGGTCCGCTTCTCGCCGGGCTAGTGATGGACAACGGTAACCCTCTTTGGGTCTGGTTCGGATCGGGAATTCTGGCCACAGCAGCCGCCATCGGATTTGCCATCTTCCATCAATATTTTAAGCAGGATGAAAATCCCGTTTCGTCCACAAGTCCCGAACTTGTTACCGCCAAAATACAGGAGTAAGTCCCCATGAATCAACCGCTCTTTACCGCCCCCAACATCGCCCTGACCGCCCTCGACGCCGAAGCCGATGCAAAAAGCTACGCCGCCTGGACGCAAGATAGTCGCTTCATCCCCTTCGTGATGGAGAGCAAACCGCCGCATCCGCTCTCTGAAGCACAGGCGAAAAAAATGCTCGAAGAGACGCTCAAAGAAGCCGACGAAAAACGGACGAGCTTCTGGTTTGGCATCCGTACCCTCGATGAGAGCGAGCTGCTTGGCATCGTCACTCTCTATTGGGTAGACTGGGGCAACCGCGCCGTGCAAATGGATTTGATGATGAAAGATTTAGACGGGTTTGGCAAAATTAGCGCAAAAGAAACGCTCGCGCTAATGCAAAATTACGTCTTCAACGAGATCAATATGCACAGCCTGCACATCAGCACGCCCGAATATAACAAGGGTTTGGCAAAAACGCTGACAGGATTGGGCTTTGTCGAAGAAGTCCGCCGACGAGAAGCAAGATACCGATTCGGCAAACGCTGGGATGTGCTGCACTATGGCATTTTGGCGAGTGAGTGGAAAAAGTGATAGACGTGCATTGCATCTGCGCTTGATGCGTTGCACGTTGGGTTTGTTTTGCAAGACTCGATATGCAGCGCATATCTACAACAAGGAAAATAAAATGAAAAAATTAATAGCCAAAAGGCTGTATGCAGAACTTTATGATATCCGCGTGTCAGATTGGGAAGGTGAAGTAGATTTTTATCGAGGATTAATTCTCAATTCTGATCTAAAGTCGCAGGGTGTGCTTGAAGTTGCATGTGGAACTGGACGTGTCACGATGCAACTTGCAAAAGAGGAAATAGATATTACCGGTCTTGATATATCATCAGAATTATTAGAAATCGCGCAGGCAAAAAGTGTCGGGATGTCAAATGTCAAGTGGATTCTCAATGATATGAAAAGATTTGAAATTGACACAAAGTTTGGTTTCGCTATTATGCCTGGGCACTCTTTTCAATTCATGAACTCACCAGATGAACAAGTTAAATGCTTGGAACAAATAAAACAGCATCTTGTAGCAGACGGTTTACTGGTCATGCATCTTGACCATCAAGACTTTGGCTGGTTAGCAAAGTTGCCTAATAAAAAGGAACTTGTATACAAACAAGGCAGAATCTTGACACATCCAACTACTAATCTGCAATATCGCCCGTCTTCTGCATGGTCGTTTGAACCATCTACGCAAACAGCAACAGTCAAAACTAATTGGGAAGAAGTAGACAGAAAAGAGAATGTGACGCAAATCTGGGAGATGGAACCAAAGCAATTGCATTGTGTGTTTCGGTTCGAAATGGAACATCTTCTAAAACGTGCTGGTTTTAGCATTGAAGCCGTCTACGGTGATTTTTTCAAAAATAAATTGACGGATGAATCAGAAGAAATGATATGGGTTGCAAAAAACACAGGAGACTTGAAATGAAGCGAAACTTCAACCCCACGAAGATCTATCTCTTCATCGAAGTCGCCGCATCAATCTTCTTCCCAATGATCTTTGTCGCTTCTTCACTCTATCAAGTCACTGTTGCTGGGTTGACACCCTTGGAGCTTGTGCTGGTCGGCACTACATTAGAAATAGCCGCATTTCTTTTTGAAATTCCCACGGGTATTGTCGCCGATATTTATTCGCGCAGACTTTCAATCATCATTGGCTATTTGCTAATGGGAGCAGGTTTTCTCGTTGAAGGCTTTTTCCCTGCCTTTTTCCCCATTTTATTGGCACAAGTTATTTGGGGATTGGGCTACACCTTTACCAGTGGCGCAAGCCAAGCCTGGATCAGTGACGAGATCGGCGAAGAAAAAGCCAATCGCCTTTTCCTGCGCGCTACAAGTGTTGGACTATACGCTTCTTTGCTGGGGATGGCTTTGGCAGCCCTCGTTGGCGGTCAAAACGCCGCTCTCCCAATTCGTTGGGGTGGTTTGGGCATCGTTTTAATTGGTGTAGTTCTCGCCCTAACTATGCCCGAAAGCGGATTCAAACCCACGCCGCGTGAAGACCGCGACACTTGGGAGCAAATGATACATACCTTTAAAGAAGGTGTTTCTGCCGTACGCTCCCGTCCGCGCTTGAAGACCATTCTTGGCATCGGTCTCTTTTATGGGCTCTACAGCGAAGGTTTTGATCGCTTATGGGTCAAACATATCCTCGACTCCTTTGAATTACCTGCATTTTTTGCAGGGAACCAAGTCGCCTTTTTTAGTGCGTTGAAAGCTGTTGGTACAGTACTGACAATCCTTGTTATGCGACCAATCGAAAAAAGTCTTGACACAAGCAAACCGCAAGCCATCGGGCGCGCAATGCTCTTTGTTACCGGAACGATTTCGGCAAGCCTGCTCGGATTTGCATTTTCACCGCTCTTAGGATTAACCATTGGCGCATTTCTGGTCATTATGATTTTGCGCAAAATTGCGATCCCGCTATATACATCCTGGGTGAACCAAAAGCTGGATTCTGGAACACGAGCAACCGTATTATCAATTTCTAGCCAAGTAGACGCAATAGGGCAAATCGCAGGTGGACCGAGCGTAGGCTTGGTCGCTAAACTCGTCTCTGTCGTTGCGGCGATCTCGACCTCGGGCTTGCTGCTTTCTCCCGCGCTTTTGCTTGTTGGACGAGCAAATGCTCAATCACAAGAGCAAGTTGAAGAATAGAAGAGCAATGCAACGCATATCTCTAAAGGAAAATAAAATGAAAAACATTTACATCGGCAAAAAAGTTCGCCTGATCGCCAGAAACCCCAAAGAAGATGCTGCCCGTATGGCTGTCTGGCAACGCGATACAGAATTTGCTCGCCTGCAAGATAGTGACCCCATCCGTTTGTGGAATGCCAGCCAAAACACTGAATGGATAGAAAAACAGCAAAAAGGCGACGCTTTTGAAGGCATCGAATTTGCTATTCTCACGCTGGATGATCAAAAAGTGATCGGCTCCTGCGGTTTGGATGGAATCTCATGGCATGATCGCACAAGTTGGGTCGGTATCGGGATTGGAGAACGAGATTATTGGGGCAAAGGCTGTGGCACAGATGCGATGCACATCCTCACCCGCTATGCCTTTGAAGAGTTGGGCTTATATCGCCTTAATCTAAATGTTTTTTCTTATAACATGCGCGCTATCCGCTCTTATGAGAAGATTGGCTACAAGGTAGAAGGTACTGTTCGCGAAGCCCTTCATCGTGACGGCAAACGCTATGATCTTATTTTTATGGGCTTGTTGCGGGAAGATTTCAGATTTTAGACCTAAGGCATCAGCTTAGAAGCTAAAAACGGAGAATGTGATGACAACGATAATATAGCGTTGAAAATATAAAAAAATAGACGTGCATTGCATCTGCTTTTGGATGCGTTGCACGTCGGATTTTGGACAACACATATTTTCAGTAGTTCACGATTTCGGGTAAAATATTGGTCGGAATAGACATAACGACAC
>JABGQT010000031.1 GCA_018648685.1 Anaerolineae bacterium
CCTCCCGCGCCGCCGTGGATGCAAATTACATCCCCTACGCCAATCAGGTTGGGCAGACTGGCAAAGTCGTCAGCCCCGATCTTTATATCGCCAACGGCATCTCTGGCGCCATCCAGCACCTCGCCGGAATGCGCAACTCAAAAATCATCGTCGCCATCAACAAAGACGCCGATGCCCCCATCTTCAAAAAAGCCCGCTACGGCGTGGTCGGCGATCTACATCAGATCGTCCCTGCATTGACTGAAGCAATGAAGGCGAAGTTAGGGAAGTAGGCTTCAGATCAGTATTCAGGGGGCGGTATTCGGTAAACCATAGACTTCCGAAGTTTTTGAAACTTCGGAAGTCTATTTATATCCACGATTTAAGATAAAATAACTCCATGATAACTAAACGCCAACTCACCATCCTCCTTGTTCTAGCGAGCTTTTTGCTTTTTGCCTGTAGCCTTTTCGAAGACGAATATTTCAGCGATCCTTACGAAACAGAATCATACCAAGGCGATGAATATGCCGAAGAAGAAGCCTACGAAAAAGATGTCGAAGAAGCTCAAAGCGAAGAAACAACCGAACTTGTTGGCTCCCCTGAGTTGAGCATCGAATCTATCCCTGAATATGCCGATCCCGCTTTTGAAGTTTTTAGCCAATATGTAGATATTTTCGGCGTCGGCGTCTACGCCACCAGCGAGATTCCCGAAGACAAAGTGCTCCACGCAGCCGGGATAATGGCGCAATACCTTGACAATACCGAAGACGGGCTGCCTGACGACCCTGCCGTGATTCGAGCCTTGCAAACCAAACAAGCATCGATCTATATTTTCCCTCTCCCCGACAGTCGCGCTGAAGAAGAATTCATCGATGGCATTGAACATCTACTCGACAGCGGAAAACTTGCGCTCCAGCCTTGTTATGGTAAAGAGATCGTTCCTAACGGCGCAGCACGCGGCGAGTTTGATGCCTCTCTTGAAGAAATTTTGCACCTCATCACCAATACAGGTTACGCCCATGCCTACCCTGAGATATTTGGTGAAGAACGCGGCACTGCTATCGCAGATGCGATGGACAAAGCACGCGGCGGATATTTTGAATATGTCCCCGCTTCATACCCCGACGGAGCTTGGTACACCTACGATGACCAGACCTGCGATTACGCCTGCATGATCTCTGAATATCATTATTGGGCGCTCACATCCCTTCTCGGCGGACAAGATTTCTCCGGTCGTGGCGAAGAGATCAGTCATGAATGGCATCTAAACACCCCCGAAAAACTGCGCAATGGTGACCCTGCGATCTATGCACTACTCACCGATTCTCGCTATCATAACCCCACGGTTTTACCAGACGGGAACTACTCCCCTTAGGCAAAAAGGCCTTCCACCGCAGGCGGAAGGCCTTTTTCTTTCTACACTACAGAATTTGATACTCCTTCAACGCCATCCTCAATGCTTCAGGAGACTCAAAGTGATGAGCGTGAAAGCCAAGAGAAATAGCAGCCTCTACATTAGGCAGAGAATCGTCAATAAAAAGACATTCCGAAGCTAAATACTTTATCTTCCCCAAAAGCAACTTGAAAATAGCAAGCTCTGGCTTCACCAACTTCACATCCCCTGACAAAACAATATCATCAAATTCACTCAAAAAGGAAAACTCATCACTAACAAGCGGGAAAGTCTCCGCAGACCAATTGCTCAACCCATAAAGCGGATAAGCTTTTCCTTTCAATTTCTGCAAAATCTCCACTGTCCCCGAAATCTCCCCCGCGATCGAATCGATCCAATGCGCGGCGTAGGCTTCGATCAGCGCTGCACGGTGCGGAAATTTCACAGAAAGTACCGCAACCCCTTCAGCAAAGCTACGCCCTCTGTCTTGTTCGGCGTTCCATGTATAAAAACCAATTTCATCTAAAAAATCATCTATGGCTTGTGGCTCGTCTTTCGGGAAATAATTCCTATACAGATTGTGCGGATTCCAGTCTATCAGAACGCCGCCAAAATCAAAAATAATGGCTTTGATGGGATTTTTCATGGGCGGTATTTTACTCGATAAAAAACCAACTCGGACTATCTCCCGGCGCAGCGATCAAAATCTCTTCGCCACTTTCTAAATCAAGGATACGGATTTGAGATGGCGCGGAAGTATCTTTAACGGAATACGCTCGGTACAGGAGATAGCGTCCATCCGCCGACCAAGCCGCCGGGCCATGCGTGGTTTCGGCGTGCTTGGTAACCGGATACTGATTCTCGCCTCCGGCATCCATCACCCAAATCTGATCCCCAGCAGATGCAGATTCCAGAGACCACTCGCCACGAGAAAAAGCAATTCGCTCTCCATCTGGCGACCAAGTGGGGTTATTATCATCAAAATTTTCTTCGGAGGGCATTGGCGTAAAGCTTCCATCCGCCACATCATAAAGAGAAATTTTGCTTAAATACATATCATCAATAAACTGGATGTCTGCCTGCAAAAATTTCTCGGCATTTGGCGACCACATAGCCGCAGAACCGATCTCTGTCGGATAAGTTTGCCGCTCACCACTCTCGAGATTATAGACCTGAATCTCCTGCGGGCTGGCAGAAGTGTAGCTGAGCCAACGCCCGTCAAAAGACCAGCGCGGATTATAGCCAGGGAGCTGAGAATCTTGAAAAAGGGGCTTCGTTTCTCCGCTCTCAAGATCTAGCCACCAAAGCGAAGGAATGCCGAGGTAAGCTTGCTCATCACCAAATTCGAGCCGACTATAGAGAATTTGACTGCTCCGTGGCGTCCAAAGCGCGTCAGAGCAAGAGATTTCGGGGCAATGCAAAATTTGCTCTGGCGTATCCATTTTTGCGTGCCAAAGCCAAAGCTCTGAGCCTGTTTTGCCATCAGGGACAGAATAAATTAAACTGCGCCCATCAGGAGAAACGCTGTAATTCCACACGCCTGTTTCGCCATGTGTAATCTGCTCCGCCTCGCCGCCACTTGCAGGGACGAGATAAAGCTGTTTATGATAGGCTTCGTCAATTGCGAGATAAGTGATATAAGCATCATCAAGGTCAAATGTCGCCGAAGTTTCTCTACCTAAAAAGTCATCAGGGAGCTTTTTGATGGCACTGATACTTAAGGCTACGCCCAACCCCAGCACCGCGAGCGCGCTGATAACAGGGACAATAAAAGAAACGCGACTAAACCACTGTAAACGAGCAAAAATCTGTTTGCTTTGCACCATTACAATGCCGATAGCGATCAAAACAACGGCCAAGCCCAAGCTGAAAGAAATAATCAACCCCAACCCAAAAGCGATCTTGTTGATCGTGACCGCTATCAGCAAAATAGCAATTGCATCAGGGCAAGGAACAAGTCCGCCGCTGATTCCGAGCGCAATAAGCGATTTCCAACTGATCCCCGAAAGTGGGTTTTCCCGCAACTCAGAAACACCTTTTGGCATGGGCACATAACCAAATTGTGATGGATCATGGTTATGTTCAAGTCCCGGTTCGCGGATTTCTTCATCCAGCACGAGGCGAGTGCTTTTTTCTTTCTTTTCAACCTTTTTAGCAACAGGAAGAGCTTTCGCACGCTTTCGTTCTGCAAGCCACGTTCGCAGACGCGGTAAGAGCAGGCCAATGCCCAAAGCCAAAATCAGTAACCCAGAGATCAACTCTAATGCGGGAAAGAGCTGGTTAGGCATTATATATTGAGAAAGCGAAAGCGTCGCCAATCCCAGCGCAAAAACCGATCCTGTATGCGTGAGCGTGACTAATAACCCTAGCGCAATCGCATGGTAGGCTTTGCCTTGAGAACCAACCAAATACGCTGCCACGATCGTCTTTCCATGTCCCGGGCTGAGGGCGTGCAATGCACCCAAAATTAGCGCAATTGCAAAAGCTGCGAGAAAAAGCAAAGGGGAGATATTTGGCGTGCGTAAAAACCCCTCCAAAATTGCCAAAATCCCCTGTTTGTTTTCAGCCTGCGCTACCGCTTCTTCGGCGGTTTCGCCCAAGCCCAAAGCTTCCACAACGGGCGGAATGGAGGGCATTCCACTCTCCCACTTTTCTGCGCCTTCATTACTTGCACCAAACTGCAATTTTAAAAGCCCATTATCTTGTTCAGGGGCAGAAAAACGCACTCCATCTGTGGCGTTGACGGCAAACCAGTTCAGGCTATTTGCACTGTTGTATTCATTCAATAAAATCAATTCACGCTGAACAGAAGCCACGTCAAAATCGGCACGCAATTCAATAATAATAGGACTTTCACCGGTGCGCAGCTCGGGCAAAGAATTTGACCATTGCACAGATGTAAATTCAAATTCCAAGGGCGATTCGTCCAATTTCGCAGAGAAAGCATCCAAAAGTGGCGCGATCCAAATCTCGGCTTCAGTGGTTGAAATTTCATCATCTTCATTTGTGTCCGCATCATGCCAAACAACATGCGTCACCATCGGTCCCGGCACCAACTCCCAGAAAAGCTGTACGCCCACTGCATCAAGATTAACATTAAAAGAATGAAAATACATATCCGCCGGATGCGCCTGAACAGATTGCGGAATCAAAAAAATCAAGAGAAAGATGAGCGTGAGTTTTATTTTTTGCATATTTTTTTATGGAGGACAGCGTACCGAGAAGCGACCCTGGCATGGATGCCCGTCCGGCGCATTTGCGGAAGCCCCTGCCGGATGACTGTGCGCAGTTCGCTCCCGGATTTGAACGTGGGCAGCGTTAAGGTTGCGCGCCCCAACTCAAAAAGCGTATGCGCATCTGACCCCACCGTGGACGCGATGCCGTGCCTTTGGGCAAACTCTTGCGCCTGCTTGTTCATGCGAGACAAAAGGCAGCGGGAATTAAAAGTTTCGATTGCGTCAATATAGGGGAGGATTTCGAGAAGGTCAGCTTCCTGCCAATGTCCGCTGCGCGTAAAATCAAAAGGATGGGAAATACTGATGAATGCTCCCTGTTCTTTTAGCCGAAAAATTGCTTCTTGAGGAGACAGCATCGCAGGGATCTCTTCGGCCACAAAGGCAGCAAGGATTTCTCCCTTTGTAGTCATAATCTCTTCACCGACGATGATTAAATCAGGGGCAAGTTTTTGCGCTTCTAGCGCGCCCGCTACAGTGTTGTGATCAGTGATGATGACGCGGTTTATGCCTTTTTTGTGGCAGGTTTCAACAAGCCGCGCCGGAGAGACGAGGGAGTCTTTTGAGTAAATAGTGTGGCAGTGGAATTCGATGAGGAGGGGCATGGGACAATTCTAGCACTGAAAACAAGATAATAAAAATATCAGATAAGCCAATATAAAACTATGGTTTATCTGCAGGGCTTGTTCTCTTACGGAAGGTGTCTCACCCCAGGGCTTACGCATGAAATTTATCTCCGAACAAAACCATTTCGAGATATTGCGTA
>JABGQT010000030.1 GCA_018648685.1 Anaerolineae bacterium
AGGAGGGCTTGTTCGCGTCTCCATTGGGCTACTTTGCCATGATCGCCGGAGCGTAGCACAGGCGGGACTTCCCAGCCGCGAAATTCGGGGGGGCGGGTGTAATGAGGTCCTTCAAGTAAGCCTGATGCGTGGGAATCGTTCGCTGCGCCGTTTTCATCGCCGAGTACGCCGGGGATGAGACGTGCCAGAGCATCGATCAGAATTAGCGCGGGTAATTCTCCGCCAGTGAGAACGTAGTCGCCGATGGAAATTTCGTCGGTGACGAGGTGGGTGCGGATTCTTTCATCGAGCCCCTCATAGCGTCCACAAAGGAGAGCAAGCCCAGGGTCGCACCGCTCCGTTTCACTTCGGGTGCTGGCGTGCGCCACACGGAAGAGTTCGTTTGCCACATCCTGTGTGAAGAGGCGACCTTGCGGGGTTAGCAAGATTATTTGACGTGTAGGTGGTGAGCCGATCACATCTTCTACGGCTTCAAAAACGGGTTCTGGTTTCATTATCATCCCGCCGCCGCCACCGTATGGATTGTCATCGGTGACGTGGTGTTTGTCGTGTGTCCAATCGCGGATATTGTGGACGTTGACGTTTAGATGGCCATTTTGCTGGGCGCGTTTCAGGATGCTGCTGTTGAGGTAGGGGGGGAAAACTTCGGGGAGGAGTGTGAAAACATCAAATTGCATGGCTTCATTCTAGCCTTTTGTGGATGGTGGTGCAAGGGGATGTTTAAATAAAAATCGGGGAGGCTGAGCAGCCTCCCCGATTAATAGCTTTTGGCTTGTAAATTTACTCGACAGGTTGAATAAAATAGCTTGTTCCTGAGAGTGGCGCTTCTGCTGTCCAGCCGATGGTGCCGTCTTCGCGTTCGAGTTGCCACCAGAGGTAGGCTCCGCTGCCGTGTGGCAGGCAGGCGGTTTCTCCGAGTACTTTTAGACGGGAGCCGGTTTGTAGCGTAGCAATCCAGTTGTCTCCGATGCCTGGGGATGAGCGGAAGTTTACGTTGCTGAGGACTTCGGCTTCTCCTCCTGAGCTAAGTTGAGGTGGAGATGCTCCTTCACATGCTGTGACTGTGGCTGTTTCTTCTTGTGCAGGCTCTTCTGCTATTTCTTCTTGAGGAACTTCAACCCACGAGTGGCTTGCAGCGTCCCAAGTGTATTTTGCACCATCAGCATCACCTAGAGACCATGAAAAACCGTCTTCTGATGATATTTGCATGGATTTCATCTCATCTGGGATGACTGGAACCCAGCCTGTTCCATCTTCATTTAACTGGTATAGGGCTTTGCCTTCGGCGTTGACAATGAAACCACTCTCTTCGTCATAGCTGAGACCTTCGCTGGGTTCCGGGAAAGGAGGTAACTCAACTTCGGGTTGTGGTGTTGGAATCGGTTCTTGAGTAGGTTGGGGTTCTGCTACAGTTTCTTCCATATTTTCGGAATCTGCCATAGGTACGGGAGCCCCTCGTCCATCAGTGGATGTCATCCATAAGCCGATGATAATCAGCAAGAGGATGATGGCAATGAGTAGTTTGAAGCCATCATAGGGGATAAATCTGCGGTTTGCGTTCATGCGATTTTCTCCTAATTTTCTTTGGCTAATTCTTTGGCTTGGCGGATCAGTTCATCTTCATCTGCCAGGCGACGTATTTCTTCTCCAACGATTTCTTCGAGCTTTGCGGGCGTGAGCGCGCCAAGTTGGGCGAAGGAGAAAATGCCACCTTCGTTGAGTTTACGTTTTATAACGGGACCAATCCCCTTGATCTTTTCTAAGGGATCAATGCGTACTTCCCCGCAATTCTCCAATTGAGCTTTTAGTTCTGCTATTTCTTTTTGAGCAGCTTCTAGTTCGGCAGAATTCTGTGAAGTAGCTTCTGGCTGCGCTTTTCGTCGCCAATAGCTCCAGTCGATAATCCATTCGAGTAACCAGCCTATAAGGACACCAAGTAAAAAAATAATCCACGGGTTCATTTCTTTTTCTCCAAAAATATTCCCTTCTTAGAAGATTTTAGTGAAGAAGGGTTAATAAAATCGAGTAAATTTAACGGATAGTGAACTATACTACAATCCACAATATGGGGGAGGAAGCATGATGAAAAAGCAAAAAAACATCTAGCGACATGACACTTTTGTTTTTGATGGTGGTTGAGAAGCTCCGAATGCTTTTTCGGAGCGTATCGAAACCACGAAATAATATTTTTTACTAGCCAGTTGGTTTCGATATGGCGAAAAGCATCGCCTACTTAACCAACGATTACTCTTTTTAGCAAACTGTCATGTGGCTAGAAAAATATAGTCTTTCCAGGCAATAGCACTTCTTGCGCCCTTCCCCCCCCGATGGTAAGATGCAGCCATGTATTTAAAAAGAAATAAATGGTCTATGACGCGCCGACGAAGGCGCATTAACTGGTTTTGGGTTACCGTTTTGATTTTGGCAATTTTCGCGGTTACCTACTTTAATCGTTATGTTGCACCTGAGATACCAACACCCTTTGTCGATACCCCAACTCCGACTCGTGTTCCAGAATCGTTGGTTGCAGAAGCTGAAGGGTATTTCGAACAGGGGAAACTTTTGCAATCTATTACCGCCTATGAAGAAGCCATTAATGCTCGTCCAGATGACCCCTCTTCATATATAGCGATGGCACGTGTGCAAGTTTTTACAGGGCAATATGAAGAAGCCTTAAGTAGCGCAGAAAGAGCTTTGCTGCTTAATCCCAATAATTCTATGGCACACGCTGTACGCGCATGGTCTCTCGATTTTCTCGGTGATTATCTCGCTGCCGAATCTGCGATTAAGCGTTCTCTCGAACTTGACCCAAATAATGCTGTTGCTCACGCCTATTATGCTGAAATCCTGGCAGATTCTTTTTTGGCTGGATCAGGTGCCTTAGATGCGATAGAACTTGCAGCCGAAGAATCTCGTGTGGCACTCAGCCTTGCCCCAAATACAATGGAATCACACCGTGCTCGCGCTTATGTCCTTGAGATCACAGGTAACTACGAGGATTCGATCCGTGAGTATCAGGCTGCGATCAATATCAACGATAATATCCCTGATTTACATCTGGCGCTGGGGCGTAATTACCGTGCCCTACAAGTTTACGATAAAGCAGTAGAAGAGTTTACTCGTGCAAATGCGCTAAATCCTGCTGACCCTCTACCCGATCTTTTCATCTCGCGTACCTATGCTACTATCGGTGAATACGCAAAAGCAGTTCAATATGGTGAGCAAGCCACTAAAGATGATCCCATCAATGGAAGCTCACATGGAAATTTGGGCGTAATGTATTATCACAATTTTCAATGGCCTGAAGCCATGCAAGAACTTTCTCTTGCAATTTATGGCGGAAATTTAGGTGAAGATCTAGAAATAGAAGGTCTTCCCCTCGACACAAATACACGTACTGCCGAATACTATTTTACATATGCGCTGGTACTTGCTCGTCTTAACCGTTGTGGAGAATCCCTTCAAGTTTCGCAGCAAATTATTGGCACAATTCCGGCAAATGAACTTGCCGTATTCAATGCCAACGAAGCAATTCGTCTTTGTCAGGAAAATCTTGACGCGCCTACTGCGACAGAAGAACCCCTGCCAACGCCGACCCAGGAAGAAACCCCCACCCCAGAAGCATGAAAAATCAACGAGATATTTTCTTTCGTAAACCCACTACGAATCCCTATCGCATTTTTATTTTGCTGCTCCTTATCATGGGAATGATATGGTTGATCCGGCAGATGGAGCAGGGTAATATCACGCGTCCATTTACACCCACGCCTACGCCCACACGCGTCGCGCAATCCTATGCGCTCGAAGGCGATGCGCAATTCGAAGCCGGTAAATTGGATGCTGCTATCACTGCTTATCAGGAGGCGACTCGTGTTGATCCGAACGATGCAGAAGTTTGGGCAAAATTGGCGCGGATCCAGACATATTCCTCCACACTTTTGACAACGGATGACCAACAGCGGGACAGACTCCAAGAGGGGCTTGCTTCCATTGAAAAAGCAGTGGAACTGGCCCCAGATGATAGCGCAGTATACGCCATTTATGCCTTTGTACTCGACTGGAACGCAAACAGCATTCTCTTCGGTGTTGACCAAGCCGAAGACTATCTTCTTGAAGCTGAGCAAGCAGCTGTTCGTGCCATCCAATTAGATAATCAAAACACCCTTGCGCTTGCTTTTTATGCCGAGATACTAGTTGACGAACAAAAATGGGGACAAGCCGAACAATATATTACGCAAGCTGTAGAGCAAGATGATACGCTCATGGATGTGCATCGTGTTTACGCCTATGTGTTGGAATCACTGGGACAATATAACCAAGCCATTCAAGAATACGATAAGGCCTTAGCCATTTCCCCAAATTTGACTTTTCTACATCTCCGTGCAGGGGCGAATTATCGTCGCCTCGCCTTTGGTAGCCAAAACGATGAAACGCGCACTTTGCTCTATGAGAATTCTTTGGAATACTTTGCCAAAGCCGCGCGTTTGAATGAACAATTGGGCATTGAAGACCCCATTCCCTATCTTTCTATTGCAAAAACATATTCACAAGAAGGTGAATACTTTGTCGCCGCTCGAAATATCCAAAAAGCCCTCGAAATTGACCCCGCTAACGCGGATATTTATGGGCAACTAGGCATTGTCTATTTCAAATCACGCAACTACGAGGGATCAATCCCGGCGTTCAAATGTGCTATTCGCGGCTGTACGGAAGAAGAATCCTGTGACGGGCGTGGTGATTGCGGACCCAACGATGTCCCCTCTGAAGTGATCGGACTTGAGCTTTCAGGAAGCACAGTGGTCTATTATTATACCTATGGCTCGGTTCTTGCCGCGCTTAGTCGCCCAAAAGAAAATTATTGCGACGAAGCAATCGATATAATGGCAGAAGTCCGCACACAATATAGTGATGACCGTGACATTATGGGCATCGTACAGGCAGGCGAAGAAATTTGCCAATCTTTGGAATAAACATTTATCAAGAAAACCTGAAACTAAAAGCGTTTCTCCTCTTCTAGAGAAGAAACGCTTTTTTAATAACTCATGCTACGTACTTTCGTTTTTAAGTCAGACATTTAGCCCCCCTGCCCTCGCTTCGCTGGGGCGCCCCCCTATTTTGCTTGCAAAATAGGGGGACAAAAGAGAAGTATCTTTTTAGAAGAAAATATGATTTCTCTTCTCTCCCCTAAATTCCACGCTTTTGGTATTTGGGGGAGATGCCCTTTAGGGCAGAG
>JABGQT010000034.1 GCA_018648685.1 Anaerolineae bacterium
TCCGTGCAAGAGTAAACCGAATTGAGAAAATCCAAACCAGAGAAGGGAGATCACTATTGTCACAGAAGCGTGATCGATCCATTTAGGCAGCTTGGCTATTAGATCAGCAAGCTGCTCGCGCCAGGATACTATCTTTGTCTCGTATTCATCAACGACTCCCATTAAGTCTTGGATATTATCTTTGGTTTCAGCTAGATCGCCGCCCAATAGATAAGAGGAGTCGTTTAGAAAAGTGGATGCTTGCTCTGCCATATCGCCAACACGGTCAACTTCGCTTTTAAGTGCTTCTGTGTTTTCCACAAAAAAGGATAGAAAGCCCTCGTCGGGTATGGGGATTTCCACAAAGGGGATTTTATTAATATTTTCTAGTGTTTTGTTCAGGTCGTCCAGTGTCTCTTGAACTTGATCAATTTTTTCTTTGGACGCATCCAAGTTCGGCTGGATGGTTTCATTTAATAAGTTTTCTACGGTTTCAAGGAACTCTTTTGCCTGAAGTCTTTGTTCGCTCAGTGATTGAAGCGATGCTTCTGCTGTCTCAACCATTCTTAGCGCACGCTTTAATTCGTCTTGGGCATTTTGTAAAGCAGTTTGCGCTTGCTCTAGCTCATCGTCAATACTACCTAATTTTGTTATCGTATCTGTAGTTAGTGGTTCGTTGTAATACCATGCAGCGCCGATCCCGACTAAGCTTAGTATTAATAGAATTGAACTAAGAACGATTAAAGTGCCGCCAAGAACTTTACGTGCCATTTAGGTATCCTTTTTTATAAGAAATTTGAGTGCCCCCATCTTTGAAAAAGATTATAACGCTTTTGCTTATCTATAGGTATAATTCAACCCATGTTTGAATTTAATCTCCTCGCAAAGCAAGGTCGCGCCCGCGCAGGCGTTTTTAATACCCCTCATGGTGCCTTAGAAACGCCTGTTTTTGCACCCGTTGGCACACAGGCAACGGTCAAATTGCTCACGCCGGAACAGATCAGGGGCGTTGATGCCTCGCTGGTTCTCTCAAACACCTATCATCTTTATCTGCGTCCTGGCGATGAACTCGTTCGTGATATGGGCGGTCTGCATAATTTTATGAGGTGGAATGGTCCCATGCTGACTGATTCTGGCGGATTTCAGGTTTTTTCTCTTTTTGGAACACGCAAAGTGGATGAAGAAGGTGTTACTTTTCGCAGTCATATTGACGGCTCAAAACATCGCTTCACGCCAGAAAAATCCATCGCCATTCAGGAGAATCTTGGCGCAGATATTATCATGGCTTTTGATGAATGCGCCGATCCCTACGATGAAGCCTATATCAAAAAAGCGATGGAGCGGACTCATCGCTGGGCAGAGCGATCGCTTGCCGCCCAGACTCGTAAAGATCAGGCTCTTTTTGGGATCGTGCAAGGCGGAGTCAATCCTGACCTTAGACGTGATTCCGCTAAATTTATATCTTCTCTCGATACACCGGGAAATGCCATTGGCGGATTGAGCGTTGGTGAGACTAAAACAGAAATGTACGGCACCCTTGATGTGGTTGATCCCATCCTCCCCGAAAACAAACCCCGCTATCTGATGGGTGTCGGCACCCCCGAAGACCTGATCGAAGGCATCCGCCGCGGCGTAGACATCTTCGATTGTGTTCTACCAACAAGATTGGCGCGTCATCATGCCGCCTTCTCTCCCGAAGGTCGCCTGAATCTAAAAAATGCCACTTTCAAACGAGACGAGCGCCCCATAGATGAAAATTGTACCTGCTACACCTGCCAAACCTTTACGCGCGCCTATATTCGTCACCTTGTTGTCGCAAAAGAACTCCTTGCAGGCACATTACTCTCCATTCACAATCTCCATGCTCTAATTCATCTCGTCAAAGATATGCGTGCCGCTATCCTTGATAGTAGCTTTGAAGCCAAAGTCCCCATCTGGCTGAATTATTGGTCTGGTAACGCCTCGAAGAAAAAAGAACAGGGGGGATAATATGAGCTACGACCTTTTCGGAAATTTACTGATATGGCTCCCTATTTTAGTTTTAGCTTGGGGGATCATTGAAACAATTTATCTTATCCAATTTAAGGGGAGAATAAGACGCGGATTTATGGTTTGGCGTAAGCCCTTATCAAAAGATATTCAAAATTATTTATTATCTTTATCCGTTGATATTGTAGAAACAGATAAAGTATTTTCTTCTGAGCGTAAAGTTGCTTTTATTCGCGTTGAAGGTGACGAAGCGCTGATCTATGGTCGGCGCTTTGGCTGGCGAACATTTTGGCCCTACGTTGCTTATGTAGACCTTAGTCGCTCTGAATGCTTTTTGGAATTCCGTGCGTCTATAACGATGCATTTGTTTTTGTTGACTTTTCTGTCATCAGGCATCATGACAGCTTTTATTATCTTTATGATGGGGCTTAACTATTATATGGAAACAAATTCAATAGAAAAGTTCCTTGAGCGAAAAACTAACGAAGAAATAAGTTACTAATCCCCTTATTCATCATTCACTATTCTGCATTTCTATGACATTTATTCAAGCTCTTCTTCTTGGCATCATTCAGGGATTAACTGAATTCATCCCCGTTTCGTCTACCGCTCATCTGCTTATTGGACAAAAGACCCTGGGAATAGAATCTAGCGAACTGGTTTTTGCCTTCTTGATCATTGTTCAGTTGGGCACTGTACTTTCGCTCATTATCTACTTTTGGGCTGATCTATTGAAGGTCGCAAAAGCCTTTTTGGGCAGCTTCAAAGATCTGAGAAACTTTGAGAAGCTTTCTCTTGATGCGCGATTGGGCTGGTATATCATTCTGGCTACTATTCCGGCAGCATTGATCGGATATTTTGTACGTGAATTAGTTGAAGCTCTCTTCCTTTCCCCATTGTTGAGCGCATCGATTCGCCTTTTTTCGGCAGCGACTCTCATGGCATCGGCAGAATGGCTGGGGAAGCGTACCCGAAAGCTGAATGATATGAACTGGCTCGATTCTTTTATTATTGGCTTTTTTCAGGTTTTGGCTATTTTCCCTGGCGCATCCCGCTCTGGCTCAACCATCTCTGGTGGGATGTTGCGCGGATTTGATCGGGCGGCTTCAGCCCGCTTTGCTTTTCTAATGTCTGTGCCCATTATGCTGGGTGTGGGGATATACGAATCTTTCGGTGCTTTTCACTTGGTCGGCTTCGACAAATTTTTACCTGCCCTTATTGTCGGCTTCGTCAGTGCCGCAATTGTGGGATGGGTAGCCGTTAAATGGCTTCTGGCATATCTCAATAAGAATTCGCTCTACTCTTTTGCCATTTATTGTGCTGCTATGGGGACGATTATTCTCAGTATCTATCTTTTGGGCTAAGAAAATGAATTTGAAATCACGCACCCCCGAAATGATTGCTTTGCTCAAGAAACTGGCCGAGACCGAGTCGCCGACCAACGATAAAAAGGCCGTGGATCGAGTCGGTGCCATTTTGGCGGAAGCAAGCCGAAATCTGGGTGCGAAGCTGGCTTTTCATCCACAAGAAAAAAGAGGCGATCATATTGTCGCAAAATGGGGCAGCCCCCACCCTCAATCCCTCCCCCGATGGGAGATGGAGGCAAAAGGCGGCATCCTGCTGCTCGGGCATATGGATACGGTTTTCCCGCTCGGTACGCTAAAAACGATGCCTTTTTACGAAAAGGATGAGAAGATTTTTGGTCCCGGCGTACTGGATATGAAAGCCGGGCTTGTGATCGGTTTGACGGCGATAGCTGCGCTCAAGGAAGCGGGAGAAATGCCAAAACGCCCCGTGACCTTTCTTTTCACTTCAGACGAGGAAGTTGGCAGTCAAACTTCCCGTGGATTGATTGAAGAATTGGCTGCGGAAGCAGAATTGGTTTTGGTGCTGGAAGCTGCTCTATTGGATGGCTCGCTTAAAACCTGGCGTAAGGGCGTGGGAGATTTTACTGTGCGGACACACGGACGAGCGGCGCATGCTGGCGGCGCTCACGCCGAGGGGCGAAATGCCATCGAGGAGATGGCGCACCAAATTTTGGCGATCCAGAAAATGACGGATTATGAAAAAGAGACCACGCTGAATGTCGGAGAGATCTGTGGAGGGACAACAAGAAATGTCGTGCCGGAATTTGCCCAAATAGAAATAGACCTGCGGGTGTTGCAGCCCGGTGAATATGAACGTGTTGAAAAAGAAATGCACGCGCTGCGCCCTGTTTTGGACGGCACATCTCTTGAAGTGATCGGTGAGTTAAATCGGCCGCCAATGCCTTATGATGAGCAAATGCAGCGCACCTTTGTAAAAGCGCAGATGATCGCAAAGAGTATTGGCGTGGATATTAAAGCTGGCGGCACAGGCGGCGCATCGGACGCGAATTTTGTCTCTCCGCTGGGTATTCCTGTTTTAGATGGTTTGGGGGCTGTTGGCGAGGGCTTGCATTCGTCGCGGGAATTTTTGTTCAAAGAGAGTTTGGTTGAAAAAGCAAGCTTGGTCGCGGCATTGATCAGGGAGTGGTAAATGCGCCTTCGTATTTTTCTTTTACTCCTTTTTCTTACGGCCTGTGCGCCGCAAAAAACTGTTGTGGATGAGATGCCCGAGACTCTTTTTGTTTACTCATCATCTACGACAGAGGCATGGATACCGTTTGTATGCGCTTGTGTGGAATACTCTCCTTTTGGGTTTATTGCGCGTAACCATAGCATCGCTTCGGCAGATATATCTCTGCGTATAATTGCGCCCAAAGATTCCGCGTTGGTTGCTTATGAGATCGGCGAAGTAGAGATCGCTATTGTAGGGAATGCGATAAACCCCATCCCTACATTGACACAAGTTCAAGTTGCTGCCATTTTTGATGGCCGCATCAGCAATTGGGCGCAAGTTGGCGGGGAGGATGCCGAGATTAAACTCTGGGTCTATAGTCAAGAAAATGACCTTCAGCAGGTATTTAACGAGACTCTACTTGAGGGCGGAAAACTCTCCTCTTTAGCGAGGCAAGCCCAAAACATGGAAGAGATGCGAAGAGAAATTGCCCAAGATGAGAATGCGCTGGGGATCATCGCTTTTGCTGAAGACGAGGAGAATCTCCGTATCCTATATAATGTGGGTAAATTCCCAGTCTTTGTTATTCTTCAGGAAGATATGGAGAAAGAGCTTTTTTCGTTGCTAAAATGTTTGCAAGAGGGATAAAAGAAATGCTATAGTGAACCCCATTGTCAAGACCACAAATTGACAAAGTTAAGGTGGATAAA
>JABGQT010000071.1 GCA_018648685.1 Anaerolineae bacterium
AAGCTGTGCGACTTGAACCGTTTAAGGTGTGCGACATGGTGCGTTTTATGCAATCTACAGAAGAAACATCTAACCCAAACTCAACATCATCTTGTTCCAGCATTACAGATACCAGAACTTGCGAAGCTAACTCTGCATGCTCTTGGGATAGCAGAGCAAATGCTTGCCAGACCAAATAGCATCTAAAAAAAAGCAGGGTTTCCACGACGTGGAAACCCTGCTTTTTTGATTTAAGAGATTGCGTTGCTCTAGAAAAATATCATTGCTACACCCCGAGAGAGTAAAGCCGTGATCATCGCGATCACAACGGTAAGCCCAGTGATGGCAAACATATCTTTTGTGCCAAGCTCACGACGCAATGCGCCAAGCGTGGCAAGGCAGGGGATGTAAAACATCACAAAAACCGTAAAGGTGATCATCTGTACGGAGGTAAAAACCGTATCGAAATTCATTGAGCCAAGTGCCTGTCCGAGCATGACGAGGGAAAGCTCTTTGCGGAAAATGCCAAAAATCAGAGGAACGCCTGTAGCGGCTGGCAAGCCCAATGTCCAGGTAATGGGACGGAAAAGGATGTTGAAGAAATCTGCTGCGTGGAAATAATTCGCCAAAGCAAGAATTGCACTCCCCGCGATCAAAAGCGGCCAGGCTTCGACCAAAAATTCCTTGATCCGAAACCATGCTTTTTGTGTGACAGTACGCAGCGTGGGAATCCGATAAGGGGGGATTTCGAGTATTAGCCCGGGCGTATCCTCAGGGATCATTGCGGTCAAAATCCGCCCTACTAATGCGATGGTAAAGATATTTAAAAGATAAAGTATCAATGCCATCAGTGGACCCAAATAAAAAGCAACCAAGCCAAAAACAACAGAAAGAATTGCGGCACAAGGAACGAGGGTGGCTAATGCCGCTGCAACAAATCGCTCCTTGGGATCATCGAGCGTTCGAGTTGACATCACTGCAGGAACATTGCAGCCGTATCCCAAAATAAAAGGAACAATAGCCTTGCCGTGCAAACCGATACGATGCATGAGGGCATCCATTAGAAAGGCAACGCGAGACATATAGCCGATATCTTCAAGCAAGCCTAAACCCAAAAGGAATGGCACAAGATAAGGTAAAACAATACCAAGGCCGGCAATAACGCCCTGTAATGCCCCAATGATGATCTCTGTAAAGAGCTTGCCCTCGCCAAGATAAGCTGCCGCTTGGGTCGTGATCGTTTCAAGATAAGCAAGCAGTGGCTTTTCAATAAGCACACCCGCCCCGTAAACGACTTGAAAAAAGGCGTAGAGAATTAAGATAAGACCAACATAGCCCCAAAAGGGATGAAGCAGAAAATCATCCAATCTATCGCGTTTACTAACCCGCCGTTCACCACGTTTCACAAACTTGCGCTCTAAATCACTCGCTAAACGATGACGCGCCATGCGCTCATTTTCTTCTATTTCAAGATAATTGCTTGTATCTATGCTTTCTTTCTTCCCCATTCGCAAAGCTGTTAAAAAAAGAGGTTTTACACCACGCCCACGGCTGGCAACGAGCGGCATCACAGGCACACCTAATTTCGCTTGCAGTGCAGGGCCATCGAGCCTTAATCCAATACGGGAGGCTTCATCCATCATATTCATCGCTACGATCACAGGGGCTTTCATGGCGAGCAACTCTAAAGTTAACTCAAGCCCTTGCGCGACATGCGAAGCATCCAAAACATTAATGATTAGATCCACATCTTCAGAAAGCAAATAACGGCTGGCTTCACGTTCAGCAGGGTTTGTTCCTGCAAGCGTATAAGTGCCCGGTAAATCGACAACTTCTATGGTCTCTCCGCCAACTCGCACGCTGCTTTCAGTAAATGTAACTGTTGTGCCTGTAAAATTCCCTGTTTCTGCCTTATACCCCGCAACCTGATTAAAAAGCGTACTTTTGCCACAATTTGGCTGTCCAATTAATGCTATTCGCATTCTTTATCCTCAACAAAGATCTTTTTCGCCACGCCACGCCCCAGCGCAATCTCGCGCCCATGCACATCGACCAAAAGCGGACCGCCCATAGGGGCTTCCCGCAAAACACGCACGCAATCACCAGGGTAAATCCCGTGTTGCGTCAATTTATCTTCTAAACCAGTTCCGCCATCTAAACGCAAGATGCGCACCAAATCCCCTTTTTTTACATCCAACAAAACCATTTTTACCTCGTCGTTTTATTTCAGACAGGTTATATCCTATATACACGCTGCCGCCAAGTGATAATTGTCACCCATAGGGTAAAATTAGCCCTGCAAGTATAAAGGAAAATCGAGGAAAAAGATGAAAATCCCCAAAGAATTAATTAAATATCTACAAAAATCTACACATATTGCTATATTAACAGGTGCGGGGATTTCTGCGGAATCCGGATTAAATACCTTCAGAGAAGCCCAAACAGGATTCTGGTCTCAATACCGCCCTGAAGATTTGGCAACTCCGCAAGCCTTCGCTCGTGACCCCAAACTTGTCTGGGACTGGTACGCGATGCGGCGAAATAAAGTTGCTGAGGCGTCCTCCAATTCCGGGCATTTTGCCCTTGTGGATATGGAAAGCCGCACCCCAAACTTTACCCTCATCACCCAAAACGTGGATGGCTACCATGTCCAGGCGGGCAGCAAAAATGTGCTGGAATTACACGGCAATATCCAGAAAGTGCGCTGTTTCGATGGATGTGGTATTGTAGATGATTGGGAGGACAACAGCGAAGTCCCCCATTGTCCAAAATGTAATGCCTACCTCCGCCCCGATGTGGTCTGGTTCGGTGAATCCTTGCCGCTGGATGCGCTCAATGCTGCCCACAAAGCTACGCTCGAATGTCAGGCATTCTTCTCCGTGGGCACATCGGGATTGGTACAGCCCGCTGCATCGCTGGCGCATACTGCCCGCCAAAAAGGGGCTATTGTAATAGAGATCAATCTTGATCCCACCCCACTCACCCCGCATGTAGATTTTGCCCTGCACGGGAAGTCTGGAGAGATTTTGCCAGCATTGGTGAAGGAAACTTGGGGGTAATATTTTTTTGTGAATAATCCCTCCATCATGAACAACATTTTCTCTCTGACAAGCATAGCTCTGCATAACCGACGGTCCCGCCAGACAGTAGTGTTTTAAGATTTTCCTTTGTCAAAAACGCTCCTGTTGTGGGAGCGTTTTTTGTTTTCCATGGACCAGTAGCTCAATGGTTAGAGCAGCGTCCTTTTAAGGCGCAGGTTGTCGGTTCGACTCCGATCTGCTCTACTAAAAGTGCCCGATTAAACGCTCTTCTGCTTAATTTAAGTGAATGAAGCAGCCAATTACATTGCAAAGAAAACAACCTACATTTTTTGCTGACTTAACTTCAAAACAGTCTTCAACAACACATTCGCTCCTGCTTCCAATTCGTCTGCTGATGTATATTCAGCCGGATTATGGCTAACACCACCCTTGCTAGGGACAAAGATCATCCCTGTAGGACAGTAACTAGCCATAGTAAGTGCATCGTGAACTGCGCCGGAGACCATTGTTTTATGAGAGTAACCCAGTTCATTCGTTGCTTCAATGATTGTTGAAATAATATCAGTATGACATGCCCTTGGCTCTACCCAAGCTAGGCGCTGCGTTTCAATCTGAACATTATCCTGGATGGTGCATTTTTCAAGGAAGTCTAGTAAGCGCTGTTCAGCTTCTTCGAGTGTGGTTTTGTCGGGGTTGCGCAAATCTATGCTCAATGTGGCTTTTTCAGGGATAACATTAATCGCGTTTGGATAGAAAGAGATGGCCCCACAGGTAGCACGCTGGTTTTCGCCAAGTGAATTAGCAATTTCTCGCAGATAGGTGATGATGCGAGCGGCAGTCAGCCCGGCATCCTGTCGCATGGATATGGGGGTTGTTCCAGCGTGGTTGGCTTCACCTTGAATTGTGATCTCGTACCAAGCTATCCCAGTGATTGCTTCTACAACACCGATAGAAACTTGCTCTCGATCAAGTACAGGCCCTTGCTCAATATGCAATTCCAAAAAAGCATGGGGACGGATGCTTCCAGAAGGAAATTCACCAGCAAAACCGATGCGTTTGAGCTCTTCACCGAAAATGGTGTGATCCGTCCCTACAGTCTTGTAAGCTTCTTCTGGTGATATATATCCACAAAAGGCACGGCTACCGAGCAAATCATTGTGGTATCGCACGCCTTCTTCATTAGTAAAAGTAACGACAGCCACAGGACGCTCTGTCTGGATTTTGTACTCATTCAGGCTTTCTATCGCTTCCAAGCCTGCCATAACCCCTGCTGCACCATCAAAACGGCCACCGGTTGGGACAGTGTCTATATGCGATCCGATTACGATGGGGGCTATATCCTTTGCGCCAGGGCGAACACCGATGAGATTGCCCACTTGATCTATGTGAGTTTGCAGATGTAAATCTTTCATCCACTGCATTACCTGGTCGCGGGCAGCTTTATCTTCATCAGTCAATGCTAGGCGGCAAACGCCACCATCAGAGAAGGCGCCAATTCTTGCTAGTTCTGACAATCGTTTCATCAAACGGGATTTGTTAATCGTGAGCTGCATAGCTAAATGCTCCCTAAAATAGCGCGAAAAGCTTCCTATGAAACACAATATCCAATCTCAGCTTCATGAATAGTATCTGGGGACAAGAACGGTTTCACCAAATTCATACGTACCAGATCAGAGGCGAACTGGATGATATATTCATAATCAATTTTATATGTCATTTGTTCTCCCTTAGCATTTGGGGATTGTTCTTCGCTTTTTGTTAAGATTTTACTCTACAATCCTTGTCGGCTGCTACCATGGTTTATACTTACCCAAACATAATCAGCTTCATATAATCGGCACAGAATTCAACACTCGTGGGAACACAAATGCCAAAAAAAATAATCGGCGCATTGATAATCGGTCAAAGCCCCCGCCCAGACTTGGTTTTTCCTCTTCAGCATATGCTGCCTGATTGCGACATCTTACAAGCAGGAGCATTAGATAAGCTCACTTTGGAAGACTTGCCAGATACTTCAGAAGCTGCTTATCCGTTGGTAACTCGCATGCGCAACGACTTGCGAGTAGTAGTGGCTGAAGATTATCTTGCGCCTAAGTTGCAAGAAGCCCTTACTCGATTGGAAAAGGAAGGGGTGGTCGCTACTATTCTATTATGTGCAGGCACCTTTGATCACCTCAGTGGGACCATGCCGCTTTACAAACCCTTCAAAATTGGGCTCGGCCTGTTAGCCAGCCTTCAGATGAAATCCATCGGCTTGATTGCCCCAGTTGCAGAACAGGAAAAACCCATTAAGCAGCGTTGGGAATCGCGGGGTTGGAAAACCGCAACATGGACAGCTGATCTGGGAAATCAGGATACGGTATTTCGTCAGCAACTCATCGAAAAAATCCAGGCAAAGAGATTGGATTGTATCGTGCTGGATTATGTTGGGCATCCAGTTGAACAAGTTGAAAAACTACAAAAACTCATCGATATCCCCGTCATTGATTTGGGTTATCTGACAATGATGACCTTGGCTAACACACTGTAAGTTCCCCAAAATATACTGGAGAAAAACGAGATGAAAACGACCATAATTAGAGGCGGTACGCTTGTTGTAGGACAAAGCATCCTTCAACAGGATTTACTTATAAAAGGCGAGAAGATCGCGGCAATTGGGGAGCTTTCTAAACTTAAACCGGATGAAATAATAGATGCCAGCGATCTTTTGGTTTTGCCTGGAGGTGTTGATACTCATGTTCATTTCAACGACGTATTCATGAACACTATCAGCGTGCATGATTATTACAGCGGCACCCTGGCAGCGGCGCATGGAGGTACCACCACTGTAATAGATTTTTCCAACCAGGCGCCAGGTGCTACATTGATGAGTACCCTCGAAGCCAAATATGCTGAGGCCTCAGGAAATGCGTTGATCGACTGGGGGGTACATCCGGTCATCACTCAGCCGACGGATGCGACTTTGGCTGAGATTCCTAAAGTAGTTGCCGCAGGTGCGCCAACCATCAAGTGCTATATGATTTATCGAGAGGAAGGTCTGTTGATTGAAGAGCCAGACCTGCGTCGCATTTTGGCAGGTTTGCGTGATGCGGGCGGAATGCTACTCGTCCACGCAGAGGATAATGATATGGCAGAAGCTGGTATTGCGCGCCATATCGAGGAGGGTCTTACTGATACCAAGTACCACTCCACGAGCAAACCGGCGACAGTAGAAAATCGGGCCATAGAACGCGCTATTCAGATGGTGCGTGAAGTTGGCGGACGATTGTTTGTTGTCCATTTATCTTCGGGCGAAGGGATAAAAATGGTTGGGGCTGCCCGTGGAGAGGGGCTGGATGTGCTGGCAGAAACCTGTACTCACTATCTGGTTCTGACTGATGAGATGCTTCAACGCGAGGACGGGTTCAAGTGGACCTGCTCTCCTCCCTTGAGAGACTTGGCCAATCAGAGGCAGTTGTGGCGCGGCGTTCAGGATGGTCGCCTCGTGCAGGTAACTTCCGATGATGCCGCTTACTCTTGGGAGGCAACCCAATACGGTAAAGATCGATTTGACCTGTGTCCCAACGGAATGCCCGGAGTTGAACCGAGATTCCATTTACTGTATTCGCAGGGGGTTGCTTATGGACAGATATCCCTGCCTCGTTTCGTAGATCTGGTTGCCACTAATCCAGCGCGTATTTTTGGGATGTACCCTCAAAAAGGAGTGCTCTTACCCGGCTCGGATGCTGACATCGTGCTGTTTGATCCAGAGGCTCAGTGGACAATGGGGCAGCAAAACTCCCACTCCTGCAATGACTGGCACGCTTATGAAGGTGTCGAGGTGACTGGCAAGATACGGAAAGTTTTTTCTCGCGGAGAGTTGATCATCAATGGAGAAGATTGTCTGGCCCAAAAAGGACGCGGGCGCTATGTCCACAGAAAACTGAACCGGATGTGAATAATGAAAAAACCAACAAAACTGTATTCTGGTGCAACACCAGCACAGGTATCGTTAGATCTCGCCAGATTAGTGGATTTTCAATCCGAGGGAATACCCCTTGAAGAACTCCAATCCTTGCTATCTGAACATTTGATACCTCATCTATTGCGTTACGACCAACCCCAATTCCAATCCATGTTCAATGCCTTTCCCACATCTGAAGCCAAGCTGGGCGCACAGGTAGCTCTGAACTACAACCAGGGTGTCACCAACTGGCAAGTATCACCGGGTGGGGCTGTGCTAGAGGCATTATGCTGTGAGGCACTCTGTAAACTGTTTGGACTAGCGGAGAATGCAGATGCTACCTGCATGTATTCTGGAACCTATGCCAACCAACAGGGTCTCTATATGGCTCTTCACCGCTTTGCCGAACACCAAGGCTTCGATCTAGCCAAGAAGGGAATTGCAGGATTCGAAGATCCAACCCGGCTCGCAATCCTGGCTTCGGAGGATGCCCATTTTTCATTAAAGCATGCTGTTCGCACATTGGGACTTGGGGAAGACAGCTTGGTACTCCTCCCGCTGGACTCCAATCGTGGGGTTGATGAAAATCTATTGCATCAAATTGTTAGGGATTTAAAAACATCCAGAGATATAGTTTGCATGGTGGCGACTGCCGGTACAACTAATATTGGAGCGATCGATCCCATTGATGCCATGGCTGATGTATGTGCGGAAGTGGGTTCCTGGTTACATGTGGATGGTGCTTATGGATACGCATATAAACTGGTGCCTGAATGGGCACAGCGGTTTTCAGGGGATACTCGGGCTGATTCGATCACTTGGGATCCCCACAAACAACTCGGCGCGCCCATTCCCAATTCAGTGCTTTTTGTAAAAAATAAAGAAGAGTTTGCGCGTATGGCACTGCACAGCAATTATTTCAACCGTGCTGAGGACACAGTGCCCAACCCTGGAATAAAATCTCCCCCATCCACGCGCCCGATGTCGGCCTTGCCATTAGTGGCGATTTTTCGTGGTCGTGGAATTCGGCAGGTTGTTGATGATTTACGCTCCCCTTTGGTTGCAATTCGAGAACTAGCTGACATGCTCAACGACCAAGCGGATGTTGAAGTGTTGCACACACCTGAAACTGGCATACTGTGCTTTCGTATGACCCCGGAAAAAGTAGACACCCAGAATCTGGATACTCTACAGCAAGAGCTTTACGAACGCATCATGTTTTTGGGAACACGATCCATTTCAATGACAAAACTGGACGGGCTTACCGCCTTACGATTGGTTATTGTTTCTCCCAATCCTGCATATGAAGATCTATGTGAAACGATTGATGTATTAAAAGAATTAGTTGAACTCAATGCCTTTGGATAATCTGAAGTAAACAGTCGTTCTCTGGGATGCTGTTTGAAAAGTTAGCGTGGAGCTACATTGGCTAAGCACCTATCCTAAAAAATGCTCTAGCCGCCGTCCCCGGCGGCGATCTTTCTCATAATTTCTGTGCCGAGGACAGCGCAGAGACCGTTCTGGGTTATTTTTAGGACAGATTGTAAGGTCAGCATTACTTGACGCATCTCTTTTTCACTAGATTCTTGAATAACAACACTACTGTACAATCTTTTCCCCTATTTGTAGGGCAAAAAACAGTTCGGAACGGGTTCGCTAAAAGCGTCCAACAGGAAGATAGTGGGAAATCTAATGCAGAAATATACTGCGATCCTTAGCGGCAAAGTTTTTCAAATTAGCGCAAAACACCTTCACTTCTATAGCTTAGCGTACTTAACTTTTCGATGCTTCCCAAACGCTCTTTAGATTCAGCGTGATGCAATCTTTTTTGAATTTCAGCAAGGATATTTTTCGGCGTCTCAGATGATTCATTACTTCGGACATCGTTTTCCTCCACAGGCTTGTCTGCCAAGTTGCTTTATGCTACCATCGCTTGAGTATAATCAATCAGGAGAAAAACATGAGCGTACTAACGCTGCTAACCGATTTTGGCACACAAGATGGCTTTGTGGGCGTGATCAAAGGTGTTATCTGGGATATTTGCCCGGACGTAAAAATTGCCGATATTTCTCACCAGATAAAACCCCAAAACGTGATGCAAGGTGCTATCACCCTCTCTCGCGTTGCCCCTTATTTTGGGAATAGAACTGTCCATGTCGCGGTTGTGGATCCTGGAGTAGGGACGCAACGCCGAGCAATAGCAGCAGAAATTGGAAATCAGTTCTATGTCGCTCCTGATAACGGCTTGCTCACGCTGCTCATAGAGGATGCCGAAGAAAAGAATCTCCCGATAAAAATCGTCAAGCTACAAAACGCTGCATATTGGCTACACGATATAACCAGCACCTTTCACGGGCGTGATATTTTCGCCCCTGCTGGCGCACATCTCGCGGCGGGTGTCAGCCTTAAAGAATTAGGAGAGCCCATTAATAATCCCGTACGCTTAACATTTCCGCAACCCACCAAAACAATGACTGGCTGGAATGCAGAAATCACCCTGATCGATCATTTCGGCAATCTCCGCACGAATTTACCTGTCGAGAAGCTCAAAGAAGATGTGAAAATTCGCGTTATAGGACACGAAATTAACAAACTCACAAAATCTTACGGTCGTCGAGCAACCGGAGACTTGGTAGCACTGACTGACAGCGGAGGTTATCTCGAAATTGCAGTAGTAAATGGGAGTGCAAAAAAAAAGTTGGGAGCAAAAACAGGAGATTTAGTGGAGGTCATTCTCAATGGATAAAATTCTGATCACAAATCTACGCGCGCATGGCATTATCGGTGTTTATGATGAAGAGCGTATAACCCCACAAGATATTTTGATCAATATCACCCTCTACACAGACACGCACCTTGCTGCAAAATCTGACTTGCTCGATGATTGTATTAACTATGATGCGCTTTCCCAAAGAGTCCGCAACCATGCCGAAAACGCAAAGCGCCTAACGGTAGAGGCTCTCGCCGAAGATATTGCCAAAATTTGCTTGGAAGAAGCCAGGGTGAAAAAAGTGCGTGTCCGCGTAGAAAAACCCGAGGCTCTGGGTTTTGTAGAAAAAGTTGGGGTCGAGATCAAACGCTCTTAAACGGAACCCAGCTCACGTCCATGTGTGAGCCGGGTTTTCATCCCATAAAAGTTTTTTGCTTTAAATTTGCAAAGAGGAAGCCCCTCGCGAGATATTGTCTAAAAATTCCTGACGCGTAGCAAGGTTTGCTCTAAATGCGCCGTGCATTGCTGATGTGGTCATGCGAGCATTTTGTTTTTTAATACCGCGCATCATCATGCACATGTGCAAACCCTCAACCACAACAGCTACGCCCTGAGGCTTAAGAAGATCTCGGATAAAATCAGCTATTTGCCTTGTCATACGCTCTTGCACCTGCAAACGGCGGGCAAAAATTTCGACAATACGGGGGATTTTTGAAAGCCCTATGACTTTACCATCGGGGATATAGGCAATATGCGCGCGCCCCATAAATGGAAGCATGTGGTGCTCACAAAGGCTATAAAACTCAATATCTCGGACTACCACCATTTCGTCATATTCAACGTTAAAAAGTGCACCATTGACAATTTTTTCCGGGTCAGAACTATAACCAGAAAAAAGCTCTTCGTACATATTTGCTATTCTAAAAGGTGTGCGCTTTAGACCTTCTCTTTCCGGGTCTTCGCCAATTGCAAGAAGAAGTTTTTTTGTGGCTTTTTCAATTGCATTACTATCAAAATTCTGTTTTGTCTTATTTTTATCTTGTGTCATATTTCGCTTTAGAAAGAAACTGACTCGAGTATTCGAGTCAGTTTCTTTCTACTTTTTATTTTTTTCTGACTATCTCAGGCAATTTCTGGCTCGATCAAGCCATAGCTTCCGTCGCGCCGTCTATAAAGGACATTCATTGCATTCGTTTCACCATTATAAAAGATAAAAAAATTGTCATGCCCCAAAAGTTTCATTTGCTCTAAAGCTTCTTCTACGACCATCGGATATACGGTAAATTTTTTGCGACGAGCGATTACCATTTCGTCTTCGTCAAACTCTTCCTCAAAAGAGACGGGCGCAACATCAGCAGCAGAACGTCCATCGCCTCTGCCTCGCTTGCGCTTTCCTTTGTAACGCTCAATTTGACGTTGCATCTTACCCAAAGCTGTATCAAAAGCAGCTAAAATATCATCCGCTCTTTCTTCGGTTCGCAAAAGAATACGCGGACCTCGTACTGTAATTTGTGCAACCTGTCTATCTGCCGCACTACGCGCAGATTTCACATAAGAAAGGTCTACGCGGGTATTTTCTACTTCTTTGAGATAACGATCTAAATTCCCAGCTTTGTCGGAAACATAATCGTGGACATTATCAGTTACTTCCATGTTTTTTCCGAAAATTTGCACTTCGTGTGTCATCGTACCTCCTATTAAAATGGATTCAGACGGTCTCAAGACCATGATGTGGTAATGCTCTGGCAAGAGAGAGGGCGTAAACCTCAGCAGCATCACCTTTGACCAACGCCTCCGCACATGAGTTTAGGGTTGCTCCCGTTGTGGACACATCATCTATGACCAAAACTCTTTTGCCAGCAACTTTTTTCTCATTAGCAAGAAAGGCACTACGCACATTTTTCTCACGCTCATCTGCGCCAAGCCCTACCTGAGAAATTGTTTCTTTCACTCTTTTTAGAGAGCGAGGAGCATATTCCCATTTCTTTGCAAGAGCCAGCGGACGAGCGATTAGCCCAACCTGATTATACCCTCGTTCTCGAAAACGTTTTTTGCCCAAAGGGACAGGGACAACAATGTCTATATCCCAATTTAACTGATCTATATATTCCAGCATTTCAGCAAGCAAAGAATCTCCTAAGCCTAAATCTTGTCTATATTTCATTCCATGCAGAGCATCACGGATCGGTCCCTCCTCAAAAACTGCCCAAGAACGCAAAATGTTATAGGATGGCTTATTTTCTTTGCAAGAAACGCAAATCCCCTCTGAGGCCTGAGGCAAACCGCAAATTTCACATTTTGGTTCAGAAATGAAGGAAATGGTCTTTTTACAATCTTCGCACCAACGAATCCCCGCTTTCTCACATCCCCCACAGAGAGGCGGGTATAAAAGATCCATGCCCGCCCAAAAAAAACGATAAAGATAATAACCAATCGGAAAAGATAGCTTCAAAAGTCTTATCCTATTCCTGCCCCAAGGAAGTTTTCCATCATACTAAATACAGCTGGAGCTAAAAGAACAATAAAAATAGAAGGGAAGGTCAGAAAAGCCATCGGGATAATCATTTTAACAGGAGCTTTATGTGCTTCTTCCTCTGCCATTTGACGACGCTTAATACGCATCTGTTCTGATTGAATACGCAAAACTTTTGCCATACTCACGCCCAACTGCTCACTTTGAATTACTGCTGCAATGAAGCTGGTCATTTCTGCCAAGCCGATCCGATCTGCCATATCCTTTAATGCATCTCGTCTTAATTTACCAAGCTGCACTTCCTTAATAGCTCGAGAAAAAGACAAGGAAAGTTCGTTGTCCCATTTCTCACTTACCTTTGCCATTGCTGCATCAAAACCTAACCCGGCCTCAACACAAATTGTCAACAAATCAAGAGCATCAGGCATTGCCTTCTTAATCTCTTTTTGGCGGCGATCGATCTTGCTTTGAAGCCAAAGCTGAGGAAAGAAAAAACCAATTACTGTAAAGATCGGGATAACAACATAAGGGTTAACTTTTTCAGCAGACGAAGCAGGTGCAAATAAAAATATCACGAAGAGAAAGCCGCCTAGAGCACCGGCTATCACAAAACGAGAAGCCAAGAAAGTCGAAGCAGCCATACGAATTGGATTTCCAGCCAATTCGATTTTAAGTTCTGTTTCTTCAATAAGATGCTGTGGGGTGAAACGTGTTGATATTTCCCCTACTCGCAGGAGAAACGGGACAACAACACGCTCATAAAAAGGTTGTGAAAGTTCTATTTCCTCGAGAGAGGCCACTTCTCCACGCTCGCTAAACTCTTCTAAGCGCGAAGCCAGCAAATCATCGTCACTACCGGATGATGTTTCACGGTTTCCTGCCACAACCAGAGCTGCTACCCCACCAACAATTATAATTCCGCCAATAATCCATACCCAAATTGAAATGTCGCCCATTTTATACCTCTATACCTCGATATCGGCTATTTTCATCATCACTAAATATCCCAATCCAATCAATACAAGCGCGGCACCAAGAACACTAAACCCACAAGTGTTACCTCTCAGGAAAAGATTTTTCATATACTCATTATTAACAAACCAAAGATAGGTTGCCAGCAAAATGGGCACCATTGAAAGGATTTTCGCCGACTGCCTTACCTGGGATGTGAGAACTTTAATTTCACCTTTAATGCGAATACGTTCACGGATAGTAAAAGAAATGGTATCAAGAATTTCTGCGAGATTACCACCAACTTCACGTTGAACATTAATTGCCGTAATCATAAAATCCAAATCTTCACTGGGTATACGCCGTAGCAAGTTGTCCAATGCCGTCCCCATAGGAATACCAAGTTGCATCTCTTGCACAACTCGACGAAACTCGTCAGAAATGGGTGGAGGAAGCTCTTTGCTTACCGCTTCCATAGCTTGCATGGTCGAATAACCTGCTCGCAAACCGTTTACCATTAAGTTGATCATATCCGGTAACTGGTCATTAAAATTTGCCAATCTCTTCCTTTGCTGGCTCCCAACATACATACTTGGAGCCATTGCACCAACGACTGCTCCTATTCCGAAAGAGATAATATTTCTTCCACCCAAGAAGCCTGCAACAAATGATGCTATAACAACTGACATCACCACCAAAGCAATGTACTCAGCAACCTTAAATTTTAAATCAGCTCGTGCAAGAGATGTTTTTATCTTATTTCCTCTTGAAGATTTTTCTACACGACGGTTCACCCACTCTGTCAAATAAGAAGTCTCATCTTCTGTTGCTTTTTCGCCTTCATCTTCTTCCAAGTAACGCCCTAGTCTATCTTCAACTAAGTTACGTTCGCTATTCGAAGACATCACGATCCCCACTATAAGCAACACGAGCAAAAAAACAGCTGCTATTATAAAAAACCAAGTTGTCGTATCAAAGTCCATTATTAATTCCGCTATTGCGTACTACTAATTAGTATCGTCTTCTTTCACCAATACCAAAAATAGAAGGAGGCAAGTGTATACCCGAAGCTTCAATTTTGTCCATAAACTTAGGGCGCAAACCTGTAGGTCGCAACCTCCCTATTACCTTTCCTTCTTCTATACCTGTTTGCTCAAAAGCAAAAATATCAGTCGTTGTGATCACATCCCCTTCCATGCCACTAACCTCTGTAATGAAGGTCACGCGCCTCGAACCATCTCGCATACGAGCCTGATGACACACGACGTCGATTGCTGACGAAATCTGTTCGCGGATAGCCCGAACTGGCAAATCCATTCCAGCCATTAGAGTCATTGTCTCAAGGCGAGAAAGCGTATCTCGCGGGCTGTTCGAGTGAGCAGTGGTCATAGAGCCATCGTGACCTGTATTCATGGCCTGCAACATATCAAGAGCTGCTTCATCGCGAATCTCACCTACAATAATTCTATCCGGTCGCATACGCAAAGAGTTTACAACAAGTTGCTGGATAGTTATTTCGCCACGCCCTTCAATATTTGCAGGGCGAGATTCTAAGGTAACAACATGTTCTTGCCTTAGCTGCACTTCTGCTGCGTTCTCAATTGTCAAGATGCGCTCATCTGAAGGAATAAAGGATGACATCACGTTTAGCAGAGTAGTTTTACCTGACCCCGTCCCCCCAGAAATGACGACATTCAGCCTCGCCTCAACACAAGCCTTCATAAATTGCAAAGCCTCTGGCGTAATGGAACCAAATTGTATAAGTTGTTCCATTGTAATTGGGTTTTTTGAGAACTTACGAATAGTAAGTGTTGGACCCACAAGTGAGATAGGTGGAACAACCGCATTTACACGAGAACCATCAGGCAAACGCGCGTCAACATACGGGCTGGATTCGTCAATACGGCGACCAAGAGGTGCTACAATCCGATCAATAATGCGCATTACATGTTCATCGCTTTCAAAGGTCACAGGAACGCGATGCAATTTACCTTTTCTCTCAATATAGATGTTTTTTGCTCCATTTACCATGACTTCAGTCAGGCTATCGTCCTGCAAAAGAGGTTCCAAGGGACCAAAACCTAAAATTTCAGCTGTAATTTGTTCAAAGAGACGGTGACGCTCAGGTCTTGAAAGAACAATGTTTTCCTCAGCCAGTATTTGCTCAAATAAATCCTGAATTGAACGCCGTACTTCTTCTGTTTGAGAAATATCCGTAGATGGATCAATTTCTGCAAGAAGCTTATTTTGTACGCGCGTTTTTAAATCGTAATATGTTCCTGATTGAGGAGTCGTGTTCGGCGCATTTGCTCTCCTGGATTGCAAAGAACTCAAACGTGAAGATGAACCTTTTTCTCCTTCTTCGCCAGTTATTTTTTTTGCAGAGGTTGCACTTTGCCCTTGTTCAATTCTTTTCAATAACGACATCAATCATCTCCAGACTACCTTAGTCCCGTTTCATCTTCTGTTTCTATGGAAGCAATACGTTTTCGAATACTTTCTGCGAGAGAAAGAATCCCCTCACTTGCTGGCTGTGGTTTATTCCCTAAAATAAAGGGGATACCTCGATTAACTGAAGGAATAACAACACGCTCATCGAGAGGAATTATAGCCGCGACTTCAACCTTTAAATTCTCACCTATCTTTTCAGGTGTAATACCAATGCGTTTATCATAACGGTTCATTGCAAAAACAATGCGTTCACGATCAACGCCCAAAGACGATACCAAGTCCAGAAATAACCGCGTATTCTTAATCGCTGGTATATCCTGTGTTGCAATCAAAACGATAATATCGCTCTCATCAACAGATGAGAGCACAGCATCTGTAAGCATGGAGGGTGTATCAACTATTACATAGGCGTATAAACGGCGGAGGTATTTTAATACTTGTAAAAACTGTTGCCCAGTTATAGATTCTGCTTGCTCAGGGCGTGATGGAGCTGCTAAAACATGCACGCCTGAAGCGTTGTGCTTCACCATTACATTTCCAACTATTTCTGGATCTAATTCTTCGGCAATAGATGCCAAGTCCAAAATTGTATTCTTCCCTTGCTCGTTGACAAAAACAGCAACATCGCCAAATTGCAAATTTCCATCTACAATAACTGAACGAGTCTCATCATTGTGAAGCGCGATTCCCAGGTTCACAGCCACTGCAGTACAACCTGTGCCTCCCTTTGGCGAATATACAGTAATAATTTTTCCTTGAGAAGAAGAAATACTTGGAACAGTAGGTAAACCACTACTTGTCACAGTTGAAGCAGACGTTCCCTTTGCTTTCTCCTGATGAGCCATTGTTCCTGCTCGCCGAATAGCAGAAATAAGCTCATCTCCCATGGGCGGTTTTGTAAGAAAATCACGAGCTCCAGCTAACATAGCGCGGCGCATATAGTTCTGATCACTTTGCACAGACAAAATAACTACCTGAACAAAAGGTCTTTTCTGGCGTATTGCTTCCGTAGCAACAATACCATCCATGTCTGGCATATTGATGTCCATCAGAATAACATCTGGTTCAACATCTTGCGCTATATCTATCGCTTCTCGCCCTGTACGTGCTACCCCAACAACATCAACATCAGACTCAAACTGCAGGAGTTTTCGAACGTTCTCACGTGTTTCAGCGACGTCATCAACAATTAGAACTCTGAACTTATTGTTAGAGGCCATGCCTTCTCCAAAACTATCTCTTCAAATCCATATCTTGCGACAAAACCCATACCCTACTGGGCAGCGTAAGGATCTACATCATTGCCTAAAACAGGATCTTCTAACGTGTCAATACGGGGTTCAGATGCATAAGGAAGTTTTGCAGGGACTGGAATAGCATACTGGCTTAGTAAAAACTGCAAGGTTGCGGCTTCTGTTTCCATTCTAGATGTGTCGTTTGCGCCTCGTAGCGTCAGCGTTAGCTTTGCCCCGCCATATAGCATGTAGGTTAGGGATGTTGCATCCTGAGGAGAGACAATCAGAGAAACAACATCAGGTGCTACAGGTGCCTGTTCAGCATTTTCGCCTGGGGCAGGAGGAGTTTCTTCATCATTTGTTGTGGGCGTCACATCTTGTCCGCTTACAGGAAAATCTCCTAACTTAAGCACAGCAACATCTTGGAAAACCGTTTGGCAAACGGGTCTCGGGCGCTGCTCCTCAGAAGGGACAATATAAATTGGCTGCTGGAAAGTAGGGTCAAGCTCTACACGCCCTTGTGCAGCACCAGATGTTTCACTGGTTTGTCCTGCGCTTACACTTGCTGACAAACTAGGGGCTTCATCTGGCTTGAAACCTGACTGGGAAACAAAAGCTGTTCTGTTAGGTAATGCTGACTGAAAACCAGAATCTATATCGACAAACAGGAAACAAGCAATAACATTCACATGAGCACCATCAGCAACACCATAGGCCACAGATGAAAGCCGTGATGTAGGGATAGAAATAGCCGTCATGCTGGGAGGGATCAGATTTGCCCACTCTGGCCCAGTCGACGCAATATCTCCTATCCCACCAACCATTGATTGCGTAATGACCACGCCTTGTTCAAGTGGATACTTAGCAATTTTCCCGACAAGCTGATCTTCTCTTTGATCATAGCGGAACATAACCCCAAAGTCAGTGCCTTCTGGCAAAGATATGCTCCCCAAAACATCTTCTGTGATTACTTCACCTTGCGGGATTTTTTGTTTGGCAATCACAATATCTACTAAAATTGGGGCTGGGAGAGTTGTTACGTCCGGCTCAGATTGAGACCTAAGAAACAAAAACGCTCCAGCTAGAGCAACCAGCAAAATTAGAGCTAAGTAAATGAATATTCTTCCTCGACGCATAATTGGCTCCTTTCTCTACATCAACAGAGCTTTCGTCCAAATCTTAAAAAGATTTGAAATCCAGCAAAAGCTAGAAGTGCGAAATCCCCGATCAAAATATCTCTATCAATTTTAAATACTCTAAATAAATTATAGCAGGAAAATAATCCAAACTTATAGGAAAAAGGTGGGACGCTGCCCTTGGGCAACATCCCACCTTTTTATAATAAACTTACATACCAAACTAGCTTAATGAACTATTTACATTAGTGAATACGTTACCAATGATCGGTCCGAGTACTAACAATACAGCAAGAACAACAACGGCTACCAAAACAAGAATCAATGCATACTCTACTAGACCTTGGCCTTTCTCTTTCGGGGAGAACAACATGTGAAAGCACCTCCTTTTTTTGATAATTTCTTCATCATTGAAGATGACTACATTATAAGCCTCTTATATAAAAAAACAAGAGGACGAAAGTTTTTTCTACTTACAATTATGAAAGCTAATTAGCGGCTGGAACGGAAAAGGAAACTCGGGTTCCCTTCCCCACAGAACTATCAACATCAAAACTACCGCCCAACATCTCAACACGATCTCGAATGAGTTTTAATCCTAAACTACCTCCTTGGCTCACCATCTCAACATCAAAGCCTTTACCATTATCATCAACACTAACCTTCAATAGCTTCCCTCCTATATCAACATAGACCTTAACTACAGTAGCATGACTATGCCTAGAGGCGTTCCCTAAAAGCTCCTGTAAGGCGCGAAACACCATTACTTCAAGATAAGGCTCTAATCTTCTCTCTGTTCCTGAGACGAGAAGATTCATCTCTATTCCAGACTGCTCTCTAAAAGTTTCCGCATAGCGACGAATAGTCGGTATCAATCCCAGATCATCAAGCATCATTGGACGAAGTTCAAATATGAAGTTGCGCACTTTCTGAAAAGTTCGCATCGCAGAAGCCTTCAAGCTATTCAGCTCATCTTTAGCTTGCTCAATATCAACAGACAAGAGGCGCGTTGCAATTTCTGCTTGCAATATAAAATTAGACAAGGCTTGTGCTGGTCCATCGTGCATTTGACGCGACAAACGCTGACGCTCGGATTCCTGCGCATTAACGATCATTTCTATATTATTTGCTTCTGTTTGCTTGGCTCCACCTGCTTGATTTGAACTACTTCCATTTGAACCATCTGCTTGATGCAAAACACTTTTATATCGCTCAAGATGTGTTTTGTCATTTTGTAACTTATCGAGTTGCCCTCTCATTACAAGAAGGCGCTGCTGTGCTTCTAAAGCAGAATCATAAGCCAAGCGTACTTCTTCGGCAGACATTTGAGATATATCTGATTTGACTTGCTGTAGATGAGCTGTAATCGCAGCATTCCTTTGCGTTAGCTTCCCCACTTCATCCTGACTTTGCTCGATCATTAGGGTCACTTCTCTTAATGAACTTTCTGTTTCGTCCAGTTCAGCTTGAATATCAAGGCTTTCTTCTTGCATATCTTCGTTAGCTTTGGATAAAACCATTAAAATTTCTCCTAAACTTTTTGCTCATCATCGTCATATAGTTGAACCCAGCCACGCTTCAGGGCATATACTACAGCCTGCGTGCGGTCTTCAACACCAAATTTTCTTAGAATAGCTGTAACATGATTTTTGACCGTTTGATGGCTAATGCCCAATAACATGGCAATTTCTTTGTTGCTCATACCACGCACCACACAAGAGAGAACTTCCATTTCCCGTTTTGATAGAGGGTGAAAAGGAGTTCCAGGCTCACTATAAGTGCGATTAATATCTCTCATATTGCTCTTGATCCAATCATCTAACTCCTCGCGGGAGAAAACCTGATCAGCAATGACATATTTCCCTTTATAAATCTCACGAATACTTTGGATCAAGCGCCTGGGGCCAATTTCTTTCGCACAATACGCAGCAGCACCTGCAATAGCTGCATGCAACGCCTGCTCAAGATCGTCATAGCCAGTCAATAATAAAACGCGCGTAGAAAGTTTCCCTTGAACAACACGATGAGCAACCTGCTGCCCATTTAGGCCTGGTAAATTGACGTCAATAACTGCAATATCAGGGGAGAGAGATTGTATTATCTCTAAAGCCTCTTCCCCGCCAGATGCTTGACCGATAACAGTCATATCTGGCTCTAGCGACAATGCGTCTACAACACCTTGTCTAAATAGTGGGTGATCATCTACAACAACTAATTTTATTTTTTCCATGGCTGTCTCTTATCCCTAGTTTTTTATCGAGTATAGCACAGCACCTTCTCTGGCATATTCTAAAAATTGCAAAGACCTTCTTAATGGGCCCATTTATATAAGCTCATATTTTCTCCACCAATTTCTGGTGCAAAAAGACCCTCCGTATTATACACAAGAGGCAAGCCTTCTGACAGGGTTTTGTACCAAGACGGAAAAACTATGAGATATTCAACATTTTGGCTATCCAAATAAGACATGAGTTTTTCTTCATCGCTTATAAAGGGAATCACTTCTGGAGAGACTAACCCTGCCAAATCTACGAGTTCTCGCCCATCGAAATAGCCTAATGCGCCAATATCATGCGCAGCGATCAGCGCATCTGGGGCGATATTTTCTGCGACCCACCTTGCGGTAACAACCATTTCGCTTTCGATGAAGGCAACATCTTCTGCATAGGCTTTGGCACCAAGCCCATAGAAAGCAACCCAGATCAAAACAAGAGCGGTTCCCCATCCAAATGCAAGTTGCCCTTTTCGCACGGATTTGGCTTTCTCGAAAAGTTGCAACGTACCACTTATTCCCCATAAAAAGAAAATAGGCATAGCGGGCATCATATAACGTCCGTGCTGGTAGGTGACGGGGAGTTTCCACGCGTAAATTCCGGCACAACCAAGAAACCAGATAACACCGACAAGCGCAGCTACGTTTCGTTGTTTGAGAGAACGCCAAATATAAAAAAGGGCTCCTGGCAAAAGCAAGGCTCCTGCGCCATTCAGTGGTAGCGCTATCTCTGCTAAGAAACGCAGCCAAAAAGGAGAAAGTTCCCGCAAAATCGCGTACTCTGCTTGTTTGGCGTAAAAGGTATTCGGAAGCGGAGTTCCTGTGACGGCCAAATTGAAAAGGAGATATAGGGAAAGAAAAATCCCAAACCCTAAAACCACATTGAATAAATCTCGTGCTATTCTTTTCAAGTCTTTCCCTGAAAGCACTGCTACTACAATAATGGGTCCCAATAATGTTACGCCGCCCGGGCGCACCCATAAGCTGATCCCGACCAATGCGCCTAAGAGAAGAAAATTTCGCTTTCCGAGAGCCAGAAAAACCAAAACCGCTGTCACCAGAAGAGCATAAAGCAAAGTTTCCATCCCGGAAGCTGCTGCCCAAACAAGATGCCACTCGCCCAAAATGAAAATACCTCCCCATGGAAATTTACCTTTATAGGCTGCTAGAGATTGACGCAAGAATTTCTCGCCTAAAACAGCCAGCCCCCATAAAAACACACCACCTAAGGCAAAAGCCCAAAAATAAAAAGAGAGTTTTAACCAATAGCCAAGTGCGAGAAACGCTGACCAAAGTGGTGCTGTTGAGCCACCTGAAACTTGCCTTCGCCAAAAAGCCCACTGCCCCCACTCGACCAAATTTCTCGCGTAGGTTTGATGAATCCATGCATCATCCAGCGGAAAGCCTATGCGAAATTTCAACTGGCTCGCAAGCAAATATCCGCCCACACTAAGGAGAGTCGCGAAGGCCAAAATGAGATTATTTCGTTTCGATGACAAAAATTTTCGCTCCTTCTATTTGCTTGAGAAAAATTATTTTTTCTTCCGTCTCTGGTGCATCAAAAAGAGGCAACAATCCTTTGGTAACACCACCTTCTTCTAAAATTAAATAGCCGGCATTATAGCGTTCTGCAATCGCTAAAACTGTCTGAGCATCGCCGTCTGGCAGAGCAAGAGCATTACGCTCACTAGCAAGAAAATAGCCGGGAGGATTGGATACGATAACCGCTCGTCCATCATACCCTTCTTGTGCTGAGATAATTTTTTCAATGGATACATAAAGCGGAACACCCTCGTTTTGGGCTTGCTCACGCGCAACTGGAGAGAGTACCCGCCCCCACAGGATTGCCCCCGTCAGCAAAACGGACATCCCCACAAGTCCCACCAAAAATACTTGCCGCGCTTCCCGAATACGCCATCTGCGCTTTTTTGCTATCCATGCAATTGCCCGCTCCAGACCAACAGGAGCAAGCGCCCACCACAAAGGTTGGAGAGCCGCACCAGAGTGAAAGAATCCGCCCCGAGCACCAGCAAAAGGGAAAATAACTGTCATTACAAGAAATGTTGTAGCCCAAGCAAAAATGCCCGTGTAGACGATTTGCTTTTTGCGTTCTTTCCAGGCTCCCCAAATGATAAAGGGAAGCAAAATAATACCGCCTTGTACTCCAAGCGTTGTGCCCAAATTCAAACTTAAAGCCCAAAGGCGAGCTTTTATGATCTCACCCCAGCCTGATGCGAGCCAAGTCTCCATGGAGAGACTGCCAGCGGGGTAAGAAAAGATCTGATCATAGGAAGTAAGCCAGAGCATTTGATCACCACCTGGGGCAAGAGCTGCACCAAAGGTTATAAGATTACGATAAAGCCAAGGGGAAATGAGAAGAAGGTAGGAAATGGCAAGGACAAAGAGAGGAAAGAAGAAAGACGAAAGAGAAGGGCGTGATGAGTGATGGGTGATAAGTGCCAAAGCTGCGATTACGAGCCAAATAGCGCCATCTGCGCGGGAGAGGTGCATCAGAGCTGCAATAAGTCCCAAAGCAATGGCTTTGAGCCAAGTTTTGCGGATATTGAGTGTGAGGAAAAAGCTCCCGCCAAGCAGCATATAGATGCTAAAAGTATCGGTTGTGGTCAAGAAAGGGGCATAGTATCCGCTGAAGAGAGCGAGGAGGGCGGAGATGAGGGCGAGATCACGCTTTCTCGTGAGAGAAAATGCTAGGGCTGCGGTGATTAACGGAATTAAAGCTGAAAGGAGGATAAATGCCATTTGTGCGCTATCAAAGCCAAATCCAGGAGCGAGGCGTATCCCCAATGCCGAGAGGATGGACGCTAATGGCATCCAATAAGCATGGGAAGGGTGAGGCAATCCAGATGGGTTATCCAAATAATTCCATAAAAAGGGTTCGGTAAACCCTTTTCCTTCTGCGAGCTGAATTCCGGTCGCATAGTAATAATCCGCGTCCATATATCCGGGCGTAGATTGAGTAGAGGCGATGCTCATCGCTATTCCTAGAGAGATTATAAAAAGGATAAGGTAGCTGCGCTTGCTCATTTTATTTGATCGACCCATGTGCGTGGCGGACGGATAAGCCACCAACGCATCCAATAGAGGGAAATGCCAAGAATAAAAGGAAAAGCAAAAGTAAGAATTTCAAAGGCATGGGTGCTTTGAGTGAAAATCACCCATGAAGAAAGGAGCAGAATGAAAAGAAAGGGGATGCCCCATTTGGCATTTTCCCAGCGAGAGCGAATTGTTTTCAGGAAAAGCACCAATGGAAGGAAAAAATACGGAAAAAGGTCAGGTGTTATGCGAATATCAAGAAATGGTGTCATGACAATGCTGAGGCTAGCAACCCAAAGAAGACGAGGAAAATCTTTTCCGCGCGCTGAGCGCCATTCGATGAAGAGGAGGAGCAGAGCAATCCATTTGGTGATATTCGCGATTATTTTGCCATCATCAGGCTGCCAAACCTGGAGTGTCTCGCTGAAGAGTAACCCTTGTCCAACACGAAGATTAGCTCGGAGAGAACCGGCAAAGGGGATGATCCAATCAGGGAAAATAATGAGCGTAATAGCTACAACAACAACAAAACTCATGGCAAAAATAGAGAAAACACGCCATCGTCGGGCGGCAATGATCAAAAAAAGAATAAAGAATAAGAGTAGCGCACCTTTTTGCAGATGAAATGTGCTAAAAAGAAGTAAGATGCCAAGCACTTCCTCCCATTTTTCACGAAGAGCAACGAGCGCCAAAAGCAGTATAAGGGCTGTAAAGATTGTGCCGCTCCCTTCGAAAAGCGGATAGAGTCCATAAAAACTAAGAAAGAGCGTACTGAAAAATAGGACAAGGCTAACGCGAGAGCTTTTCCATTCTGCTAAATAGATACTCAAAAAACCAACAGCAAAGAGAGAAATTTCGGCAAGGCTCATCCATAGAGCACGCGCCTGGTCAAAATCTTTGATGAGAGCAAAAGGGAAATAAAAAATAAGTAGATAAAAAGGCGTGTCCAAACGATAAGGGTATTGACCTTCTTCGGCTGGTTGTCCGTAAATAGCGATTTGCGTCTCTTCTGCCGTTTCTGCTAAATAAGGATTATTTTCCGTAAAAAGAAAAGTTCGCGCACCCATCCACGGGACACGAAAGCTATCCCCGCCTGAAAATTCTGGTGTGATTAGATAATTTACTCTGAAGAGGATACCTACAAGAAGAGAGAAAGCGAGGGCAACCACGACTATAGAGATGATCTTTTCTTTCAAAAGTGCTCCGTATCACTCCCTATACTTTCAACCGGGAGATTTTGGAAAATATAATTCATCTAATGATGGGCAAATGCAATTATAGAGCAAAACGGGAGAGTGCGCTTAAATCAAAAATGGGCGGATAATTGCCACCCATCTCTTGAAAAGCTCTTTCTACGGCATCAAAATTGGTAAGCGCGCAGGAAAAATTTGATACTTTGCTTCGTAAAGTTCGCGATTGAAGATCTCGCCATCTGCATGAGATGGTGAGCTTTCTGTCAACTTGATAGAAAGATGTGTTGTGTTGATTTCGTGAATTTCGTCTTTTTCGACAAAATTTCCCGCGCCAGCTTTCATGGTTAACGGAAGCAATCCCAACATCCGCAAGCGGGATTGAACATAACCGAAGGTAAAGGTCAGCTTCCCATCAAAGAGATCGGCATGAGGCGTCACATAAAAAAGTCCGCCTGTACAGGCGCCATTTCCTATAGAAACAAGAGAAATAGGGCCTGTGTATTCACCATCATCCCATTTAAGTTCTGCCTGCCAGCTTGTGCCTTGATATATAGCAGCCACAGCTGCATATAAATAACGAGGGATACCTTTTAGCCAACTGATTTCCTCTTGAATAACCGTAACTACAGGCTCAAGCCCAATAGCGGTGTTATTTACAAAATAACGATCATTGACCTTACATAAATCCATCAAGCGGGTTTTGCCTGCCGCAATAGTTTTCGCGACTTCATCCAGATTTGTAGATACTTTCAAATTTGCCATTAAATCATTGGCTGTCCCCAAAGGAATCACCCCAAAAGGGGGCAAAGCTTCACCTTCAGGCACTGCCTTTGCCATCCCATGAACGACATCACCTATTGTCCCGTCACCACCTGCTGCGATAATGGGAGAAAAACCATCCTTCACGGCTTGCTCGGCTAGCTCAACACTATGCCCTTTTTTCTCAGAGACAGCAACTTCAAAATCAACACCGCTCTTTTTAAGAGCAAGTTCAGCTTCAGGAAAACGTTCTTTCGCTCGCCAACGTGCTGAATATGGATTTAGGATCACTTTTGCTACCATGAAAACTCTCCAATAAGAATTTACTCTAATATACAGCAAAATTATGCTAAAAACCATTTCATTTTTATGCTATTCCCAGCGAGAGAGTTCATTCAAGTTCATTTTTTCATCGTGCATGAGCATAAGCTCAACCGCGCCTAAGCTGTCATTCAATTGCGAAATCGAGTTTGCCCCAATGATCGGGCTAGAAATAACTGGGTCAGCCAATTGCCAAGCGAGCGCTACTTGCGTCACCGTTGCGTCGTGCGTAGCAGCAATTTCATCCATTGCCTCGAGCAGTGCCCAATTTTCCTCTGTAAAATACTTTTTTACGCTCCCCGCGCGCACTGAATCCGCTTTTTTATCTCGCCTGTATTTCCCTGTTAAAAAGCCAGCCGCCAGCGGGCTGTAAGGAATTACGCCAATATTATTTTCGCGGCAGATCTCTGCTAGCTCACGCTCGTACTCCGCCCGATGCACTAAAGAATAATGCGGCTGAAGAGTGTCATAACGCGCTAAATCAATTTTTTCAGAAACTTCGAGTGCCTCGCGCAATTGCTCTCCCGAATAATTGGAGCAACCGATCGCACGCACTTTTCCGCTTTGCACAAGATCATCAAAAGCGCGCAAAGTCTCTTCTATTTCCACATCCACATCTGCCCAATGCGCCTGATAAAGATCAATATATTCGATATCCAAGCGACGCAAAGAATCTTCAACCATTTTCTGGATTCGTTTTCCGGATAGCCCTTCGGTGGGTGGATTTCCCATCATCCCACGCACTTTCGTCGCAATCACAAGTTTCTCACGCGGAATTTTGGCTTGCTTCCGCCATTTACCAATAATCTCCTCTGAAACACCGCCCGGATTCCCATCCGCCCATCGAGAATAGATGTCGGCAGTATCAATAAAATTGATGCCCGCCTCATACGCTGCAGAAAGAATCTCAAAAGAAGTCGCTTCATCTGCTGACCAACCAAATTGCATTGTGCCCAAACAAAGCACAGAAACTTCGATCCCTGTCTTACCAAGTTGGCGATATTTCATTATTCCACCTCCACATAGATCCGCTTATTGATCTTCCCCTTTGACTTATAGTTGGTTACGCGCAGCGCACCAACTTCTGATGTATTCTTAACATGTGTCCCACCATCGGCTTGTAAATCTAATCCAACAATTTCGATCGTACGAATTTCACTGATCCCCTCTGGAAGCAAATTGATCTTTGTCCGGATCAAATCTGGGATTTGAAAAGCCTCCTCGCGCGACAACACTGCCACTTTCACATCATATTCTTTTTGGGCCTCGACGTTAATCGCTTCTTCTATCTCCGCTACCAATTCTTTACGCATCGTCTCAAATTCAAAATCCATCCGTCCCTTAAGCGGATCCATATTCCCGCCTGTGACGAGTGCGCCATAATCACGGAATACAACGCCGCACAAAATGTGCATGGCCGTATGCGCTCGCATAAGCTGATAGCGGTGCTCCCAATCAATTTCTCCATGTACCGATGCGCCAACTTCTGGCAAATTTTCATCCCCACCGATGAAATGAAGCGCATCTGCGCCACGCTTCTTCACCTTTGTCACCGAGTATTCCGTCCCATCAACGCGCAACACGCCAAAATCACAGGGTTGTCCCCCGCCTCCGGGATAGAAAGCTGTTCGGTCCAACACCACTGCTCGGGACTCGGCATCCACGCTAACAATTTCCGCATCAAATTCTTTTAGATAGCTATCCTTTTGGCAAAGTAACTCGGTCATTTTATGCTCCTCAACGAATATAATTTATAGGTACTAGAAAAATCTTTTTCCAATTTTAGCTGACTCAAAAACTGCTCCAGTGCAACCCAGTCTGCATCAGTATAGGCAGGGTCATCTTCGCGGATAAAATCTGCGCCATGCTCATAAAAAAGCAGATGCGTATATTCTGCCTCGCGCCAGGCATCCAGCACGGCTTCAGGAGAGCCGTAATTGCGGATGTCGGCATACCAACGGTCGATCACTTCATCTGGCTCACATTTGGGAACACAGGCAAGACCGCGCGTTTCCCAAAGCATGATGACTTGAGAATTTGCGGGCAGCTCTGCAATTGCGAACATCGCCGATTCGTACGTGCCCAAAGCATGCTCCCGATAAGATGTAGGAGTCTGCGCCCCGATCAATGTCTCGATAACCCGCAATTTGGTAAAATTCACGCCTGTCAGGAAGAGATTAAAGCCAAAAGCCAAAAGCACAAGAGCAGAGGCAATGCGCCCAAAACGAACTCCCCCAGCACGGATTTTGGAAAAACTCTCAAAACCTACTCCTGCTAAAATAGCCCACGTGGGGAAAAGAACAAAATAGAGCCGCGTCTGGATAAGCAAACGCGATGTGCGCCCCGCAACAGCCCAGAGAAGAAAACCTGTCAGAGTAAGAATTAGAGCCGTTTGCAAAGCTCTCTTTTGTGCCACGCTACGCTCTTTCCAACCAATCCAAACCAAGGGGCTAAGAGCCAGCATTAACGAACCAATTTCCGCCGAATAACCGACTTTGGCTTCTAAACCCCAAATCGTTGCCCGCCAAGGAAGAAAAATAGTATCCCGCCAATCTCCCCATGCCAGATCTCCCTGATATAGTGTCAAACGATGTACATCCATCGCTCCTGAGGGGAAAAGGAGCGGGTAAACAGGATTGCCTGTTGCGAGCAAATTTTTGATCAACCAGGGAGAAAATATCAGCAAAGAAATTCCTGCAAAAATGGAAATATCTCGCAGCACAGACTTTAACCCATATCTGCGTTTTGTCAGAAAAATGATCGGGAGGGCTGCCACGAACAATATCCCGGTTGTGTATTTCGTCCCCATTGCAAAACCAACGAGTAAAGCCGATAACCACAAAAACTTATCTTCGCGGCGCGATCTCCACAAATCCAAAAGAACGAAAACACTAAAGCCATAAAGCATGGCTGTCCATTCAACGTACCCCCACGAAAGCGTGTCAGAGATCGTTTGCCCCGCGAGCAAACTTACCAAAGCCACCCAAGCAACTTGTGTTGAGAATTTTTCGCTAAGATAGCCCAGCAAACCAATCAAAGTGAGCGAACCCAAAGCCCAACTAAAAATAATCGCCGCTTCGGTGCCGCCTAAGACCATTGCAAAAGCTTGCCCCATTTCCTGTTGCTGCGGCATTCCCCAAAAGATCAATTCCGGGAGATAATTAATGCGCCCTTCGAGCAAGTAGATTTTTGGCAAAGTCAGATGATAAACAAGGCTATCAAATGCAAGCGGCGGCGCAAGGGATTTACCGAGAGTCACGAAAAGAATAAAAAGAACGCCCCATCCAAGTACTTTTTCAAACACAGTGCTTTTTTGCCAAAGCGGAACAAGCGCACGCCATGCACACCACCAAGCGAATAAATCTTTTCTAAGGAAAATGCTCAAGAGTAGAAAACAGGCAACAAAAAAGATTGTCGAAAAGCCAAAGCTAACGCCCACAAAAAAGATAAAAAGTCCCAGAACGCCCATTCCTAGTGCAGATTGAAGCGCAAGAGCAATTAGAAGAGAGAATTCTTGTCGAATTGCGGGAAAAAGTTTATCTCCCAATGCACCCATCAGGGAAACCAAAGAAAAACCAATGAAGAGCTGCCAAAAGGCGCGTACTAAAACAAAAACTTCTTCGGGAGAAAAAGGTTTGTGAGTATAGGCGTAAGCCAGTAGCACAGACAGAAACCAAAGTGTGCCGCCCAAGCCCAAGAAGAGTTTTTTTCTAGCGTCCATAAACCACACTTATATCGTCTTCGTAAAGAAGCTCCCACCCCTGTTCGGATAGCTCATTCCCAACTGCCCAGCCTGGTTCTAGAAGGATTAAATTCACATCCCATTCATCCAGGATTTGCTGCGCTGCCTCGCCCCCCTTTGTAACTTGCTTCCATTGATCGATCATTTCTGCACCGTAAAGATCGGCGCGCCCGTCGATGAAGACGGGATATTCGCGCAGATTCCAGATCAGGTAACCGCCCCAGTTATAGGAGTTAAGGAGCGCACCTTCGGGCTGATTCTCCTCTATCCATTGTACGGCGGCGCGGGGATAGAGGGCATCCACCTTTTCGGGACGGGTAAGGAAATATAGATTTCCGAATGCAGCAAAAAGAATGAAAGAGATGAGTATCCCGTTGATGAAACGAGTTAGTTTTAACGGCAATTCTTGGGGTGTAGAAGAGGCTTTTGAACCCCGAGCAAGTTGAACCAAGCGCAGCGCGATCTCTTCATTCCAAAAAGAAGAAAACTCTCTGCTCAATACTGGGAGGAGAATAATGGCAAAAGGGGCAACATTTCGCTGAGAGACGAAGGTCATATAGGTGAAGCCTAAAACTTTGAATAAATCGCTAAAACCGAGTTTTCGGCCTGTATTTGCGAGGACGAGAATGAGGAGAAAAAGCATCCAGAGCATAGGGTGAAAGCTGATCTGATGAAAATTAGGAGATTGCCATTCCTGAATACTGAGGGAGACATCGAGGGTGTGAAAAGGAAGTCGCCAAAGTTCAAAGCCGCTTGGATTGAGCAACACAGCAAAGAATGCGAGAAAAGTAAATAAGAGCAAGTTTTTATGTGTTTTTGCGGGAAGTACATCTTCTTTGCCCATCCATTTATTGATAAGTTCGCCAGCCAACGTGGCAATGAGCAGCAATATACCCCAAACATAACCCCCATGCAGATTTGCCCAAAGTATAAAGAAGGGGATTAAAAGCCATAGTCGTGCTTTTTCATTTTTCTTGAGTGTGGAAAGCCAGTAATCGAGAATGGCCAAAAAAAGAAAGGAAAATAATTGCGGGCGTGGAGACCAGATTGGTGCAGCAACGAGCGCAGCAAGAAGAAGAAGCAAAGCGCGTAAAAAGGCAGGACCGCGCATCTGTTTTGCAGCAATACCAAAGGTAGCGACAGCCATCAACGAGACAAAGGATGCGAGCGCGAAATATTCCCCGACTTTAAAAACAAGATAAATGAGAACATCCGAAAGCCAGAAGGCATTTACCCAATCTGCGCCGTAACGCGTATAGGAGAAAATATCTTCGAGCAGAATTTCCCCTTGCGTGACCATTTCTTCGCCTGAGCGAAGATGCCACCACATATCAGCATCAGCAGGGGTGCGTGAGAGGAGGATAAAAACCAATAATAGGGCAATCGTGATGATGAGGCGATTAAAAAGGGATGCTTTTTCTTTTGGCAATTCTTCTCCTTGTGTTAGAGATTATTGTAACTTAATAAAAAAATCCCCGCTCAAAAAGCGAGGATCTTTGTCATATCTGATTATTAGTTATTCACCCAAATAATCGCGCAGTTTACGTCGCACGGTGGGATGTCGTAATCGGCTCAATGCCTGGGCTTCGATTTGGCGGACGCGTTCGCGCGTTACGCCCATTTTACGCCCAACTTCTTCAAGCGTGTAGGCTTGTCCGTCCAAAATACCATAGCGCAATTGCAAAATACGCACTTCACGAGGCGGGAGATTTTCCATGACTTCTACGAGGTGATCCTGCAAAAGATGGTGCGTAGCTGTATCGTCAGGAGGCGGAGAATCTACATCTTCGATGAAATCTCCCAAAACAGAATCTTCTTCATTATCCGTAGGCGTCTCAAGCGAAAGCGGGCGGCGTGCGACCTGGATCATATGCTCCACTTTCTTGGGCGGAACTTCAAGTGCTTCTGCCAACTCTTCCACAGCGGGACCGCGTCCTAGTTTTTGGGTTAATTGATGCTGAATGCGAAGTAGTTTATTAATTTGATCGCCCATATGAACAGGCACACGGATCGTGCGCCCTTGGTCAGCAATCGCACGTGTCACAGCTTGGCGAATCCACCAGGTTGCGTAAGTACTAAATTTATGCCCGCGTCGATAATCAAATTTCTTTGTCGCACGAATCAGACCGATATTTCCCTCTTGGATCAAATCAAGAAAAGGCACACCGCGCCCCATATATTTTTTGGCAACACTGATCACCAAACGAGAGTTCGCAGTAATCAAATGCTCACGAGCAGCCCAACCATCTTCGATCAAGCGACGCAATTCCGTTCGCCGTTTCATAGTGACACGCCCTTGTGCTAATTCTTCGCGTGCATTACGCCCACGCTCAATGCGCTGAGCTAAAGAAACCTCTTGCTCGGCAGTCAAAAGCGGAACACGGCTAACTTCTTTTAGGTAAAGACCTATCGTATCTTTTGTGTCGATATTTGCCAGATAATCCTCAGAAACATTCTGGTCGATCTTTTCCTTATCTTCCACTTCTGACGATGCGCTTTCAAGCTCATCATCAGAAGGTCCAGGTAAAGTGGCATCTTCGATAAAAGGAACACCTGCGCTCAAAAGAGCAGCGAAAGCTTCTTCAAGTAGTGCTACATCCTGCTCTGCATTTGGGAAGAAATTCAAAATATCATCAAAAGTAACAAATTTCTTCTTACGCCCTAACGCAAGCAACTTAATGATCCCGGGAGATGCTTTTTCGTCTACGTCAATCAAAACTTTTTCACTCATAAAATTAAGAAACACCTTTTCTGAAATTTGGCACCAGTAAAAAATGCCAGTAAATTACATCTTTCATATTATCTTATTCAGCATACAACTTTTTAGGGTTGAAAGCAACTCTCTTATTAGATGAAGAGCTTGTAAAAATGTTACTTCTAAACCCTTTTTCTGCTCTTTCGGATATAACATCTGCCATCACTCTAGAGAAAAAATCTCTACATAAAAGCAGATACCGGGTTATGAACAGATATGCTCGCTCATCTTTCAGCTTGCTTCTAACTATCAACATCTACAACACGGACACAAAATAAAAAGCACGGAAGCCGCAAAGCAACAGTGCCATTTCAAAGTGACCGTTTCACTATACAAAATAAAAGACACAAAGTCAAGTCGAGTTTTGTTTTTTATAGTTTTTTAATTTTTCTCGATAAATTTATCATTTTTCTAACAAAACCAGACACTAAAAAACTCCATCTTGTGCAGATAGAGTTTTATCTAAAAAGAGTCTTGGCACAAACCTGCTACTTTTATACTTTCGGCAAATTGCGTTCTAGAACCGAGTACAACTCTAAACCGCGCACTGTGCCTTCAACAACACAAGTCAGCGGATTATCAACCAAATAGGCAGGAATGCCGAGAGATTTCGTGAGCAGCTTATCTATACCGCGCAAAAGCGCACCACCACCACACAGAGCAACACCACGATCAATAATATCCGATACTAATTCAGGCGGAGTCTTCTCAAGAACCCTTCTTCCTGTTTCAACAACATCCTTGAGCGGCTCTTGCAAGGCTTCGACAATTTCACCTGTTGTAAGAGTCACGGGACGAGGCAATCCCGTAACCTGATCTTGACCTTGCACTTCCATACTCTGTTCCTGATCTTGCGGAACTGCGGCACCGATCTTGATCTTGAGTTGCTCGGCGGTTCTCTGGCCGATTGTTACACCATATTTTCTGCGCACATAAATGGCGATTGCTTCGTCAAAATCTAATCCTCCAGCTCGGAGCGTTTCAGCAGAAACAATACCGTACATTGCCATGACAGAGGCTTCTGTTGCGCCACCGCCTAGCGAAATAACCATATTCCCTGAAGGGGCGTTAATGGGCAAATCAATACCCAAAGCCGCAGCCAATGATTGCTGAATCAGATAAGCTTCTCGGCTACCAGCTTCACGCGCAGCCTCATAGACCGCACGGCGTTCTACGCTCGTTACCCCATAGGGCACAGAGAGCATAACGCGCGGGCGGAAAATTCGCATTGATCCGCTAACTTGCTGGAGGAGATAGGAAAGCAATGCCTCGGTAATGACGTAATCAGCAATCACCCCATTTTTAAGCGGACGAGCAACTTCGATATTATCTGGAACACGCCCATACATATCAAGAGCTTCCTGCCCGACTGAGACCATTTTCTCAGCAGCTTTTTCGTCATCAACTTCGATTGCGACAATAGTCGGCTCGTTAATCAATACTTGCGTATTGTCCGCGAGCCGAGTATTCATCGTGCCGAGGTCGATTCCCAAATCTTTGGAAAAAAGAGCCATCTTATTCTTCTGTTATATGCGCTTGGGTTTTTGGCTTCCCTCTGCGATAGCGTTTCACTGCATCCAAACGTAAATTGGAGCGGCGTAAGGCAGCAGACATTGCCAAATAGCGGTCGCTATCTGGGGGAGGTCCTTTTTCCATATATTCTTTGGCACGTTCTTGTGCAGCTTCTGCGCGAGCGATATCAATTTCTTCAACATTTTCTGCGCGATCTGCTAAAACGGTGACAATATCGGGCTGCACTTCTGCAACGCCACCGGCGACGCTAAAGTTTTCTTCTTCATCACCAGTGCGCACCTGCACCACACCGAAATTCAATGTGGTCAGCAAGGGAGCGTGATTAGGAAGAATTCCCATAATCCCGCCAGTGCCAGGGAGGACGACGATGTCTACGTCGCCTTCGTATAGCTTTTTATCTTGTGAGACTATTTCACAGCGAATTGGCATAACCTTTTTCCTTCGATCTTCACGCCTTCTTGGGGAGACTTCCCCTCATCATGTTCGAGGGGAAGTAAAGGGTGAGATACGCTTTAGACGGGAGGTGTTGATGAGAAGCATCCATTTTTTATGGGTAGCAAGCCAAAAACACGAGCATCCCGTGCTTTTCATCCTAAAATTCGCTAGGCTGTTTCCGCCATTCTCTTGGCATTTTCGACTACTTCGTCAATCGTTCCCGACATTAAGAAGGCTTGTTCGGGGATGTCATCGTGTTTGCCATCGAGAATTTCGCGGAAGGAGCGGATAGTTACTTTGAGGGGAACATAAACGCCAGAAACACCCGTGAATTGCTCGGCTGTAACAAAGGGTTGCGAGAAGAAACGTTCAATTTTGCGAGCGCGGGCGACGAGAAGTTTGTCGTCTTCGCTGAGTTCATCTACGCCGAGAATAGCGATGATGTCTTGGAGATCTTTGTAGCGTTGGAGAACCTGCTGAACTTCACGGGCAGTGCGATAATGCTCGTCACCAACGATGTTGGGGTCAAGAATTCGGCTAGTAGAAGTAAGAGGATCAACAGCGGGGTAGATACCTTTTTCTGCAATCGAGCGTTCGAGCGCGATGGTTGCATCGAGATGGGTGAAGGTTGCTACAGGAGCAGGATCGGAGTAATCATCTGCGGGGACGTAAACAGCCTGCATGGATGTAATCGAGCCTGTGCGAGTGGAGGTGATGCGCTCTTGCATTTCGCCCATTTCTGTGGCGAGGGTGGGCTGGTAGCCTACTGCGGAGGGCATACGTCCGAGAAGTGCGGAGACTTCTGCACCAGAAAGGGTCAGGCGGAAGATGTTATCAATGAAGAGAAGCACGTCTTTGCCTTCATCGCGGAAGTATTCTGCCATAGCGAGAGCAGAAAGAGCAACGCGCAAACGAACACCAGAAGGCTCATTCATTTGCCCAAAGACCATCACGGTGTCTTTCATAACGCCGGATTCGCGCATTTCACGGAAAAGGGAGGTTCCTTCACGGGTGCGTTCGCCAACGCCAGCGAAAACGGAGTTGCCTTTGTGAACACGAGCGATGGAAGAAATTAGCTCGGTAATAACAACGGTTTTACCAACACCTGCGCCGCCGAAGATACCGGTTTTGCCACCTTTGGTGAAGGGGGCGATAAGGTCGATAACTTTGATACCCGTTTCAAAAATTTCTACGCTGGTAGCTTGCTCAGCAAATGAAGGGGCTTTACGGTGAATGGGATAATAATCGTCAGCTTCAATGCCTTCGATACCATCAATAGGTTGACCCAATACGTTAAAAATGCGCCCCAAAGTTGCCATACCAACGGGCACTTTGATCGGTGCGCCTGTCGAGACTGCATCTACACCACGGCGAAGACCATCGGTGGTATCCATCGCAACGGTGCGTACCCAATTTTCACCCAAATGTTTCTGAACTTCTAAAACGAGCGGAGTTTCACCTTCGCGTTCGATTTCAATTGATTCGAAAAGCCCAGGGAGTTCGCCTTCTGCATAAGCGACATCGACAACTGATCCTTGAACCTGTACTACTTTGCCTGTAAAGTTCGCCATAATTTTCT
>JABGQT010000029.1 GCA_018648685.1 Anaerolineae bacterium
TTTTATACGATTTTCGTTATAATTTTCTCATGTCTAAATTGACCCCAAAGATCATCATGGAAGGTACGCGGTTGACTTTTAAGACCGAGATCGCCTTCACGCTCAACGAACATCCCCGTGTGGTGGGACCGCGCAAATATCGTTACCATTCCCCTTTGATTTCCGGTGAGTGGTGCGCTTTTACGAATCATCCGTGGGGGCGCGGCATCATCAATTTTGAGCCACAAGAAGAAGAGCTGGCAATCGAAACCTATCAAACTTGGATGCGGCTCTTTGAGCTACAGCGTTATTATTCGTGGATCGTTGACCGTTTTCATATCTCTACACAGGCTTACCAGAAAAAAGCATATGGCAAGGATCATGATTTCCGCTGGCTTGAAGAGAGACTAGCCAGGATCGGTTTTCACCTTGTTTTTTGCACGCGCACGCCAGAATCTTTTGCTGCGGCGCGCGAGGAAAGATTGAAGGTTTCTGGAAACCCTTCGCAATATCATGATATGCAGCTTTTTATCAACGAGCAGGAGCAAATGCGAGAATTGATCTCAAAATCAATTTTGCCGACGCTGATATTGGATATTTCGGATAATGATGTGATGGGCGCGGCAGATCGCGTTGCCGATTGGATGGAATCTACGGGCGGGTTGTGGTCATAGCCCCCTCTGCCCTTCGGGCATCTCCCCCAAATTCTAAAAGCGGAATTTAGGGGAGAAAAAAAACAAAAGGAATATTATGCACAAATTAACGATCTTTTTTTACCCGCCTTTACCCGGTCAAGAGTTTAACCAGCAAGGCTGGCAAAAGTTTATGGGCTTGGCAGAAAAAATGCCCGGGCTACGCCGAGAAACCGTCAGTGATGTGGAAGACTTTCTTTTTGGTAGCCAGGGGCATCGTTATAGCAAAATCCATGAATTTTATTTTGATTCTCGTGCTGCTCTTGATGCTGCGCTCCAATCAGGCGAGGGGCAAGCGGCGGGCGCATTTTTGCATGAATTTACCGGCAAACGTTTCACGATGGTGGTTGCCGAACATAAAGAGGCTTTGCCTGAGGAGTTTCTAAAAAAGGAATAATTGTCACTGCGAGCTGGCGATGCTCTTTGACAGCGTGGCAGTCTCCTAAACAGTGCGGGAGATCGCTTTGTCGGAAAAACACCCTCCTCGCGATGACATTATTGTGCCTTACAAGGATTTGACGATTTTCTTAACCAACCCGGGCCCTTCGTAGATCAGCCCTGAATAGAGTTGCACCAATGCCGCTCCTAAGTCGAGGCGGCGTTTTGCGTCATCGGGAGACATGATCCCGCCAGAGCTGACAACGGGGATCTTTCCATCTACTTTTTTGACAATTTGATGAAGAACCGTTTCGCTCCTGACCCTGAGCGGGCTTCCGCTTAATCCACCTGTTTCTGAACGATGAGCAGATTTCAGCCCATCCCGCGCGAGGGTGGTATTTGTGGCGATAACGCCATCCATATTGGTAGCAAGTATCACATCAAGTGCGTCGTCGAGTTCCGCATCCGAGAGGTCGGGGGAAAGTTTGACGAGTAGCGGCAATCTTTTGCGAAGCGTTTTCTGCTCATATTTGCGCTGATAATCCAATTCTTTGAGCAGGGCTTCGAGGGCGGCGCGTCCCTGTAAATCTCGTAATCCCGCTGTGTTGGGCGAAGAGATATTGATGGTCAGATAATCGGCGCAGGGGGCAAAAAGTTCGAGCAGGGAGAGATAGTCGTAAACGGCTTCTTCGTTAGGCGTATTTTTATTTTTGCCGATATTTACGCCCAAAATCATCTTGGTCTGACGCTTTTTTGGTGTTGGCTTTGGGAGAAATTTATGAGGCTCTATAACTTTTTTTTCTTTCTTATTGGGGTTGTTGCAATGCCCGATCGCTTTGAGTGCCTTGACTGCCTCGGCTGACCCGGCAGAGGGGAAGCCCATCCGATTGATGACGGCATTATCTTCGGGGAGGCGAAAAACGCGCGGTTGCGGATTGCCTGGCTGTGGCATCGGCGTGATCGTGCCGACTTCAATATGCCCAAACCCCAGCGTGGAAAGTCCGCGCACGGCGATGGCATCTTTGTCGTACCCGGCAGCCAACCCGACAGGATTTTCAAAATATAGCCCAAAAGCAGTGACGGGTTTTGGCGGTGCGGCAAATATCTTTTTGAGCATCCGCTGTGCGCCAAATATGACGGGAACGCGTTTGAGCGCGTAGAGGGTTTGGGTATGGGCGGTTTCGGGGTCGAGCTTAAAAAGAAGGGGGCGAATGGATTTATACATTATGTCGTTTTGCAAATCTTTTGCATTCTTCGAGGTAGTCTTCTGCACGTTCTTGCAAATTGGGGAGCAGGGTGAAATCTCCCCTAAGCATATCTGCGCCAAACTTCAGGAGTTGTACTTTTTTCTTCTCAAGTTCAGCTTCGAGATGTGCATCGTCCATTCTGATGGGCATAAATGCTTCGTCGGTTGTGGGAGATTCTCTTTCCCCGAGTTCGACAAGCAGCCAATCGAGCGAGGCGCGATCTGTTTTTGGGCTGTTGATATCGGCAATAGTGACCCAAGGATATTCACCGATCTCGTAATTTACGATAACTTCTGTTGTGGGATTCTGAAAAGTGACGATCACGCCCCCGCTGTGATATTCGGTGCTGGTCTTTTTGAAGCCGAATTTGGTTTCAAGACTTAAAAATGTTTTTGCGATAAGGCGTTCAAAATTGGCTTTCTTCATTAATTATTGCTCCTGCTGGATGAATCTGCTTGCTTATGAAAGGAATAGAACGCGGATTAGGCGGATTGTACGGATTCACGCGGATAAAATTATTTCTCGTTTGAAGACCGTCAAATTTTTAACGCGAAAAGCACGAAAAAGACGAAAAACGCGAATATTTAAGGTTTTTTCGCGTTAAAGAAGGTATTTGTCTTCTGTGATCACTTTTCCTCTAAAAACTAATGTGCATGAAGCTAGAAATGCTAAATCACAACTATCGAATTCTATTCTTTATATTTTAGCTTTTATCGAAAGCCAATTTTACCGCAGCTATGAGTACCAGAACGAAACTCACACCGATCAATGTCCATTTAAGGGTGGTGAAAATGCTCGTTAGGCGTGCGATGAAATAAAGCTCGGTTGGATAGCTGAGATACATTATTGCCAAACCGAAATTTTCGAGATAATCAAAGAGTACGCCAGCCCAGGGGATAAAGATAATTTCATCCGAAAAAGGGAAATCGGGAAAGGCTCGTCGAAATGTGACGATAAGTAAAAAGCTGAGTAATAAGCCATAAACGACAGGGTAAATAATATCCACCGTCAGACGAGTCATCGCTGCGGCTTGACGTAATTCTGGCGAATACGCACCGATGATCTCATACGCGCGCTGCGGCGTATAAAAGAATTGCAGGTCGAGAATCGGGACATTATGCGTATCACTGGATGATGCGCTGGGCATAATGACCAGATTGAAGAGCATTTGCAGTGCAAAGAGGGCGAGGATGCTTTTCCAATTGGCCCATTTTTCGAAGAGGGTGATGAGTTTGGTTTTCATAGAATTTCTCTAAAAATAGAACGCGGACTTAGCAGATTCCCACAGATTCATAAGAGGAGCAAAAGTCTTTGTTTTTAACGCGAATTACGCAAATGGACGAATGACGCGAATATTTTAAAATTCTCTAATTTGCACCATTCGCGTTAAGGTTTTATCCGCGCAAATCCGTAAAATATGTGTGATCCGTGTCTCATTAGTACTTACTCAATCACCGTTCCTGTAGCCGGATTTCCATTCTGCGCAAAGGCGTCTTTAATATGCGCCATTGTCGTTCTAAAAAGGGAAAGTGGCGGGATTTCATCGATTCCGAAGAAGCCGACATCCGGCGTTTCGTGGCTGGTGCGTGCTTCGCCACCAGTTATTTCGCAAAGAAAGAGTAATTTATAGGCGTGATAAAAGGGCATCCACTCTTCGTTGGGGACGCGATTCGCATCATAAATGCCGACCACGCTCAAAACACGAGCGTCGAATCCGCTCTCTTCGCGCACTTCGCGGAGTATTGCTTCGGAGGGTGTGTCGCCCACATCCGCCCAGCCGCCGGGCATGCTCCAGCGACCATCATTTACTTCTTTGACGAGCAAAATCTTTCCGTCATGAAAGACCGCAGCACGGACATCCACTTTTGGGGTGATATAGCCGGGCTGCATCGCAAAACTTGCTGAAACTTCTTCTGCCGAGAGTGTGCTTTGTTTGCTTACAATCTCCGCTGCGAGTTCCCGCAGCCTTTCATAACGCTCGGTCTCAAATCCATTTTGAGCATGCTCCAGCCCAACCTGCGACATCGAATGTAATTCACGCGCGACTTTTAGCCATTCTGGGGTTGTCAAAATATCTTCCTCGCTCAAAAACGCAAAAGGGTATTTTAATAATCAATCTCTAATTCTGTTGGCACAGTGACCGTGCCTAAATCCGTATTCCCCCCGGCATCTAAGATAACGATCTTTTCCGTTGCGATATCACCAAAAGCAATAATGACCGAGCGTTCTCCCGAAGGCACATTCTTGATCTCGAAATACCCATCATCACCTGAAAGCCCAGTAATATCGGTACCAAAGATAAATATCTCAACGGCAATCGCATCGCCGCTTTCGTTAACTGCATAGCCTGAGAGAGAGCCTTTCCCTGCCAGTTGAGCATAGGCTCCGCTCTGAGCAAAATTAATGCCCAGAAGAATGACGATCAGTAGAACCAGGCTGACCAATATAAGGGAAAAACGCCTTTTTTTATCGACCTTATCGGGAGGTGGGGAAAGAAAGTCGTCAGAAAAATCTTCTAAAGAAGGGGAGTCTTCTAAGCTCATTTTGTCTCCTCGCTTGAAATATTTTCAACTGAAATATCGCCAATACAAGATTTTGAGCTGGGTTTATTGCGAATGCCGATTTGGCCTTCTGTGTAGGCGCCGTCACGTGCCTGTAGGATCGCTTCACCATCCTGGTAGGCAATAAAGGTATCGCCTTTGACATCGATTTTGAAATCCAACTCTTGATTGCCCCAATTTGAAGGCACTTTCTTTTCAGATAAACGAATCCATTTCCCGTTCACGATTTTCCAGAAACGGACATAGTTTGTTCGTGAGTTGTAAATGAAGAGATAGCCGTTCTGATCGTCTTTTGCCCGAAACCAGGTATCAAAACC
>JABGQT010000099.1 GCA_018648685.1 Anaerolineae bacterium
TGTGGCATTTCAGAAAGGATTGGAGAATATAATATCTTCCCGGCAACAGAGATACCGTATGCATCTACTCGACGTGCGCTTGAATGTGAAAAACAAATATAGCTGTGAGAATCTTTTTGCAAAGAGCCCCTCTTTTGCAAAGACATCTCTTTGTTTTAGTTAAATCATAAACGGAGGAACAATTATGTTAGAAAACAAGAAAACAATACTCTCATCAAAGACAAAGACTGTAGAAATCTGTCGGGATAATCCCACAGTCCTGATCGGCGAGCGAATCAACCCCACTGGACGTAAAGTAGTTTTGGCAGCCCTACAAGAAGGCAACTTTGAGATGGTACGCCAAGATGCCATCAAGCAAGTTGAAGCTGGCGCAACAGTACTGGACGTTAACGCAGGTGTTCCCGGAGCAGATGAAGTAGCTCTTCTCTCTCAGGTAATGCAAGAAGTGATGTCTGTGGTAGATGCTCCTCTCTGTATAGATACAGCCAATCCACAAGCACTGGAAGCGGCATTGAAGCTATACGAAGGCAAAGCCCTGATCAATTCTGTGAACGGCGAAGAGAAATCTTTGGAAACCGTACTCCCTCTCGCTAAAGAATATGGTGGAGCAGTTATTGGCTTATGTATGGATGATGATGGTATCCCAGCAACTCCGGAGCTTCGTCTAAAAGCAGCTGAAAAAATCATAGAACGCGCCGCAGCCAAAGGAATCCCGGTTGAAGATATTATCATCGACCCCCTTGCCATGACAATGAGCGCAGATCACACGGCTGGCTTAACCACCCTCAAAACCATCGAGTTGATCGTGGCAGAATTTGGCGTCAATATCACGATGGGTGCGAGCAATATATCTTTTGGCCTGCCTGACCGAAAATATGTCAACGCTGCGTATATGGCGATGGCAATCCACGCTGGAATGACCTGCCCCATTACCAACCCGCTTGTCGTCGAAATTCGCACCGCAGCACTTGCCGCTGATCTGGCTCTTGGGCGTGACGAATATGGGATGGGCTGGATCAAGGACTTCCGCAAAAGAGGGAAGAATAAATAATGGAAGACCGCCAACCGCACGTATTTTTGGCTTGCGAAGTGTTTAAAGGCGTGGTCTATACCCCAGCATCTGATTTGCAAACCCAATTTTTGGATGCCGGGTTACACGCCGCGCCTAAAAAGCTCAACACAAAAGTACAGGAAGAGATCAACACTATTCTTGAGCCGAGCATCATTGTGCTCGGCTATGGGCTTTGCGGAAACGGACTGAATAATATCAAGGCGGGCAAACATACCCTCATTATTCCTAAAATGGATGATTGTATCGCCATGTTTATGGGCGGGCGAGAAAAATATCTCGAAGAGTTTTCAAAAGACCCGGGTACATATTATCTAACCAAAGGCTGGCTAGAAGCTGAAACACATCCATTATCGGAATACAAACGTTGTGTTGAAAAATATGGCGAAGAAACAGCAAATTACGTTATGGATTCACAATACCAGCATTATCACCGCCTGCGCTTTGTCGCCCATAGCCAAGATGATCTTGATGCCTATCGCCCCATAGCCTTAGAAGTAGCTGAATTCTGCAGACGCTGGGATATGCAATATGATGAATACCTCGGTGCGACAGATTTTGTCTCAGCCCTAGAAAAAACGGTCGCCTCTCCTGCGCAAGCGGATGATGCTTTTATTATTGTACAGCCTGGAGAAACGCTAACACAGGATATGTTTCGATGAGCATTCTTAGAATTCTGATTGGAGAAAAAAAACGGTCATTGACGCAAAAAATGGGGATTTGCTAGGCGATGTGATCGCCTCAGCTGATTTGCCCGTTGAGCAACCTTGTGCAGGTCGTGGCACATGCGGACGCTGTAAAGTGCTCGTTGAAAAAGGAGCCAACACACCGGATGAGATTGAGCAGACCTATCTCTCTGAAAGCGAATTAGCGATCGGGACACGTTTGGCGTGTCGGGCAAAAGTCAGTGGGGATACACAGGTAGTTCTATCGTCTATTGAAGTCCATTCTAATAAAGTTTTCAAAGCTGGCTCACGTCATAAGAGAGAAAAAAATATCCCCTTGGGCTTGGCAATTGATTTTGGCTCTACAACCGTCGCTGCCTACCTCACTATGCTTGATAACAGCGAAGTTGTCGCTGGTGGGGCGGCGTTAAACCAACAACACGTTTATGGTGCGGATATTATTTCCAGATTAGCGGCAGCCTTGCAAGATGATGAGCATCGAGAGCGGTTGCAACGCTTGGCGCAGTCTTCGATCTATCAGGCAGTAAATTCGCTTAAATTATCCAAATCCATCCTTGCACGCATTAAACGAGTCTCCATCGTCGGCAATGTGGCAATGCACCATTTGCTTGTAGGTTTGCCAGTAGAAAAAATAGCTCGAATGCCTTTTCAGCCCTACTTAAAAGATGCCATCCCCAACAAAACTGGTTTACTTGATGGCCTTTTTAGCGATGATGTCCAAATTATGATTCCTCCGCTCATTGGCGGATTTGTTGGTTCTGATGCGCTGGCTTGTTTAGCATATTTTGGTTTTGATAAAACCACAGCCCCAACATTGGCGATAGATCTCGGAACAAATGGAGAAGTTTTACTAACAGATGGCAAGAATATTGTGACAGCATCCACTGCTGCTGGCCCTGCTTTTGAAGGGGTAGACATCTCCTGCGGAATGAGAGCTGTAGATGGTGCGATCGTTGATGCGAAATTCACGAATAAAGATTTTGAATTCGAGACAATTAGTAACGAGAAATCACTGGGATTAACTGGCTCAGGGTTGATGAAAGTTGTCAACGAATTACTACGGATTGGGGTCATTGAACCTAACGGGCGTTTTTCAAAAAGTAATGGATATTTTGCTATCGAACGTGTAGATGGTTCTAATCGTATCTACCTAACAGAGGACCGCACAATTTGGCTAACTCAGAAAGATATCCGTGAATTACAAAAAGCAAAGGGAGCAATTCGTTCAGCAATTGAGATATTGCTTAGGAAGTTATCGCTAACCCCAACAGATTTAAAACGCGTCATCCTAACAGGCTCCTTTGGCGGACAATTGGATATTCCCGCCACTCTTACCTTGGGGATGCTACCAAGCATTTCGCCAGAGCGTGTCGAGAATATCCCAAATGGAGCAGGTTTTGGTGCAGCAGAATTCCTTTCAGATCATGGCTTTGCGCGAGGAGAACGCTTAGCGAAAGTCGCTGAGCAAATTGACCTCGATCAGGATACCGAATTTCACGAAGTTTTTATTGAGTCTTTACAGTTTATCCCCCAGAGTTAATTTTATGAAAAAACTTTACCTTATTTTTCAGGAAGCACTATACGATTTCACACATTGGGCAATACAGCCCCTAAAACCTTTGCTAAAGCTGAATTCTCGCATGGAAAAGGTACTCATCCCTTTGGAGCGCATCGCAAAGGAAATTGCTTATGATTGCAAAATGTGCGGGCAGTGCATATTGCATAGTACTGGTATGGTTTGCTCCATGAATTGCCCGAAAAACCTACGCAACGGACCCTGCGGCGGTGTTCGCACAAATGGGCATTGCGAGGTCAAGCCAGAAATGAAATGCGTTTGGGTGCAGCATATGAAAATGCACAACTCATGCCCAAATACGGCGCAGAAATGCTCTGGATTCAACCGCCAGTCAAACGTAATCTTCAGGATTCGTCGGCTTGGGTCAATATGTTACATGGTGTTGACCAGAAACATGCAGTTGAGTGGCAGACCCCGACGCAACAAGAAGAACTGGAAAACTTGTGGAGAAATAATGACTGAAAGAAAAATAAGCCAGTTAGAACAAGTGCTGCGTTCAGGGCGCTTTGCTATCACATCAGAGCTAAATCCGCCCGATAGTGCCGACCCCGAAGATGTATATAGAGCCGCCATGATCCTAGCTGGCTTCTGTGACGGAATCAATGCTGTAGATGCTTCTGGCGCCAATTGCCACATGTCCAGCTTATCGATCTGTGCGTTGCTTACTCGAGCTGGTTACGAACCAGTTTACCAAATCTCTGCCCGAGACAGAAATCGGATTGCTATTCAAGGCGATATTCTCGGCGCATCTGCGATGGGCGTGCATAATTTATTGGCAATTACAGGGGATGATGTTAGCGCTGGCGACCAACCAGAAGCAAAACCCGTTTTCGATTTTGACTCGATCCAGTTGCTGCGTACCGCCAGACTCATGCGGGACGAAAGCATCTTCCTGAGTGGACGCAAGATCACAACGCCTCCGGATTTATTCTTGGGTGCTGCCGCCAATCCTTTTGCTCCACCCTACGATTGGCGCGCCCAACGCCTTGCAAAGAAGATCGCAGCTGGAGCACAATTTATCCAGACTCAATATTGTTTCGACGTTCCCCGCTTCAAAGAATATATGCGCCAAGTACGCGATTTTAGATTGCATGAACAGGCCTATATTCTTGTTGGTGTAGGGCCTCTGCGCTCAGCAGGTGCAGCCAACTTTATGCGTACCAAAGTCCCCGGTATCGTTATCCCTGATGAAATCGTGGATAGGCTAAAAAAGACTCCGAAAAAGCAGCAACAAGCCGAAGGAAAACAAATCTGCATGGAGATCATTGAGCAAGTTAAAGAGATCGAAGGCGTTTCCGGCATCCATATCATGGCATATAGGCAGGAAGAGCTTGTAGCGGAGATTGTCATGGAAGCGGGGTTGTTGCCACGAAAGTAGTGTCTGTCAACCAAGTTAGCAGCCACTTGGACAGATATATGGTTGTATAGAGCTTGGATAAAAACTACTTTATTAGGTACGGTTCGAGATGGTTCCTGTTTGATGCTCCGTGGGGACTCGAACTTCTATCTTTTATGCTTATCTTGAAAAAAACCTTCTTGGAAAGTTTAGAATTCGTTTCCAATACAACAAGCAAAAAATATTCGGAGAAATGAAGGATCCTTGGTCCAAGTAATAAATTAAAAACCCGATGAATTAGAGAAGAGAATCACAGCAATCTCTCTTATAAACCTTTTCTGTGATATCGCTGAAATAATTGATAGTTTGGAATGATGTACGATGTAATTCGTTCTAATAACTGACCAAGATTAATAGGGCCAGCGATACTGATTACTGTGAACTCAATTGACATTCTTCGCCCGATTTATTGACTAGAAA
>JABGQT010000028.1 GCA_018648685.1 Anaerolineae bacterium
AAGCCTCCATTAATATTTCACTATATTTGTCCAATAACCTTTGAGGGCAAACAATGTCAGTAGTAGCACATTCGGAACCGGCGGTGCTTGCGACACATTAGATGGCACAGATCCGGCGACGAGTAATCCGTTAATCGAAAATTCAGGGCAAAATATTACCTTTGATTTTGGCGATATATCCAACACCAGTGGTTCTTCTCAGATTATTCGAGTGCGATACACCATAATTGTATTAGATATAGCAGGGAATCAGGATGGAGACACCCTGACCAACACCCTTACTTGGGGGCCAAAGGTTACCCACGCACCTGAAGTCGAAATTGTTGAGCCTGATATGACCATTCAAAAGAGTGCATCTTCTTGTACTACGGATATACAGCCCGTTGTCTTTGCGATTGAGCTTGAGCACTCTTTAGAGAGCACAGCAGATGCTTTTGATGTGGTCGTTACGGATCAGATCCCTGATGGATTGATCTACGACCCGACTAGTCTGGTTGTTGGAGGATCAGCCACTTTGTCTGATTCCAACTACAACAGTACCACTAATACCCTTACATTGACGTGGAATGAATTCCGTCTTATCGAAACAGCAATCGTTACCTTTGAGGCTACTTATGCGGAGACTTTCTCATTTGTGAATATTGCCAGCGTGGAATGGACCAGTTTGGAGATTGATCCAGCTCTTCCTGGTCCGCGCCAAGTACCGGTACAGCGGTCTCCATATAATCCGAATTCAACAGAACGTTGGTACGATCCAGCAGCGCCTGCAGGTGTAGATAACTATGAAATGAGTGCATCGGTAACGGTTGCTTGCGATCCACCTGTTCCCCCGGAAACTGGCTTTGCCCCCGAAAGGGTAACTGAGTTGCCCGAACAACCATTAGGAAAAGCATATGTATCACTAGGTGATCTATGGATAGAAATACCAAGCTTGGGAGTTAGAACGACAATTGCTGGTGTTCCACATATGGAGAATAGTTGGGATGTCAGTTGGTTATGGGATCAGGTTGGGTGGTTACAGGGAACAGCCTTCCCCACATGGGCCGGGAATTCAGCAATTACTGCTCATGTCTATTTGTCTGACGGAACCCCTGGTCCCTTTGTAGATTTGCATAAATTGCGGTCTGGGGATCAGATCATCATTCATGCTTACAGGCAACGCTATATCTATGAAGTACGTTCGAGTCGAATTCTTAGCCCTCGGGTAGATATTTTTACACAGGAAGAGTACCCATGGCTAACTCTGATCACATGCCGGGGATATGATGAGGGAACCGATTCGTATCGTTACCGTGTTGTCGTGCGAGCTGTACAGATTAAGATAGAGTAAAAAGACACTTAGAAGGAATTCTCCGGCGCTGCTACTTTAAACCAAAACCGCGCTTTTGGAGCGGCCCAGCTCCAGCGCGGTTGGTATTGAGGAGAATGCAACTAAAGTATACAGAAAAAAGGAAAAAACAACTTAATAAAAGATAAACTCTCGATAAGAGAATTTTAATTTTCCAAAATCCTTCTGATTTCTTCCAGACTGATCGGACCCTTGCGTAGGATAATGATCTCATCCTTTGTGCAATCAATTACAGTGGATGAAAGATTCCCCGCCGTGCGTCCACCATCCAGGATGAGGGGCAGGTTCCCCTTTAATTGCGCGTACACATCCCCGGCATCTACCGGCGAATCCTTCCCAGAGATATTTGCCGACGTTACCGCCATTGGACCAGCCGCATTCAGCAACGCACGCGTAAAATCATGATCCGGGATGCGGATACCGACTGTCTCCAGCGAAGAAACTTCTTCGGGAATATCTGGGTGTTTTGGCACAGCCAATGTCAATGCGCCAGGCCAAAATGCTTCTGCCAGTTTCAATGCGCTTTCTGGTAAATTGACCGCCACCAGCGGGATTTGGCTAATATCGCCCAATAGAATGGGGATAGCTTTATCAGGCGAGCGTTTCTTGACTGTGTAAATATGCTGGGCAGCTTTGCCATTGAATGCAAATGTGCCCACGCCGTAAACGGTGTCAGTCGGGAAGGCGATAAGTTCTCCTGCACGGAGAAATTCTAATGCCGTAGATACTGCATTTGGGTCGGATATGGGGATGATTTTCGTTTTCATATGCTTTGTGTAGGTCACGCTTTTAGCGTGACGTTTTTTTGATAATGAATTTGCTCACTACAACTGGATTCTGATAAATCGATCTCTCCCAGATAAATCTTGCAATAATTTATTTTCTGCTTTTGGAAAAGCATTTCGGGCAACACCTAGCGCAGCTTGCCCATGCGAAGAATCAATCTCAAGCAAAATCAATCCTTTGGGTGCTAGATAACGCGGCGCATCAGCCAATAATTGTCGAACGAGATCAAGTCCATCTGCGCCGCCATCGAGAGCGAGGGTAGGTTCGCGGGTGTAGACATCGAGAGTCTTTAGGGTCGCGGTTGGGATGTAGGGGAGGTTTGCGGTAATTAGGTCAAAGGCTTCGACAGGCTCAGCCCGGCGAGTTGCAGGTTGCAAGTTGGAAAGTAAGTCGCTTTGTTGAAATTGAATTATAGAACTACCAATTCGCCACGTTTTTCTTGGCGAGCTTAATGCATTCTTTGCGCTCTTTGCGTCTCTGCGGTTCGCATGTTTTTCAGCATTTTGGCAAGCGATGTTGATGGCGGCAGATGACAGATCAACGCCGACCAAGTTCAAATCGGGGGCGTTTCGTGCGATGCTGATGGGGATACAGCCGGAGCCGGTTCCCACATCTAAAATACTTTTCTTTTTAGATGCGCGTAACCGTTTAATGACGCGCTCCACTAATTCCTCCGTCTCAGGGCGCGGGATCAATACATCTGGCGAGATGATGAAATCCAGCCCGAAAAATTCCCAATGGCCGATAATATAAGGTAAGGGAATGTTTTTTTTGAGCTGGGCAAGAGATTTTGTGAGTGCTTTTTCTTGAGCAAAAGAAAGCGTGAGTTCAGGATGTGCCAAAATCCAGACACGTTCTTTTTGCGTGATATGAGCGAGCAAAACTTGCGCATCAAGAGCGGATGTATCGCTGAGTGGATCAAGTTGCTTGGTGAGTTTTTCTAGCAGGGAGGTCATTCTTTTATTTGGTAGAGGGTAAAGGCAACATGCCAACAATCAGGATATCTGCTGGCACGTTGAGAATTCTAAAAAGAGATGATTTTGCGAGAAGAGAGACAGCCCGATAAAGCAATCTCATGGCATTGAACTAATTTTCTTCGTTTACTGCCGCAAGGCGATCTGCTTCATCCCTTGTGATGAGTTCTTCAATAAATTCGGCAATATCGCCTTCCATCATGCCCTGCAAATTATAGGATGAATGGTTAATGCGATGGTCTGTAACGCGTGATTGGGGGTAATTATAGGTGCGGATTTTTTCCGAACGCTCGCCAGTACCCACTTGCGAACGGCGTGCATCGGCTCTTTCGTTTCGACGTTTTTCTTCTTCAGCTTCAAAGAGACGCGCACGGAGAATTGCCATTGCGCGCAACTTATTCTGAAGCTGTGAGCGTTCATCCTGACAGGCGACGACCAAGCCGCTTGGCTCATGCGTAATACGGATGGCGGTAGAGTTTTTCTGCACGCTCTGCCCACCCGCACCTGCGGATTTATAAACATCAATACGAATATCGCTGGCAGGAATTTTGATGTCTACTTCTTCAACTTCCGCCAATACAGCAACTGTGGCTGTCGATGTGTGGATGCGTCCCTGCGATTCGGTGCTGGGAACACGTTGAACGCGATGCACGCCTGATTCAAATTTGAGCTTGGAGTACGCACCATCGCCTTTGATCAAAAAGGTGATCTCTTTCAAGCCGCCAATGCCGATATTACTCTGCGACATGATCTCGGTTTTCCATTTCTGGTTTTCAGAGTAGCGCGTATACATGCGGTAAAGGTCGGCTGCGAAAAGCGCAGCTTCATCGCCGCCTGTGCCAGCGCGGACTTCCATGATCACATTTTTGCCATCGCGTGGGTCTTTCGGGACGAGCAGAAGTTTGATCTCATCTTCCAGTGGAGCAACTTGTGGCTCCAGTTCGGCGAGTTCCATTTCTGCCAGCTCTCGCATTTCTTCATCAGACTCGTTTTCGATCATGGCGCGGGATTCTTTGATGCCTTCGAGTAAGTTTCGATATTCGTTCGCTTTTGCAACAATGACTTCCAGATCGGAGCGTTCTTTACCAATTTCAGCGGCGCGTTTATAGTCGTTGCCGACTTCCATGAGTTCGTTGCCAAGTTCTTCGTAGTGCTTTTCTATTCCTGCTAGTTTTTCAAGCATAATAATCCTATTATCACGAATATCACGAATAGAACGAATTTTTATACGCTTCTATTTTTAATATTCGTATTATTTGTGAAATTTGTGATACTTACGAGCCAATTTGCATTGCAGATAAAGCCATTGAAAGAACAATAATTACAGAAACGATAATTACAGCAACGCGCATTGTGCGTGCCTGTCTTGCTTTATAAGTTGACTCTCTTTTAACGGGTTGTGATTTCTTTTTGCTCTTCTTTTTCTTCTTAGCCATTTCTTCTTTCCTCTTCTCTTTACGAACTTCTCTTTTTCATTGCCTGCTTGATCTCAGCTTCGAGCTCATCAATCATCACAGGTTTGGTCACATAGCCATCCGCGCCCAAAGCAAAAGCCTGGTCTACGGTCACATCGGCGGCTTCTGTCGAAAGCATAATAACAGGCAAATTCTTCCAGGTGGCACGGCGGCGAACGAATTCTAGCATATCTAATCCAGAAACTTCAGGCATATTGATATCGAGCAATAATGCATCAGGTTTTTCGCCAGCAAGCAAAGCCTCTGCTGCCGGGCGAGCGCGCATGAAAAAACGTGTTTCAAAATCGAGCATATTAAGCATTAAGCCCATTGCACTTAACATTTCTTCATCGTCGTCTACGAGCCAGATCGTTTTCATAAGTAATTCCGCCCCCCTCTAACTCCCCCTTTGTGGGGGAGAATTTCTCCCTTCTCCTTCAGGGGGAAGGTTAGGAAGGGGGTATTATTCCAAATTTGCCTTGATCGTCTCAGCCAGCGCAATATTGATGCCCGAAACAGCAGCCAAATCATCCACGCTGGCGAGCCTTATCTTATCCAGAGAGCCGAAATGTTGCAAGAGGGA
>JABGQT010000091.1 GCA_018648685.1 Anaerolineae bacterium
TCGTTATGTCTATTCCGACCAATATTTTACCCGAAATCGTGAACTACTGAAATTATAGTGTGACCGATATTTATGAAAGATTTAATCAAATTAATCTAGGAGAGGGTTCTTATTTGATGGTGTTTGATGCTAAAGGTCGAGTAATCTACCATCCTAACCAATCCTTTTTGGGCAGTCAAATTAGTCCGGTTTTTGTTGAAAAACTGACCTCTGAGGATGGGATATTATCGACTGAAGTGGACGGGGAAGAAATGTTCGTTACTTATGCATACTCAAGTAAGAGCAACTGGTATGTAATGAGTTTGATCCCCGCCAACACATTTACTGCGAAAACATCACTTATCCGGACAGTCACATTTTCTTTACTGCTTATTTGTTTTTGTTTTGCAGGTATCGCCGCTGTTTTCATTACTCAAAATATAGTAAACCCTATTCGCAAAATCACAGAACAATTTCGGAGTTTTCAAGAAGGGACACTGGATTATAGAACGCGGCTAGAATCAAAATGGGATGATGAAGTTGGGGAACTTGTGATTTGGTTCAACGCTTTTGTAGAGGGTTTGGCCGCGCGCCAAGAATCCGAAAAACGCCTGAGTGAGAGCGAAGAGCGCTATGCTTTGGCTGTTCGTGGAGCTAACGATGGTCTTTGGGATTGGAATCTGACAACAGATAAAATCTATTTGTCTCCGCGTTGGAAACAAATTTTGGGGTACGAAGAAGATGATATTGGCAATGAGCCAGCTGAATGGCTAGAGCGTGTTCACCCGGATTCTCAGCAAGAAGTAAAAATGAAAATCGACGCTCATTTTCAAGGCAGAACGCCCCATTTTGAGAGTGAGCATCGCCTTTGCCACAAGGATAATACCTATCGTTGGGTGCTTGCTCGCGGCTTAGCCTTATTTGATGAGACAGGCTCTGCATATAGGATGGCAGGCTCACATACTGAAATTACCGGCCGTAAAGAGGCTGAGAATCAACTCCGACACGACGCTTTTTATGACTCGCTCACTGACCTTCCGAATCGTGCCCTTTTTTTGGATCGCTTAGGAAGTGCTATTTTTCGGAATCAACGAAACCCAAGTGCTAAATTTGGAATTTTGTTTCTGGATTTAGATCATTTTAAACTGATAAATGACAGTTTGGGGCATAATGTTGGCGATGTTCTTTTGCAAGAAATTGGAAGACGGTTAGGTAAGAGTATGCGGGCAACAGATACCGTTGCTCGATTAGGAGGAGATGAGTTTGGGATTCTTTTGGAAAATATTGATGATATTCGTGATGCTACCCAAACTGCGGATCGAATTCAGAACTTGCTATCGCAACCAATTGATTTACTAGGTACTGAGACGATTACCAGCGCCAGTATAGGTATTATGATGAACGCTCCTGGTTATAACACTCCCGATGAATATTTACGGGATGCGGATATTGCCATGTACAGAGCCAAAGCAAGGGGTAAGGCGCGTTATGAGATATTCGACCAAACCATGCGAGACTATATTATGCTGCGTTTGGAATTGGAGACCGATTTACGTTTAGCTATTGAACAACAAGAGCTTACGCTGCATTATCAACCTATTATTAGTCTGGAAAATCAAAAAATCATGGGTTTTGAAAGTCTTTTGCGTTGGTCTCACCTTGAAAAAGGTGATATTTCTCCTACTGTGTTTATCCCAATTGCAGAAGAAACTGGTCTTATTCTACCGTTAGGGGATTGGGTTTTACAAAATGCAACCAAGCAGCTTTGCTTTTGGCAATCTCAAATTCCAGCCGCATCTGAGCTTCAAATTAGCGTAAATCTCTCAGGTAAACAACTCGTTCATCCTGATCTTGTGGAACAAATAGAAAATGCTATTCAGCAAAATTCTCTTCAACCCAATTGTTTAAATCTGGAAGTTACAGAGAGCGATATTATCAATGATACAGAAACTGCCGCAACTGTTCTAAAAGAAATTAAACAGTTGGGAGCGGGTACCCAAATGGATGATTTTGGTACAGGATATTCATCTTTGAGTTACCTGCATCAATTCCCCTTTGATGTTATCAAAATCGATCGTTCTTTTGTGATGGGCATGACCCAAGATAAAAGTAAAGTTAGCCTAATTAAGACCATTATTTTAATGGCGAAAGAACTTAAGAAAAAGGTTATTGCTGAGGGAATAGAAACTTTGGAGGAGATGGAAATCCTAAGGGAGTTGGGTTGCGAATATGGACAGGGTTTCTATATATCTCCTGCAATTAGTGCTGAAGATGCGACTACTTTCCTGAAGAAGTCCTTGGAGCATAAAGCTGTTTAAGTAAAAAGAGGAGGTAAGCGTTCCTCTTACCTCCTCTTTAGTTTAGCCTCTTTCGGGATAATTTATGCGCAGTACTATTCTTGCTTTTTCGGGGGGCGCTTTACAAAGCCATAATAGATTAAGCCAATAATCATTGGTACAAAGAGCAGGGCTTTACCAACGGTGAGGAGGCTCATATCGTTGAAGTTGAAAATCCCCGCTACCGGGATTGCCGTAAGCAGCAAGCCAAAGATCGTTAGCAAGATCCAAACCCTTTTCCCCTTTATTCCAGCTAAGACCGCCCATGCGGGGATAAACATTAACAGCGGTAAGATAATTGCAACAATTTGAAAGTCACGATTACGAATATCAAGAAAGGCTTGATAAAGCATTCCACCTGCTATCAGAGCAATATAGAGCCATGCATAAACCCAAAGTGCTTTTTTCCACATAGAATTCTCCTTTTATTGGATCAAATTGAATATGCACCATCATAGCAAATTTTTTCCAGAAAGAGAAATGTTTTGCATCAGAGCAATTGATATAGCATGGGCAGTGTTAGAAAACTGACGATGATTCCGATGCCGACCAGCGCGGCTGCCAGCGGCGGGGAGAGATCTTCGAGGCTGGGATGCCGCCAATGGTCACCGCAGGGGCATTGGCGGCATCCCAGCCTCGAAGATCGCAACTTGTACGAGTTCGCCACGCAAGCCCATCATCCGTGTGAGAAGCAAGGCGATGATCGGGGCAGCGACCAACTTTATTGTCAATCCAACAGATAATTGCGAAAGGAGGGCTTTATCCATCTTCAATTGAAGCTGAAAGCCCACGGCGATCATGACGAGGGGAACCAGGGTGGCAGCTGACATTTCCAAAAAATCGAGAAGGACGGGCGGGTAGGGGATGGGGCGCAGCACAATGGCAAGGATGAGGGCGATAAAAGGTGGGAAGTTGATAATTTTTTTGCCGATCCTTTTGATGGAGGGTTTGCTTTCACCTGTACCATAAATGGCCAGAATGAGCGTGCCATAGGTCGTTAGCGCAGGGAAGGAACCCAATTGGTCGTAAACCAATGCGTAGGGAACGGCTTGCTCGCCAAAAAAAGCGCGCACCATTGGTATGCCGAGAAATGATGTATTCCCCAGCGGCACCAAAAGCAGCAGGCAGCCCGTTACGACGCGATCCCATTTTAGGATTTTGGATAGGAGCAGAATGAGCGCGGCAGAAAAAATCAACATGACCCAGGGCATGATAGCGGGGATAAATAGCTCGTTTGAAAAGACCAATTTGGGGATATTGAGCAAGACCAGCGCAGGGTAGGAGATGTAGATGACGATTAGGTTCAAGACATTGCCCGTCTCTTTAGGGAAGATGGCGAGGCGTTTTATCCCCATGCCGATCAGGAGGAGGGTGAGGATGATTAGGAAATTTTGCATGCAGAGGCACAAATTGCGAAGAATATAGCTCAGACAAAGCTGTTTCGTTTAAATGCGTTTTCCCCAAATATTCTGGCTATCATTTCTTGATGTTTTTTTGATGAGTGACATATTCATCCAGCAATTCTCGAATGAGCTTTTGATACTGTGTGTGGTGCTCTTTCGCAGCCGACTTAAAATAAGCCACACTCTCAGCACTGAGAGAAATAGTGATCTTGGTATTTTTCTGCTTGAGAACAAGCTCTTCAGGTGATGGTAGGAAATCAGCGACCTGTTTCACTTCGCCGATCGGCTCATCAGTATATTTTATTTTCTTGCTCATATATCTTCTTACCCTTTCGCCAATACCCAGCACCGATAATACGGATGTGACCAGAACGATAGGTGAAACGCACGGTTAGAATGCCTTCTTTTTCCTTGTCCAGACCAAAACAGTAATAGCGTTTCTCATCCTGACTATGTTTCAAGTCTTCGGCGATGATGCGCTTCTGGTCTAAAAAAGCATATTGAACATCCTCGAATGAAACGTGGTGTTTCTCCTGATTTTCCAGGTTTTTGTCTCTGTCCCACTCAAAGGTTGCTTTGCTCATAGCTTTAATATAACATAAGTATGGCTATTTAGCCATACTTAACCTGAGTTATGGATAAGAGATGTTCAACAGATCCGTGCGGGCTAAAAGCCCTTCCTTAGTACATGGAAGCCCTGTGGGCTGGGTGTTTTTAGCCCCACAGGGGCTTTTACGAGTTGAGGCAGGACTTCAGTCCACCGAAAATTGCTAAGCATAACTCAAGTTACTTATGTTGTGTTTTTGTCATCTAACACATATCTTAGAGTTTTTCAGCTTCAACAACACAGTAAAAGGGTTCAATATCCAATTTTTCACCGAATTGAATATATTCTGTCATCTGCAATCCACATTCTTCCAAGAATGATTCAACTGCCGCTTTTGGATCATCTGACATATCTAACCCAAATTTCGCAGGCTCTCCCATTTTTTCTATGATACTCAAAAAATTCTTAGATTCTTTTGAATATTTACCTTCTGCGAATGCTTTGGAATAAAAGTCTTGAGCGATGACACTTCCGTCCACACAAAGATCAGCCATATCCTTTAGTGCTTCTCGGACAATTTCAGCTTCTAGATATAAAGAAACACTTTGCCAAAGGAAGAGAGTCTTTTTTGTTTTATCGAAACCGGCTTCCAGGAGTTTATCGCTCCAAGATTCGGTTTCATAATCTACTGGGATATAGGTAATCCAATCATGTGCTATATATGCTTTTTTCAATGTTTCAACTTTTATATTTAATGTATTCGCCTGATCGAGTTCAAAAACTTTTACTTCTTTGTCTTGTGTATATTTCAAAGCGATCAGATCAAAGCCAGCGCCGGGAAGGACGATCTGCTCCATTTCATCAATATATTTTTCCATGATCCTGTCAAAAGTAAGCACCCGAATCCCTGCGGTGGTATCTCCAGTTTCTTCACCGGGTTCAACGAGCTTCCCCAGCTTCTCCGGAAAACCAGATAAGCGTTGGGAAATGATAAGCGCGCCCATAACTGACCACATTCCAAAATGTGATTCACATGGAAAGTTTTTAACAAACTCCACAGAAAGGGGGTCCGGTCTGGTATTAAAATAATGCATCATCCACCGATATTGAAGCGCTTTAATTGCCGAGAAGGAAACACCTAGTTTCTTGCTTCTTCCCGTTTCCTTATAAACCGCAATTATTATGCCAACAATAGCAATAGGAATGAAGATGATTTGGATCGGGATATAGAGGATGATTTGAAAAAGCTTGATGAAGAAACGTAATATTCCGGGGAGCTGTTCTTTATTTTTGTCTGTCATAAGATTCTCCTAAATTTGGACTATCCAAAGCTTTTCGATCAAAAATTGCTTTAAAAGGTTGGCATCGGTGGACCATCTGCACCAAACAGCTCTAATTCCACGAGCAAGTTTCTTAGGCTATATTGCGGTTCGTAGCCCAACTGCTGACGAGTTTCTGTAATATCCAGCGTGGTGGGTTTCAGGGCGGGGTCAAGTCCGTGCTTTATAGCCAGATCATAGTATTCAGAATAGTATTTTTTGAAGGTTGTACCGGCCCCGTCTGCATCCCAGTTGCTGAGATCATTGGCGGTGTACTCATACGCCCCATCGACAGTCAGCGTCAACGGTGCGGGGATCGATTTCTCTGCCAGAAAATCAATGGCTTGGATGACTGCCTGATTCATATCGTCAATATGGACTGCACCCTTCCAAAACCACTGTGCCCATTCAACAAAAGAACCGTAAGTAGCTTTGTTCCAATGCGGGATAAAGGCGCGCGGGCGCAGGATGATAATTTCTAGTCCGTGCCGTTGAGCATAGGCGCGTACCATTTCTTCACCGAGTACTTTGGTGTGCCCATAGATACCTGACCAATCCAGCACGCTTTCACTTGAAATGTGCACGATTTTCTTAACACCCGTTTCTACTGCCGTTTGCAGGACATAAGATGTGCCGGTCACATTTAGTTCCCAGAAATCATAGACATCTTTTTGCTTCGTGAATTCGTGAAAACCATGCCAGGCAGCGATATGAACCGCACAGTCCACGCCTTCCATGCTCTGCCGTAATAGGGGGCGATCCAGAATTGAGCCGTTGATATACACACCCGAATCGCTCATCGGGGCACGCACATCTATGCGCAGCGGAGTATCGCCACGGTTTTTTAATTCTTTCGATAGTACATGACCCAAATCGCTTGAGCCGCCAGTTAGTAAAATGCGCATATTATCTCCTTTTAATCCCTTCTCCCTAAAATTCTTCATCTTCATTTGGCGAGTTCGGCTTCGTCACCTTATAGTGATAATTCAACCAATTTTCCAGATCAGAGATATACCATTTCGAGAAGCGATTATCGCTGGGGCCGCCTGCCAGATTGGAATAGAGTTTATCTTCGCCCATCTCGGTCACCATTCTGAGCGAAGGGAAGAAGGTCGTCGTGCGCCCCGCGCTTTGGTAAATTTGCCCTTGATTAATGGTCGCGCGTCCGCCTACGCCTGTGATCGGACCACGATCAAAACCGAGGAATTTCGGCAATGTCCCGCCGAAGAGCATGTGGCTCATCGTATATTGCTGCCGCGAACCCCAGGCTTTGGATTCGATATTCAAAGACTTCACCGCTACTTTGCGATAAAGTTCATCACGGCTCATATCGCCAAACCAAACAGAGTTCTCCGTGAGCAAAACGCGATCAAAATTCTGATAGAAATCAATAAAAGTACCGCTTTCATCGTAGAGAAAATCGAGCGCAGCCTCGCCAAATCCGTTCTTCCCAAAGACCTCGCGGTAAAGCTCCTTGTAGAAGGCTTCGAATAAATAGGCACCCTGCGAGGCGGCGTCGTAGTGCAAATCCCATTCGCGCAAAATATCCCCTTGCGGCGTATTTGGTAACAGCGGGCGCAAAATCGCCATAAAACGTTCGGCTTGCAGCGAGTACAGGTCGGCGTGCATCGCGAAAACATCCTCCACCCTAAAATCATCCTTCTCGGCCAGCAGCGCGTTGATCCGCTCGGCGCGGTAGGAACCCATCGGCATATTGATCGGTGGGATTTTGCCATACTCATTCAGATCGTTATTGGCGGTCGCAAAGAAATTGGGTTTTGGATTTAAGATGCGCGGCATCTCATCTACCTGGATGTACGAATCCCAATCATTTTTCGCATCCCAACCGGGGAGCGGAACGAACCCACTTATACCTGCTCGGCGTTTAGGAACTTTTCCCGTCATTTGAAAGCCGATATCTCCCGCTTTGTCCGCGAGGACGAAGTCCCAGCCCGTCTCGACTTGCCCGATGATGTTCATCCCCTCTTTAGCGGTGGTTGCTTCGGCGATGTCGAAAAAGGCACGGATGGTGACTGCGCCAGAATCTGCGCCCGTCCAACGCGTAGCAAGATAAAATCCCGGGCGATGCGGGTTTCCATCCAAAACCCCGTGCTCGTTCTCGTAGAAGTTCACCTCCACATCATCCGCTTTTTTGCGCCTGATCGTCTCCGTGCGGATGTGGAAATCGTTCCATTTCCCTTCTTTGCGATATTTGCCATCTTTGCAATCTTCGACCCAGGAATCGACAGCATCGACGAAAGCATAGGTCACGCCCCAGGCGAGATTTTGATTGCGGCCGGTTAATACGCCGGGCACGCCGGGCATGGTGCCGCCCATGATATAACGACCGCCGCTGGAGAGCACGATTTCGCTCCAGACGTTGGGCAGGCGATTAACTTCGAGATGCGGATCATTGGCGAGGATCGGCTGCCCCGATTTGGTGCGCGCTCCGCCGATGACCCAATTGTTAGATGCCATCATGCGCGGTGCGCCCATATCCCAAAGCGAAGAGGGATTAACGATTCGCTCACCAAGGGACACTTTTTTGAGCAGGTCAATATCGAGTTCGCCGAGATTGCCGGGGAAAAGTTCTTCGAGTTTTTCGTGTGAAATATCGGCTTGTACCATCTCAATGAAGAGACGCTCCATCTCGGCTTGCGATTGCGCGAGGGTCAGATAGCCGATCATGCGCGAGATCATGATCGAGTCGTTTGGATGCCACTTTTCAGGTTTGTAGCCGAGCAGTTTATATTCCCACGGGCTTTTTTCAGTGAGAGCAGCGTTGACTCCATCTGTATAGGATTGGAGATAGCCCTGATATTTTTCTTCGAGTTTATCGAACTCGCGCTCAAGATTATTATGCCAATTCATCTGCCTAAAAAACTTGTCTATGCCGAGGCTTTCTTCACTGTCATTCAGTAATTCGCAAAGGCGACCCTGCCCGAGTACGCGCATCATCAGCATCTGCACGCCTCTATCTCGCGCGTGGACGAATCCCTGCCCCCAATACATATCGTTTGTCGTGGTTGCTTCGATGTGCGGTGTGCCGTTCTTGTCTCGGAAGATGTGCAGGTCGGGTTTGATGGTCATGGGAGGACTCCTTTGGCATATGAGTTGGAAGATATTAAAGATTAAACCACAAAGGAGCACAAAGTAAAACTAACACTTTGCACTCCTTTGTCATTCCTGTTGTCTAATTTGAAAGTCTACTTAGGCCGCCTATTATTTCATCTGATTATTTAAGGCTGGTTTTGAATTCTGCTTTGGGGAAAGCAGATAAGTAATCGAGTTGGCTATTTGTTAAAGAGTTCCTATAACTTATAATTGGCTTATATGGTTCGCACAGAAAGTAGTAGAAGCCTATTGGAGCACTTATGCCATCCCCCTTACCCAGGCCGAAGCCTTGTTGCCTTCACCCTATTTCAATGAACATCATATCGTTTTTAGTGGGGGCGCTTGTTCTGATATTTTTCTCAACGCTGCAAAAAATTCTCGTTGGCCAAATACATGTGGTCTTTCAACCACGCGGATATATAATCCCCACCCTCTACGGCGGATTTACAGGTATAGTGCTTGGGCAGTGGTATAGACGGACAAAAGAGAAACAAGCTGCATTGTTGCATGCCTATAATGAGACCCTGGTAGGTTGGGCTAAAGCAATTGAATTACGCGATAAAAGTACGGAAGATCATACTCAACGTGTTGTTTTGCTTGCTGAAGAACTGGCACGCGCTATGGCCCTTCCAGAAGCAGACTTGGTACATCTAAGGCGTGGTGCTCTATTACATGATATCGGTAAGATCGCTATTCCCGATGCTATTCTTAGTAAACCAGCTGCGCTAACGTCTGAAGAAAGAGCGATCATAGAAGAGCATCCAGAGCAAGCCCGTGAGATGTTGGAAAATATTGAGTTTTTAAAACCGGCGCTTTGTATTCCTTGTTGCCACCACGAGCGCTGGGATGGCAGCGGCTATCCTCATGGCTATATAGGTGAAGAAATTCCTTTGATGGCACGTATATTTGCTGTTGCGGATGTTTGGGATGCACTGACAAGCGATCGTCCTTACCGCAAAGCATGGTCACGGGCAGATGCGCTGGCACATATTGAAGAAAATACAGGCAAACTTTTTGATCCCACAGTAGTAGAAGCTTTTTTAAATTATATTCGCCCCACGTTGTCATAGAAAGCCACTGAATCTTTTATGATTTGCCTACCATTTCAACTGGAATTCAAGCTCTTCGCCATCATCCGAGCGTTCATGCTCGATGCTGAATTCTGCGCTGGCGGGGATATAGATCCGTTCGCCCGCAACCTGGATTTGGAAGGCTTTGCCTGCTTCGAGCGCGTCTGCTAAGCGGCGCAACTTGGCGACATTTTCTTTGGTTGCATAGACTTTTTCGATATCACGTTCTTCTTTTTCGGTCATTTTAGGGCTCCTTTTAACTAAAAAATATTATAGAAAGATGCGATGAGAAATACCCCCGCGATAGTATAGAGGCCAATAAAGATAGAAGGAAGTTGCGCTTCTTTGTCTGAGAAATTTAACCCTTTGCCCATAATGGGTTGGTCATTCTTGTCTACAGGATAGAGTTTATCCTCTACGTGATACATTTTTGTCATCCACGTGAGCGCCTCGTCATTTTCCATTTTTCGTAATGTTCTAATGCGCAAGCCAACCAGTTTTTTATATTTAGTAATAACCTGCTTCCAGAGCAGGGAAATGAAAATCCCCGCGACGACGATCAAAAAAGGAAAGAGAATGTCTAGGCTTAGATTTTCACCGAAGTCTTTTATGGCAAACATCAATCCTGTTAATAGTAAAGAGTTGATGCTAATATATAGATTCGATGTGTTCTGCCTTCTTTCAGTCAGGCGAGATGTGTCTTCGATGAATGCTCTGTATTCTTTGAATTTCAGTTCGGATAATTCGTCCATGTTTTTCTCCTACCATACCCAAATAGCAATCAGCAAAAACATTATACATTTTATTTTCGAGAAAATTTAATCATTATGTGAATTTATTCTATGTGCGAGAAATATTCTTTTTGCCCCTGCCCCACGTCCGGGATGCAAAAGAGCGCGCCTGCGCCTTCTCCTGCCTCTTCTTTTGTGCCGCCATCCAGCGCGGTGGTGACGTAGAGATTCTTCAGGTTTTCGCAGCCAAAGGTGATACTGGTCACTTTTTGAGCGGGGATTTCGATTTTTTGCACATTTTCGCCTGAGGGGGCATATTTGTAGACGGCAGAACCTTCCCAACGGGCAGACCAGATGAATCCATCGGCATCCACTGTTAGGCCGTCGGGGACACCTTCGTTTGGGGGGATTTCCTTCCAGGTGCGTTGGTTGCTGATCTGCCCAGATTCTGCGTCATAGTCGAATTTGTAAATTTTGCGGGCTACTGATTCGGTGTAGTAGAGTGTTTTTTGATCGGGTGTGAAGCCGAGTCCGTTTGAGATGTTGATCCCGTCGAGGAGGAGATGCAAGCTTCGGTCAGGGTCGAGACGGTAGAGTCGGCCTAAATCCGTCGCTGAGGGCATTGTCCCGCAGAAAACGCGACCTTGCGGATCGGCGATCACGTCGTTAAAACGACTCTCTCTTTCAGCAGGGATTTCTTCGATGAGGGTTTCGAGTTTTCCATCTTTCCACTTTGCAATTTTGCCGCACGCCATGAAGAGCAGCAGCCCTCCATCGGCCTGAAAGGTGAAGCCGCCGACGATCTCGCCGCTGTAAATCTGCTCGGTTTCGGCAGTGACAGGGTCGTAGTGAAAAATCCGACCAGTGGGGATATCTGTCCAGTAGAGGCGTTTTTCGGTGGGATGCCAAAGTGGGTTTTCGCCGATCTGGTTTTCTTGGTCAGTTATTAGTTTAGGGGGCATTTTTCTCCTTGAGATTATGTGAAGCGTAGCAAGTGTTTTGCTTTACAGTTATATGTTATTGGCACGCCGTCCAAACAGAAAAAGCTGTAGTTAACTGTTATGTGATATTCTCTGCCATTTTCCATCTATCAGTTGTCTCTAGGTTTTTATTAAGATGATAGGTTAGAGCTAATATAATGCACTGCTTTAACTCATTCATGGGAACAGTATCTTCAATGTTGAAATCGATACTCCTGTTCCCTCCAAATTTGAACACATCTGGATATTTCTCTCTAAAAGCAGGAACTAAATTTGCTGTGCATTTGAAATACATTGAATATTGTTCTTCTTGCGATTCTTTCCAAGCAATCCTTATTGTGCTCCCACTTTTTGTTTTTGGTGTTAAGTAACTTGGTTCGCCCCATTTTAGAGTCTCTTCTATTTCACCAACTACTTCTATTGAAGCCGCAGTATCCAAAATTAGTTGACGAAGAATTAAAAGTTTGGTTCTAATTTTCTGTGGATAAGAGTTGAAAACAGAAGCAACTTCCGCGTTTTCAATCTTTTCTGAAACACTAAAGTCTTTATCCATTCTGTTCTTTACTCCTTAGCGTAGTACCCTGTAAGAGTACTTGCCCTGGCAGGATCGTGGCGAAAAAGCCGATCGGTGGGGATATCTGTCCAGCAGAGGCGTTTTTCGGTGGGATGCCAGAGCGGGTTTTCGCCGATCTGGTTTTCTTGGTCGGTGATCAGTTTAGGGAGCATTTTTCCTCGCACTATATTCGTTTTCTTGTGTTGATTTTGTTTGGCAAACTATTCTATCTTGGATAGTTCATTCTTCATTTGGACAAGTCGGTGTCCATTCATGATCATTGAAAATATCTGATATGAAATCGTAAAGTACTGGATCATATTCTGCTAATTCTTCCCGAGTGTTTACATGGTTATGAACACCATCTCCCAACACCGATTGAATATTGGCATTGAAATAGGATTGAACTCCTTCAGCCCAATATTCCTGCATATTACTTCCTGCATATGTATTTTCCCACAATCCTTCTTCGAGCGCAGTTTCATATATCTCCGTAAACTCAAGAAGCAAGGAATCAAAATTACTGCCCAAACCTAAAATCGATATTGTGTGAGCAAATTCATGAATGGCTATATTCTCTCCATAGTATCGATCATTTTCCAAGCATAATAAATTCTCTTCAGCACTGGTCGTTATTGAACTTTCCGTTCCTCCACCTAATCCTCTGGCGCGTTGATCCCAATAATCGCTATCCATATGTGCGTATTCAGGGATGCTCGTTAGTCGTTCGTTTTTCCCAATAACCCCGAAATAAATTCCCTTTGAGACCAATTCTTGATGAATATCTGGAACCGCGACAAGCATATTCATAAGAATATAATATGCTTGTTGAAGAGCAAGGTCATCTACTTCCTCTGAGCTAATAACAGGAATTCCATCTGCGTTGCAGTATTTCTTATAGAAGGGGTCAAATGATAACTCATCTGGAATATCACTAATGATACATCCATTTCTATCAATCTCTTTCAACGAGGATTCAGTAGGTGATATTATTTTTGCATTTTGGGTTTTCTTACAGGCAGTTAACAAGAAGACAAAAAGAAGTAATATACTGAATATCTTCTTCATGATTCTAAATTGCCTTTTCCATTATAAAATTTCCCCTATCATCTTCAACTTCGAGACCGTCTTTGTAGCTATAACCAAGTTTTTCGTAGAAGATTCGCGCATTGATCGCGGAACGGACAGTAAGTTTATCTGCCCTTAACTCTACAGCTTTTTCTTCCAGCTTTTGCATAATACTTTTCCCAATCCCCCTTTTGTGAAGCTCTATTTTGACAAATACGGCTGTGCCATAATAGCTCGGCTCTTCTTCGCTCCCAAAATTAGCCAAACTCCCCGTCCCAACTATTTTCCCTTCTTCCATCGCGACAAAAATATGCTCTCTATCCGCTCTTTCTCTCAGCTTCTCAGCAGATAAATGGTTTATTATGCTGGCAATATATTCAGGAGAATAATATTGGCTGCTGATCTCCATTAAATTGCGTTTGATCAGCGCTGCGGCTTCTTCTGCTTGATGATTATCGAGTTTATTGATGTTCATTTGGGATATTGGTAATTAGTTTGCAGAATTTTTTCTGGAAATCTAATTTGAATATTTACTTCAATGTTTGAACCAACTTTATTTTCAAGCATCTAGGTCATCGAAATCATCAACCGCATATTGAATAGTTTGCCAAGTAATCCCTAATTCGGAATCAACATGGCGTTCAATGTTTGCAAGAATTTCATCTACAGCATCCGGAGTAAGTGATTTGCCACGCCTTCGCGCGACATCTATTACATCTTCCCGAGACCAGACATGCAAGGCGACACCATCAAACAAGTCGCTCAATATTTGCCGAATAACAGCAACTGGAACGGGGTACCCATTTTCTGGCAACTTCCTTTCAAGGATGTCCTGAATATCGCGATAAAAAAAAGAATCTCTTGATGTACTCACTATTTCTCCTCCATAAACTAGATTGCCCCGCTGGTTTTACGTGTCCCATTTGTGGGTTACTAAAAGCTTTCGCTTTCAAGCAAACCTCGAATAACTGTTTTTTGTTGAGAAATTAGACTCTTCACCATATCGTATTTATTAATGACCTCTTCAAATGAAATATAAGAGCATTTAGAACGAAGATGGCTAAAAGTTGGGCGAAGAATTTGATTCCGAACAACATTTCTTCTTTTAGATGATGCGACAATATGTAAGTCAATATTGATGTTTGGTTGCGCTGTAACTAAATCAGACATTCTTAATAATCCGCTATAAATAGATGTAGTTGACTCAATTTCAAATGCTCGATGTATTACATTTCCATCAATCCAAAGAACGTCTATGTTACTGATTATTTTTCGAGTATTTGCATCAAAACCAAATGTAGGTAATTCAGTTATCGAGATTTCTGAGAATCTATTATTATCATATTCTTGGCTTTGGTCAGCTTTTGGAGTCCAAACAGAATATCCTGCAGCCAACCCAAATTGCATAAGCATCCATTGGATTTGAGTGTGTTTTCGAATTTCGACAGGGGATGCTTTCTTCTCAATTTCCTTATCTTTTTCTTTAGAAGGAGCCTCATCAAACTCTTTTGTTTCTGGATAATTATTTACATGCTCAGTAATGTCTAGCAATGGTGTTCCGGTTACACGGAATAGATATTTCCCTTGCCTAAGTTCAATATTTACTCTATTCGTTGGTGAGTTTTCCATTACTTTGCTTAGGAGTTCATAAGGAATTATTGCAACGGTGTTTTCATCTCCACAAATGAGAGCAGCAAATTCTCCAACTTTGCCTTGCCCTGAAAATTTTCCTGAAAGGAAATCCGTTTGTATTCCATAGAAAAAGTTGTCACGTTGATGCTTTTTTGAATTACCAATAGCTAATACAATTTGTCCCCCGAAGTCTAAGACATTCCCTCTCCCAACCTTTTTTGGAGAGCCGTACTTGTTTTCCATTAACTCAATAAACTTATCTGTTGAGTTTTTCATAGTGGTTATTTTCCTGAGATGGGCAAAATGTAGGAAACTGAGTTCAATATTTCCAACTAGAGATGATTTCAAGATTATAACAGTTCCCTATACAAGGATATTTTTTCCATCTACCCCCCAATCTCCTCGATTCGCCAATCTTCGCTGCCCAGCACCGTTTTCAGGCGTGCCAGCATCTCGTCGCAGATGCGCGTATTATAATTCGGGAAATCGATCAGGTGCCCCTTCTCCCCTTCAAAAATTTGCAGCGAAAACTTATCTTTCCCCGGGAAAGAGATCAGCACGCCATGAATATTCTTCAGACGGCGTTTATCGCGTTCTATGCTCCCGTTCGGTTTAACCGCCACAGTAATTAATCGTGGGGGATGTTCAGATTGCTTCTGATCAAAAAGATCCAGATTAGGGATGGACTTGCGTACTTCCTCAGCGACTCTATCTTCCGCCTCGTTCTCGTTTTGGGCAGGTTCACCTTGTGGAGACTCTGTGGCAGGCTCAGGCATCGGCGCGTTAACGGGTTTAACGCTTTCTGCTTCGTAGAGGGTTTCCGCCCAATCTTCGGGGAAGGCTTCTGGCTGCGGGGGCATTCCGCTGTCGTCGAAACTTTCCTCCACAACGGGTGGCGGCGCTTCTTTAACGGTATATGTCGTGGGTGCAGTTTCTGCAATTTTCCGTTTTTCGGGGGGAGGTGTTTGTTTTACAGGAGCAGGCTGAACCGCGCGCGCTTTCGGCTTTTCATCCACTTCTTCAACAGGAGGGTTTTCCACCGAAGTAACAATGTTGAACTCGGTTGAAATTTTATCTACCAGGATTTTTGGCGGGGTATTCGAGGCATCTGCCTTCCCGCTAATGACGACGATCTTACCCTCTTCACAAAGTTCTCTGTGCTGCTGCCAAGTGCGGGGAAAAACGACCAGTTCGATAATTCCGAACATATCGTCGAGGGTCACAAATCCCATTGGTTTGCCGTTTTTGGTCTGATAAGGGCGCACACCAGCGATGATGCCCGCCACCCGAACAGGCTGATCTTGCCGCACATCAGGGAGGGTGGCAGCTGTATGTGTGACGATATCTTTAAAGGTTTTTTGATAGCCAGAAAGCGGGTGATCCGACACATAGATGCCGATCAGTTCACGCTCCCAGCCGAGTAGAATGCGCTGGTCTATTTTATCGCCGGGCCTTAAATGGATCTCGTTACTGATGCCCGTTTCTGCGCCAAACATGCTGATCTGACCAGCGTCTTTGGCTTTAAAATGCGAGCTGCTGACGGCAATCAGTTGTTCAAGGGATGTGAGCAGGCTGCTGCGGTCACCAAAAACATCAAGAGCACCGACTTTGACCATCGATTCAAGCGAGCGTTTGCCGATGGCGCGCATATCTACTTCGTGAACGAATTTATTGATGTCTGTAAAATCTTTGCCTTCGCGGGCTTTAATGAGCGCATCTACAGGCCCTTGCCCAACATTTTTGATCGCGCCAAAGCCAAAACGAATCGCGGTTGAGCCATCTTCGTGATATTCGGCAGCGAAATCCCATTCGCTCTTGTTGACGCTGGGGGGCAGAATATCGATCCCCATTTCGCGAGCGTTGGCAGCATAATGGGAGACCTTTTCGGTCACGCCATAAAAGACCGACATGAGGGCGGTCATATATTCGGTGGGGTAATTGGCTTTCAGATAAGCGGTCTGCACAGCGATCGTGCCGTAGGCTGCCGCGTGAGATTTGTTAAAACCGTAGCGGGCGAATTCTTCCCAGTCGTCAAAGATGGCGGTTGCGACACTTTGCTCAATCCCGTTTTTGACGCCGCCCTTGATGAATTTCTCGCGATGGCGCGCGACTTCTTTCATTTTTTTCTTCGAGATGGCTTTTCGCAAATTATCCGATTCGGGGCCGCTATAGCCGCCCAATTCCACCGCCGAGCGCATGATCTGTTCTTGATAGATCGGGATGCCATAGGTGGATTCGAAGATCGGCTCCATCGAAGGATGCCTGTAAGTGACCTCTTCTTCGCCATTCATCCGCTTGATATAGGAGGGGATAAATTGCATCGGACCCGGACGATAGAGCGCGACCATAGCGATCACATGGTCGAGGGTTTTGGGCTGCATTTTGACCATCCAGCCCGTCATGCCGCCGCCTTCCAATTGGAAGACGCCAGCGGTATTCCCTGAGCCGATCAATTCAAAGGCTTTTTCATTGTCGAGAGGAATATTCTCGAGGTGATATTTTTTTCCATAACGTTTTTCGATCTGGGCAGCGGCACGGGCGATAACAGTGAGCGTGGAAAGCCCCAAAAAGTCTACTTTGAGCATGCCCATTGCATCGAGAATACCCATCTCAAATTGGGTCACGGTTTTAATGGGCGTATTTTCAGAATTTGATGTGGGGCGGTGTAGCGGCAGATATTCGACAATGGGCTTGTCAGCGATGACGACGCCTGCGGCGTGTGTGCCTGCATTACGAACAACGCCTTCCATCCCCATCGCTGTATCAATAAGTTCTTTGACATGGGGCGCAGAGTTGTACATTTTCTTGAAATCTTGCACATCTTCGAGGGTGCCCTCCAGCGTAACGCCTTTGCCTGATATAGCCGGAATCAGTTTGGCGATCTGATTCACTTCGCTGAGGGGAATATCCATCACTCGCCCTACGTCACGGATGGCGGCTTTTGCACCCATTGTGCCAAAAGTGATGATCTGGGCAACTTTATCGTCGCCGTATTTTTCGGCGCAGTAGCTCATCATTTCGTGGCGGCGGTCGTCACGGAAATCGAGATCGATATCGGGCATCGAGATGCGCCCGGGGTTTAGAAAACGCTCAAAGATGAGATCGTGCTCAATGGGGTCGATTAAGGTAATTTCAAGCGCGTAAGCGACAATTGATCCTGCAGCGGAACCGCGTGTGGTGTACAAAATCCCGCGTTCCTGGGCTTCGCGGACCAAATCCCAAACGATGACAAAGTAGGCATCAAATCCCATGGTGTGGATGATATTGAGTTCGTAATTTAAGCGTTCACGAATAACTTTATCGTCCGCATGTTTGCCGTAACGATACTCCAGACCTTTTTCGCAAAGATGGCGTAAATAACTTTCTTCGGTGTGGCCCTCGGGCACGTCAAAGTGGGGCAGATGATATTCTTTGAAATCGAGATCAACATGGCAACGTTCTGCGATCTCGAGAGTGTTGGTCAGTGATTCAGGCACTTCTTTGAAGAGATCGTACATCTCTTCGGGCGAACGGAAATAATAGGATGGATCATCCATCTTCATCCGTTTTTCGTCTTTGAGCAACGCCCCAGTTTGGATAGCAAGCAGAATATCCTGCAATTTGGCATCGCTGGGTTTGATATAGTGAACGTCATTTGTGGCAACAAATTTTGCCGAATATCGCGCACCCATCTCAACGAGTTTTCGATTCAGCTCGGTCAGTTCGACGATATTATGCTGCTGTAACTCGACGTAGAAATTCTCTTCGCCAAAAACTTCGTAATACCAGTCCATTTTGTGGATGGCCTCTTCGGGATTTTCTCGAAGTAGCGCACGTGGAATTTCAGCAGACATACAACCCGAAGTGGCGATCAGCCCCTCGGCATGATCGGCGAGAAAGTCATGGTCAATGCGCGGGTAATAATAGAAACCATCTGTCTGCGCAGCAGAAGTGATCTGGAGCAAATTCCTGTAGCCCACATCATTTTTTGCGAGCAAAAGCAGATGAGATGATTTTTTATCGAGTTTTGAGTCGCGGTCATTCATTCCCCGTGCGGCCATATAAGCTTCTACGCCGATGATGGGTTTAATATCTACGGCTTTGGCAGCATCATAAAATTCCTTTACCCCAAACATTGTCCCGTGATCGGTGATGGCAACCGCAGGCATATTCATCGCTTTTGCGGTAGCAACGAGTTTCTTGATATTGCTTAAACCATCAAGAAGGGAATATTCGGTATGGACATGAAGGTGAGCAAAGGACATGAGTTTAGTATGGTATTGATCGGTCGAGTTGTCAAAGGGACAAGAGGTTGATTGCCTTTAGATTGACGATTACAGAAGACAAACTTACTGCTAAGAAAGCTAAAGCGATTATAGCACGCAGAGAATTATTAGAACCTATGTTTTGCTTAAAAGTTAAGATGTTTTAAGGTTACCGAAGTTTTTTCTTCATTCTCGGACAATGCTTTTTTGGAGAAAATGCTTTATCTGAGCTACAATTGATAACAATACTCTAGCCACCTGACAGTTTGTTAAAAAGAACATTTGCTGGTTGAGTAGGCGATGCCTTTCGCCGTATCGAAACCAAAATTAGCAAGAAAATTACGCTTTGTGGTTTCGATACATCCCTCTAAGAGCATTCGGGACTACTCAACCACCTTCAAAAATATAGATGTCGGGCCTACAGAAAATACTCATAGGTAAAAAATGAACTTTAACGATTACCAGAAAAAATCTCGTAAAACCGCAAAATATCCATCCATCGGCCATCCTATCGTTTACCCCGCATTAGGATTAGTTAACGAAGCCGGTGAAGTAGCAGGCAAGATCAAAAAAGTTTTTCGTGATAAAGACGGAGAGATCAATGGAGAGACTAAATCTGCTCTCAAGGCGGAACTCGGCGATGTACTTTGGTATCTCGCCCAACTCGCCACAGAACTTGACCTGACGCTCGAAGAGATCGCAGAATATAATATAGATAAACTTTATGGTCGCCTTGAGCGCGGTACCATTGGTGGCGATGGAGATGAAAGATAGACTAAGTGTCTATCCTAAAAATAAAACAGATGTGCATTGCATCTTTAAGATGTGTTGCACATCGGCTCTAAAACACAAGGAAATTCCTTTGGAAACCCGACATGCAACGCACTTTCAAAGTGCAACGCATGCCTATCAATCCTTTTCTAATATTTTTGGATAGGTTTAAAAGGTAGCAATAGACAGGTACTCAATTAGACTACACGACTAAATATCAGATTTCTCTAATCTTTTTCCTATACTTTCATTTTTTTATTTTTGGTACAATCAAAAATAGACTAAACTTGTCTAATTGCATGATAAGGAGGTGGATAACACCTCCTGAAAGATTTTAGGGGATTAACGATTTCCCAAAGGAATGAGATTTAATCCCAAACGCATAAAATAGGTGGTTGCCGCCTGCGTTTTATACACGCTAAAAAGCAACAGGAGTTAACTATGGCAAGCATGGAACGCTTTACCCAGCGCGCCCGTCGAGTACTTGGCCTCGCACATGAAGAAGCCGAAAAAGCCCGCAAAGAATCCCTCGGAACAGAAGACCTCCTTCTCGGCTTACTGATCGAAGAAGGTGGTGTAGCAGGCCGTGCCCTGCGTGAACTTGGTCTCGATGTTGAGCGAGTCCAGGAGATCATTCAACGTGTCACAAAAGAAAATAGCAAATCCGCCGATGAAGGCAAACCTAGCCTTGCCCCAGAGACACAAAAAGTTCTTGAATTCGCGATCGAAGAAGCCCGCTCTATTGGGCATCATTATATTGGCACCGAGCATTTGCTCCTTGCCCTCACACGCAGCGATGGAACGGTCAAATTCGTTTTTGATAAGTTAGGATTACCCCCCGAGAAAATCCGCAAGCAAGTAAGACGAATATTGGACGAAGGCGCATCCTCCTCTGCCCCAACATTGGGACGAGGCAAACGTGCCCCTCGGCAGGCTCCCGCTAAAAAAGAGCAGAAGAAGACTCCCCTCGTCGATCAACTTGCCACTGATCTAACTGCCCTCGCTGAAGAGAAAAAGCTTGACCCCGTCATCGGCCGCCAAACCGAAATTGAGCGTGTTATCCAGATTTTGGCACGTCGTACAAAAAACAATCCTGCCCTTATCGGCGAACCCGGTGTTGGTAAAACCGCCATCGTCGAAGGTCTAGCCCAACGCATCGTGGATGGGGATGTCCCCGCTCCGCTGATGAAGAAACAAGTCCTCCAATTGGATGTTGGTTCCCTCGTTGCAGGGACAATGTACCGTGGTCAATTTGAAGAACGTCTCAAACGCGTGATCGATGAACTTAAAAAATCAGGCGCGATCCTCTTCATTGATGAAGTGCATATGCTCGTTGGTGCAGGGTCTGCCGGTTCAGCCGTAGACGCTGCCAATATCCTTAAGCCTGCGCTTTCTCGTGGTGAACTCCAGGTTATCGGCGCAACCACGATGGATGAATATCGTAAAAATATCGAAGCAGATGCTGCTCTTGAGCGTCGCTTCCAGTCCATTTTGGTCGAAGAACCCTCCGAAGAAGAGACCATTGCCATTCTTAAGGGTATCCGTAAGGCCTATGAAGATCACCATCACCTCGTCATTTCGGATGAAGCCCTTGAATCGGCAACCCAGCTTTCATCCAGGTATATCTCGGAGCGTTTCCTCCCGGATAAGGCGATTGACCTGATTGACGAATCATCTTCGCGCGTGCGGATGTATAAATCCCCCGCAGCTAAAGAAGCAAAAGATCTTTACACGAAGCTAAAAGAAACAAAAGCAACGCGTACACTTGCCCAGGAAGAAGGCCAAACGGAAGAAGAATTACAAGCCATTGATAGCGCGCTTTCTGCGATTGAAGAAAAAATTGAAAAAATTCGCACCGGCTGGGATCGAGCAAATAGCCCCGTCGTGAGCGCAGAAGACATTGCCGAAATGGTTTCCATGTGGACAGGTGTGCCGCTGATGCAACTTGCGCAAGAAGAATCTGAGCGCCTGCTGAATATGGAAGAAGAATTGCGGGAGCACATCATTGGGCAGGATGAAGCGATCGAAATCATCGCGCGTGCCGTACGCCGTGCCCGTGCCGGTCTTAAAGACCCTCAGCGCCCAATTGGCTCTTTGATGTTCCTTGGGCCGACAGGTGTTGGCAAAACAGAACTGACCAAAGCCCTCGCGAAATTCATGTTTGGCAGTGAAGATGCCGCCATTCAGCTAGATATGTCCGAGTTTATGGAGCGCCATACCGCTAGTCGTTTGGTGGGTGCCCCTCCCGGATATGTCGGTTATGATGATGCCGGGCAACTCACCGAAGCGCTCCGCCGCCGCCCTTATTCGATCGTTGTTTTTGACGAAGTTGAGAAGGCACATGGTGAAGTTCATAATATGCTCCTCCAGATCATGGAAGAAGGACATCTCTCCGATGCGCGCGGTCAAAAGGTTGATTTCAGCAACGCTATCATCGTCATGACCTCCAACGTTGGTGCAGATATGATCAAAAAGCAAGGCTCGCTCGGCTTCCAGCTAAAGCAAGATAAAGAAGTCGAAGAACGCCTTTCTTATGAAGAGATGCGCAAAAATCTCACAGAAACGCTCAAGCGCGAATTCCGCCCTGAGTTTATCAACAGATTGGATGGCGTGGTCGTTTTCCGCGCGCTCAACGAAGAAGATATTCAGGAAATCGTTTCTCTTGAACTCGCAAAAGTCTCCGCTCGCCTCGTCGAACATGGTCTCGTTCTGAGTGCCACACCCGTTGCCCTCAGGCAACTTGGCGAACTGGGATACGATCCCGAAATGGGTGCACGTCCACTCAAGCGCGTCATTCAGCAACAGGTGGAAGATCCCCTCTCGGATGCTCTCCTGGCTGGACGCTTTGCTGAAGGCGACACCATTCTCGTGGATCTGGATGATGGTGGCGAGATCATCCTTATAAAGGAAGTTGCTTCCGATAAAGAGGCGGATGCCCTGCCTGTAGCCTGATTACGCTAAATTTTGTATAGGGGCGGGATAACCCCGCCCCTATAATTTTTAACGGAGATACCTATGCAATGTCCAAATTGTGGCAATCAAATTCCTGATGCATCAAAGAAATGCGGCGTATGCGGCGTAGCTTTGAATACTCAAGTAGCTCAGGCAAATACTGGAATTCCCGATTGGGCAAAAGGATTGCTCGTTGGAGGAGGGATAGGCCTGGTCTTTTTTATGGTGCTGGGCGCTGCTTACGTTTTTTTCTATCTCCGACCTTCTGTATCTATGGTGGAACCGACGCAAATCCCCACGGCGGTTGTTGCACCTACGCAGATACCGCCAACAGCTGCGGTACTTGTAGAACCTCCTTCAGAAAAAACGCCAACACCAATAATAGCGCCAACGCAATCGCCTACCCCGACCGCAGAACCACAATATTGTGATGCCTTTGAAGGCGTAAATATGACAGTGGTCTATATAGATTGGTATAAGGATGAGCCTCTGGAGTTTTATATCAAGATGCCTGGCGGCGTGCCCGGTCTGGAGAAAGAGATCCCCGGCGCTTCTGGAGAGTGGAATTACAGGGTTAAGATCGGAAATCACAATTCAACAGGATGCGATTTTATCGCAGGATATAAAGAAAGGTTATATTGCGAAATTGAGCTGCCCGCAGAATATGAAGGTGCTGTGCATCCGATGTCTTTATACGTTGATACATGTGAGCAGAATGTGTACTCAGGTCAAAGTGCCTTTTTGCCCGAAATCAAAAATAAGTAAAGCTAGTGGCCAAATCAAATAGAGTTGAACAAAGCTATGTGATTGTGAGGAGCATGCTTTCACGACGAGGCAATCTCCCACATTGAAGCAATGACAGCTTATTGTGTGATGTCTAAATGAGTTATCCATAAGCGTGAGGAGAAATTATGGCCCAGGAAATTGCAACGCTCGCGGGCGGATGCTTTTGGTGTCTCGAAGCGGTTTATGCTGATCTTAAAGGTGTTTCCAAAGTGGAATCAGGCTATTCTGGCGGCATCACGCCAAATCCCAGCTATCAAGCCGTTTGCACGGGCGAAACGGGACATGCTGAAGTTGTCCAGATCGAATTTGATTCCGAGATCATCTCTTTTGACGAGTTGCTGCGCGTCTTTTTCACTATCCATGACCCAACAACCCTAAATCGCCAAGGTGCAGATGTGGGGACGCAATATCGCTCTGCCATCTTTTATAATTCAGCCGAACAAAAAGAATCCGCTGAAAAGATCATTGTTGAAATGGCAGCGCAGTGGGCAAATCCGATTGTGACTGAAGTTGTGCCGCTCGAAGAATACTATCCCGCGGAAGATTATCACCAAGATTATTTTGCGAATAATGCCGATCAGCCTTATTGTCGTGCGGTTGTTGCACCGAAGGTTAAAAAATTTCAAGAGAAGTTTGTGCTAAAACTAAAATAGTGAGAATAGATACCGAGTGTTTACAAAACATTCGGTATCTTGCTTAAAGGGTGGTATTATCGCGAGATGTTTAAACCTATTAACTGGGAGACTTTCCCACGTGATTTTCTGCGTATCCAAATCGGCTTTGCTCTTTTTGGGCTTTCGATTGCGTTACTTATTCAAGGTAATTTAGGCACAGGTGCATGGGGTGTGTTGGAGGTTGGGCTTTCTTATCTTTTACATGTCACACCCGGCACAATGACCGTTGCTTCTGGCTTTGTGGTGCTTACGGGGGCGCTGCTGATGCGTGAACAAATTGGTTGGGGGACTTTGGGAAACATATTGAGCATTGGTCCCTGGCTTGACCTGGCTCTTAGCTTTGTCCCTTCGGTCGAAAATAATTTGCTCTTGCAGATACCGATGTTATTAGCAGCTATTCTGATGATGGGTTTTGCCAGCGCGATCTATATTGGCGTAAACGCGGGCGCAGGTCCGCGTGATAGCTTAATGTTGGGATTAAAGCGTACAACGGGATTAAGCGTCCGCAAGGCACGCACAATCATCGAAGTCACAGTTGTTACCATTGGCGGGCTTATCGGCGGTCCTGTCGGAATTGGAACAGTAGTTTTTGCGCTACTCATCGGTCCTGCCGTGCAGTGGGGATTTAAGATATTTAAGGTTGAACCGCATAAAGAAAAAATTATAGAATCCCAAAAAACAATTGTAGAATAAAACCTTGACACATAGATGATCATCTATTAGTATTGCGTCTGAATAAATAGAAGATTATCTATATGACTAAAAATACAGTTAACTTTGCCAAAGCCCTCGCGGATGAAACCCGCCAAAAGATCATGAGCCTCTGCTGCTGCAAATGGCTCAGTGTAGGCGAGATCGTTGAAGCACTGAATGTTTCGCAGCCAACTGTTTCGCATCATTTGAGTATTTTACGCTCAGCGGGATTGGTCGATTCTCGCCGTGAGGGAAAGCAGGTTTTTTACTCTCTAGATCAAAAGAAGATCATAGATGCCTGTTGTCAGCTTGCAGGAGATTTTGCCCCGGAATTGAATCTAAATTTGACACCCAAGTAAGGTGTCTTTTTTTGCAAAAACGCATCGATATTTATCTATTTGTATAAAAAAAGCTAACCATATGACACTTTTATTTTCAAAGGTGGCTGAGTAGCTCCGAACGCTTTCTCGGAGCGTATCGAAGCCACCCCCTCCCAGCCTCCCCCAAATTCTAAAAACGGAATTTAGGAGAGGGGCAAGCTCAAAAGGAGAATTACAAATGAACAAAAACCTATCCTTTCTTGATCGTTATCTAACCCTCTGGATATTCCTCGCCATGGCGATCGGAGTCGCCTTCGGTTTCTTCTTTCCAGTCACTGTACAGAATTTTAACGCCGCTGTCTCTGTAGGCACGACTAATATCCCCATCGCGCTCGGATTGATCCTGATGATGTATCCCCCACTCGCAAAAGTCCGCTACGAAGAATTGGGTGATGTTTTCAAAAACTGGAAAATTCTCGGCATCTCTCTTGTCCAGAACTGGGTGATCGGGCCGATCCTGATGTTTACTCTCGCCATTATTTTCCTGCGAGATTTCCCCCATTATATGGTCGGACTAATTCTTATTGGTCTTGCGCGCTGTATTGCGATGGTCATCGTCTGGAACGACCTTGCTAAAGGCGATACCGAATACGCGGCAGGCTTGGTCGCTTTCAACAGCATTTTCCAAGTCCTTTTTTATAGTCTCTACGCCTACGTATTCATCACCATTCTCCCGACCTGGTTTGGGATGGAAGGCAGCCTCGTCGAGATCACCATCGCAGAAATTGCCAAAAGCGTTTTCATTTATCTTGGTATTCCTTTCATCGCCGGATTCCTGACGCGTTTCTTCCTCGTTCGAGCAAAAGGGCAGGAGTGGTATCACGAGCAATTTGTTCCCAAGATCAGCCCCATGACCCTCATTGCCTTGCTCTTCACGATCATGGTCATGTTCAGTCTCAAAGGCGATTTGATCGTCGCCATCCCAACCGATGTAATCCGCATTGCCATCCCGCTTGTGATCTATTTTGTTCTGATGTTCATCATCAGCTTTTGGATGGGGCATAAACTCAACGCTGGCTATAAAAAATCAACCACCCTCTCTTTTACCGCCGCCAGCAATAATTTTGAGCTAGCCATCGCCGTCGCCATCGCCGTTTTTGGCATCAATTCTGGCGAAGCTTTTGCCGCCGTGATCGGCCCGCTCATCGAAGTTCCTGTCATGATCGGCCTGGTTTCCGTTGCATTTTGGATACAGAAAAAATATTTCGGATTAGAAGCAGAAGGAATTAGCAAAGAATGTGCTACAGATTAATTGGATAAAAAACCGCTTCGCACTGAATTTTGGCTTGTTACCCTTTATCAACATTATCTTGAAAAGAAACTTTGTACCATCAAATCCCCTCGTAGTAAGGGCTTCAACCCTAAACAGGACGACTAAAGTCGTTACTACAAGGGAAAAACAATAATTATCAGGAAAAATAAAATGACCCAAGAAAAAGTCGAACTTAATGTCCGCACCGCTGTGCGTGACCGTTACAGCAAAATAGCCGAAACCTTTAAGGTCGGAACCCCCGCCGATTGTTGTAGTGATGTTGCGACATCTTGCTGCGGCGATTCAGAAGCTGATGCCAGAGACGAAGTCGTCCACTTGGCAGCTATCAAAAAATTCTACAATGAAGCCGATGCAGACACCCTTCCCGAAGAAGTAACCGGTCTCTCTCTCGGATGCGGCGATCCCGTTACCCTTGCAGCCTTAACGCCCGGACAAACTGTCCTCGATCTCGGCTCTGGCGGGGGAATCGATTGCTTCCTCGCGGGACAGCGTGTAGGCCCAGAAGGTCATGTTATTGGTGTTGATATGACCCCAGCCATGCTCGAAAAAGCACGCGCTAACAAAGCCAAGATCGGCGCAGATAATGTTGAGTTCCGCTTGGGTGAAATTGAGCATCTTCCTGTTCCTGACGCAAGTATTGATGTGATTATTTCCAATTGTGTCATTAATCTCAGCACCGACAAGCCGCAAGTTTTCCGTGAAATGTATCGAGCAATGCGTTCGGGAGGAAAGTTGGCCGTTAGCGATATGGTGACAGAAGGTACGCTTCCTGATGGGCTGAAAGATAGTCTAAACGCGTGGGCAGGATGCGTTTCGGGTGCCCTAGATGTTGAAGAATATATCTCAGGCATAAAACAAGCAGGTTTCGTTGATGTTCAAATAGTCCCTGTGTATTTAGATCGAGACCAAGTTGATGATGCCGTTCGCCAACTCGGAGGGGAAATCCAATTAGGTGGTTTGTCAAAAGAAGCGGTTTACAAATCCGTTTTCAGCGCAAAAATTACAGCACATAAGCCAGCTTAGGATATAGGAATGGATTTTTTACTGATAGGAACTGTTGTCATTGCTCTTTTGGCTGTGACAATTGTGATCGCTCGAAAGCTCCGTGAGATAGAAAGCGTCTCTCTGCTTGATTTTCTGCGACGGATAAGCAGTGGTGCGGAATTTCGTGATATTGAGCCAGCAGAATTGCAAGAAATTCTTGCACGTCAAACTGATATGCCTCTGCTGATTGATTTGCGAGAAAGAGATGTTTTCGAAGCAAGGCAGATAGAGAAGGCTGTTTCGCTTCCCTTTGACAACTTTATGCATGAAGTGTTGATCGAAGAAAGTTATGATAAAGAGCAAGCGATGATCCTGATTTGCGATCACGGACTTAAGAGCAAGGTCGCTGCCGATATTCTCGGAGAGGATGAAGGCTTTTCTTCTGTGCTTAGCTTGCGCGGAGGAATGGAAGCATGGGAAAAATACAGGCAACCTGCACCCCGCTTTGCGTGTTGCCCAAGTTTTGGAAGCTAAACACAAAATCCCCTATTCTTTTTAGAGAATAGGGGATTTTGTTTAGAAAAGAAAAGTCTTTATTTCGCGTAATCGATCGCGCGTGTTTCACGAATGACGATCACCTTGATCTGACCGGGATATTGCATATTTTCTTCGATCTGATTGGCTATATCGCGTGCAAGTTTTCCGGCGGTGAAATCATCAATATCGTCGGGGCTGACAATAATGCGGACTTCGCGCCCAGCTTGAATGGCGTAAGCGTTTTCAACACCCTTAAAGGATTTTGCCAAATCTTCGAGCGCACGGATGCGTTTGATATAGGCTTCAAGGTCTTCACGGCGAGCACCAGGGCGTGCACCAGAAATTGCGTCAGCGGCTTCTGCAATAACGGCTTCAACCGATGCCTGATCTTCTTCATGATGGTGAGAAGCAATTGCATTAAGTACTTTCTCGTTTTTCACACCATAGCGGCGACAAAATTCTGCGCCAAGTTTGGCATGTGTGCCCTCTTGGTTATGATCCATTGCCTTGCCAATATCGTGCAAAAAGCCGCCCAATTTAGCTACTTCTATATCTGCACCAATTTCGGCTGCAATAATGCTGGCAAGTTTCGATGCCTCGACCGCGTGTGCTAGTTGATTTTGACCATATGAAGTGCGGAATTTAAGTCGTCCCATCATGCGTAAGATTTCGGGTTTTAGCCCGCTGATCCCTGCATCATAGGCAGCTTGTTCGCCTGCTTCAGCCATTACTTTATCAACAGCTTTAGTTTCTTCTTTAACAATTTTTTCAATATGCGCGGGGTGGATACGCCCGTCTAGCGTTAGGCGGGTCATTGCACGTCTACCAATTTCACGGCGTACTGAGTCAAAACAAGAGATCGTTACGGCTTCGGGAGTGTCATCTACGATCACGTCTACGCCTGCAGCTTGCTCAAAAGCACGGATATTGCGTCCGTTGCGCCCAACGATGCGTCCTTTCATATCATCATTTGGCAAAGGAACAATTTTTGAAGTCACTTCAGAAACATGTTCTGATGCGACTCGCTGGATAGCATCGGCGATCAATTTGCGGGCGCGTTTTTCACCGTCTGCGCGAGCTTCAGATTCAATTTGGCGCACAATACGTGCCATATCGCCACGCGCATCTTTTTCTACTTCAGCAAGAATAATTTCCTTAGCCTCATCAGTTGTCATTTGCGAAATTTCTTGCAGTTTTTGCATTTGTACTTCGTATTGTTTTTCAACTTCATTCGCGCGGCGATCAACAGTACTTTGGCGTTTATTCACAGTCTCTTCGCGTTGCTCCAAACGTTCGGCGCGGCTATCTTGTTCATCGCGACGAGTCTGAATTCGGCTTTCTTCCTGATTCAACTTGTTTCTGCGCTTCGAAATATCTGCTTCAGCTTCGCGCGTGATTTTCAAGGCGCTGTCTCGTGCCTGAATTTCGATCAAACGCCCTTGTTCTGTCGCGCCTTTGATAATGTTATCGGCTGTCATTTTCTGGCGCTTTAGTTCCTGTGCATTTAGATAGCGGTTTATCATAAAGCCAATTGCTATGCCGATTAGCAATGCAATTATTCCGATCAATAGTGGGTTTAGTGGTTTCATTTTTTCCTCGTTATTCAGTCATTTTTATAGATGGATGGAGCGTGTCGCTCCCGTATTTGGGCTTGCCTCCGCTAAACCGGTATTTTCTTGGAGACAAACCTTTTCTCGTATCTGTAGACCATGCTTTTAGCACGACTTGTTCAATTTGCTAAAAGTTGTCACGGTAAAAACGCGACCTACGATTTTTCAATCTTCTTTTTCTTGTACCTCGTCCCATAACTGCGAAAGAATGGGAGAGATCACGCCATAATTAAAACCGCGTCTTGCTAGAAAGGCTGCAAGTTTTTTTCGAAAATCTTGCCATTCTAGATTTTGTTTCACTAGTTTTTTTGCTTTCTTTATACCTGCGCTATAAACCAGTTCTTCTTCGTTGACCATTTCATCCAAAGTGGTTTGGATAAGCTCGTCCGAAAGACCTTTCTGGCGGAGTTCGACTCTTAGGGCGCGTCCTCCGCGCGGGCGAAATGTATTTCTATTTTCTACCCAGCTTCTTGCAAAATCTGCATCGTTGAGAAAGCCATTTTTTTCGAGGCGTTCTATTGTAGGTTCAATGCACAGTTCAGGAACTTCATACTTTCTTAAGTTTTTGCGTATCTCTGCCGATGAGCGAGGTCTGTAGCTGAGAAAATTTATTGCTCTCAGATATGCCATTTCCATCTCGTCTTCGGCTTGTAGAGCGGCAATTTTTTCTTCGCCGAGAATCTGCCCAATTTGCAAAAAGCCAGCTAAAACACGGGTGAGACCGAAGGCGAATTCGCCATCCAAAAAGATGCTTACTCTTTCAGTATTCCTACGTTGCACTTTGATCGCAGTGATTTTTGGCATCTTAAAAACAGACAGTCGCGACCCTACCAAGAGGTCACGACTGTTAAGAGAATTTCTGTTTGTGGATAAACCTATAAGTGACTAAGAGTCAGATAAAGGTAAATAGAGATGACAAGGTCATCGGGGACGATGTGCTAGTCAGTACTTATTCAATTTTTCAGCCCGCTTTTTCACATCGTTGCCCATTAATAAATGGGCATCCCAAATAAAATCCAGTAGGGCGAACCCTAAAAATTTTCAGAAGATCTTTTTAAAAGTTATGACCGCAATTGGGCGGCAGAGAATTGGTAAATAAAAATCCATTAAGGATTGCATCTATTATACATGAAAAAACTATAAACATGTTTTTTTGCAGAACTCTACTAAAGCTTATGTGTACTATATACAAGGCCCTGTGCCAAACCTTGCAGGCATCATCAAAATATGTGACAAAAGGAACTATATTGGGGTTATCCCTTGTGTCATAATCGCTGTGGTTGATAAAAATTGACCACAGAATAGCTAAAAATTAGCTAAGGAGATAGTATGAGCAAGTTTACTCGTGAAGAGGCATTGGAATATCATCGCCTAAAGGGGAAGCCCGGAAAAATAGCGGTTGTTCCCACAAAGCCAATGGATACGGCGCGCCAACTTAGTTTGGCTTATTCGCCTGGTGTGGCTGAGCCTGTGTTGGATATTGCCGATAACGCAGAAGATGCCTATGAATATACATCGAAGGGAAATTTGGTCGCAGTGGTTAGTAATGGTACAGCGATTTTGGGTTTGGGAAATCTTGGTCCCTTGGCATCTAAACCTGTAATGGAGGGGAAAGGGGTTCTCTTTAAAAAATTTGCCGACGTAGATGTTTTTGACATCGAAGTGGATGAATTGGATGTTGAAGAAATTATCAAGGTTGTTAAAGCGATTGCGCCAACCTTTGGTGGAATCAATCTTGAAGATATAAAAGCCCCCGAATGTTTTGAAATTGAGACAAGACTCAAGGCTGAGTTGCCTATCCCTGTTTTTCACGATGACCAGCATGGCACAGCGATCATTTCTTCGGCAGGTTTGCTCAATGCCCTGGAAATTATTGGAAAGAAGATTGATGAGATTAAGGTTGTTGTGAACGGTGCGGGGGCTTCAGCTATTTCGTGTAGTAAGCTTGCTGTTAGGCTTGGGGTGAAACCAGAAAACCTGATGATGCTTGACTCGCGCGGTGTATTGCATCATGAGCGCGAGGGTTTGAATAAATATAAAAAAGAATTCGTGCGTAAGACTGATAGACGTACCCTTGCAGATGCAATGGTCGGTGCCGATGTTTTCTACGGTCTTTCTGTAGCCGGTGTTTTAACGCAAGATATGGTTAAAACAATGGCAAAAGATCCCATCATTTTTGCGATGGCGAATCCTACACCTGAAATTATGCCCGAATTGGCATTAGAAGTTCGCCCCGATTGTATTATTGCGACAGGACGCTCTGATTATCCGAACCAAGTTAATAATGTGTTGGGGTTCCCTTTCATTTTTCGCGGTGCATTGGATGTACGCGCAAGTGCGATCAATGAAGAAATGAAGGTCGCTGCAGTTAAAGCTTTAGCAGATCTCACGAAAGAAGATGTTCCTGATAGCGTTTTACGTGCCTACGGCAAAGAAAGCATGAAATTTGGGCGCGAATATATTATCCCTGCGGCGATGGACCCGCGTGTGCTTTTATGGGAGGCACCTGCTATAGCCCAAGCCGCGATGAATACCGGCGTAGCGCGCAAGATAATTGATATTGAAAAATATCGCGAAGAGCTGGCTTTCAGACAGGGGAAAGGTGCTCGTATGCACCACCTGATTATGAATAAGGCCAAATCTTCAGGCGGGACGAAACGTGTTGTTTTTGAGGAAGGGGAAGAACCGAAAATTATCCGTGCTGCTGCTCGTGTGAAGGATGAAGGGATCGGGCATCCGATTCTCTTAGGGAATCCAGAGCGAATAGCCGAAAAGATCGAAGAGTTGGCTCTCGATTTTAAGCCGGAAATCATCAGCCCGCGTGATATGGATAGGCGCGAAAAATATGGTGAAGCCTATTGGCAGATGCGCCAACGCAAAGGCATGTCCCTGAACTATGCTAAAGAAGTTATGCGTCGCTCCAACGTTTTTGCCCCCATGATGATCTACATGGGAGAAGCAGATGCAGCTGTTTCGGGTCTCACCTACGATTATCCCGATGTAATCCGTCCCGCGTTAAAAATTCATCATACCGCCGAAGGCACAGATCACGTTGCCGGGCTATATATCATGATCGTTGATGCTAAAGCCTATATCTTTGCAGACACCACTGTCAATATTGACCCCAGCGCAGACGATTTGGTAGAAATCGCTACACTAGCGGCGGATTTTGCCAAGAGCATAGAAATTGACCCTCGCGTCGCTTTTCTCTCTTTCTCCGATTTCGGATCTACAGATCACCCATCTTCCAACAAAATTGCCAAAGCGGCAAAGTTGATGAAAGAAAAGCACCCCGACATTCCCTCTGATGGTGAAATGCAAGCTGACACAGCGGTAGTTCCCAGCTTTATTGAAAATCGCTTCCCCTTTAGTGCGGTCAAAGATGCCAACGTGCTTATCTTCCCCTCTCTCAATGCCGCAAATATCTCCTATAAACTACTTGCCCGTCTAGGCAAAGCAAAAGCCATTGGCCCCATCCTCGTTGGCATGGGGGCTCCCGTCCATGTTTTGCAACAAGGTGACGAAGTGAACGACATCGTTGAAATCGCAGCTGTCGCCGTGATGGATGCGATGAACCGAGATTAGGATGTTGATTCTCTAAATTTTAGACACTGAGTAAAAAAACGCTCAGTGTCTTTTTTTTAGTATATAATAGTCGACAATAGAACGAACTCGGAGATAAGTAGTTGCGTAGCTGTACAGAGAGCCTTCGGTTGTGCGAGAAGGTCAGTAAAGTAGCGAAATCCACTCTGATGGTGTGCTTCCATCCTAACCTTTCCCCATAAAAGGGGAAGGAGCCAATTTGGAGAAGCACCGCGTTATTCTCGTAGAGACTTTGTCATAAGAGAATCGGGCACGCCCGTTATAGCGTCATAGAGGTTGCCTTTCATCAAAGATGAAAGGTGGCGAAAGCAGGTGGCACCACGAGCGCCCCTCGTCCTGCTGTGGATCGGGGCGTTTTTTCTTTTATATTGGAGGTGCAAGATGCTTGATATTCGTTTAATTCGTGAAAATCCCGATGTAGTGCGGCAAGGCTTAGAAAAACGCCAAGCCGATGCGGAAGTGGTTGATTCTGTTATCGCCTTGGATGAGCGTCGCCGTGAGATTTTGGGGGAAGTGGAAAAGCTCAAAGCAGAGCGAAATACCGTATCCAAAGAAATTGGTCGCATGAAGAATGCTGAATCGCGACAGGAAAAAATTAACGAGATGCGAGCTGTTGGAGATCAGATCAAAGATTTGGATGACGATCTCCGAGGTGTGGATGCCGAGTTAACGTCGATTATGGCAACCCTGCCCAATATCCCGAGCGATGCGACTCCTTATGGTGTGGATGAAAGCGAAAATGTTGTTCTCAAGACTGTTGGTGAAATCCCGCAATTTGATTTCGATCCGCAACCACACTGGGATATGGGGCCTGCTCTCGGGATAATCGACTTTGAGCGGGGTGTGAAGATCACTGGTTCCCGTTTTTACGTTCTCAGTGGGGCAGGGGCACGTTTACAGCGGGCGTTAATCGCTTTTATGCTCGACTTGCATATCAAGCAAGGGTATACCGAAAAATATACGCCTTTTATGGTAAAGACAGCAACTGTTTATGGCGCAGGACAATTACCCAAATTTGTTGGCAATCTCTATAAAGACCACGAAGAAGATCTATATCTGGTGCCCACAGCCGAAGTTCCGCTAACGGGCTATCATATGGATGAGATCTTTGAAGAAGGAGATTTGCCAAAATATTACACGGCTTATACGCCTTGTTTTCGGCGTGAAAAAATGAGCGCGGGACGTGATGTGCGCGGGATTAAACGCGGCCATCAATTTGACAAGGTTGAGATGTATATGTACGTCAAACCTGAAGAGTCAGATGCCGCTTTTGAGAAAATGATGGCAGACGCCGAGGAAGTTGTTGCGATGCTGGGCTTGCCATATCGGATTCTGCAATTATGCACTGGCGATTTGGGCTTCGGCGCGACCATCACTTACGATATCGAAGTTTGGTCAGCGGGATGCAACGAATGGCTGGAAGTTTCTTCGGTATCAAACGTGACCGATTTTCAGGCTCGCCGTGCCAATATCCGCTATAGACCGGAAGATAGCAAGAAAAATCGTTTCCTGCATACCTTGAACGGATCGGGAACAGCCTTGCCGCGGATCATGATCGCGATCATGGAAAATTATCAACAGGAAGATGGCTCAATTATTATCCCTGAAGTTTTACGCCCTTGGATGGGCGGGATCGAAGTGATAGCCGCTGAGTAAGATTTTTTTTACCCTGCCATGGTTTATAATCATGGCAGGGTTTTGTTTTAGGTAGTAAGGAAATATTCTTGTGGGCGTTGAAGCTTTTGGGTGTAATTTTCAATTGGTTTCATTAGAGAATGCGATCATTTGATAAACAGGTGTTTTCTATAAAGTGGAAAGGGAAAACTATGGAAGAAGACAATAAAAAACATATTGATTCTTGGAAGTTGTTTGAACGGGTTGGTGTGATTATTGCTTTGGTAGCTTCTTTAGCTACAGTAGTTGGAT